>JAFUHB010000258.1 GCA_017469085.1 Clostridia bacterium
GCGCCGCGATTTTGCATGGGCAGAAAGGTCAGCCGGTTAAAGTAATGGCGCAGCGCTTCATTTAACTGTGTGTAGCCGTAGGCGTCGACGTCGGAGGGAACGGAAGCGCCGATCTGCTGCGCCCAATCGATCCTGATCCTGTCGTCCAACAGCGCGCGGTATTGGGCAAGCAGGCTGTCAGGCGTATCCTGAGGGATCAGGCGGAAGTTGATCACCGCCTCCATACGCTGCGGCATCACATTACCGGCGGGGGAACCGAGCGTGATCATGGTGGGTGCGGCGGTGGTCTGAACCAGGTGATACAGGCTTTCATGCCGCAGGAACCAGGCAAGCAGCTCGGCTTCGTGCGCGTCCGGGTCTTGCGCCCAGTCCCGGATCGGCGCTTCGGCCATGACGGGCGCAAGCAGCTGCAGGCTGCGCCGCACGGAATCGGTGAGGCAAGGGGCGGGCAGGTGGCGGATGACTGTCGTGATCGCCTCGGACAAAGCGCCCAGGGAGGTGCCGTGGAAGGGGTTTGAGCTATGGCCGCCTTGCGAGTCGGCGACGAGCCGAAGATCGGCGTACCCCTTTTCACAGATCCCGATCGGGCAGATTAGCGCGCCGGGCGCGCCCCAATCGGCCGCGTCGGTCACGTCGCCCGCGCCCTCGTCCAGCACATATTCCAGCCGGATGCCTCGGTCGCGCAGCGTTCTCGCGATGGCGCGAGCGCCGACCGAGCAGGTCTCCTCATCCTCGCCAAAGGCCAGGAAAATGGTGCGGCGGGGCTTCCTTCCGCCGGATAAAAGGTATTCGGCGCTTTCCAGCTCCCCGATCAGCATTTCCTTGATGTCCATTGCGCCGCGGCCCCAGATAAAGCCGTCGGCGATATCGCCGGAAAAGGGCGGGTGCAGCCAGTTTCCCTCCGTGCCCGCCACGATGGGCACAACGTCCTGGTGGGCCATGAACAGCGCGGGCTTTAAGGATGGGTCCTCGCCAGGCAGGGTGATCAGCAGGCTGCGCCCGATCTCCTCGACGCGGCCCAAACTGAATACGCGCGGATAAGCTTGCCTTAAAAACGCGCGCAGCGCATCGAACGCGGAAACGTCGATGCGCGTCAAATCGGTATAACTGACCGTTGGGCACCGGATAGCCTGCGACAGGTGCGCCGCGGCGCTCTGATAATGCAGGTCGGCGTAATCGGATTCATTTTGAAACAGGGAAGCATTTTTCATAGCGCGTCTTTACACTGTCAAAGCCACAGGAGTGAACAGCTCCTGTGGCAAAGGTCTTTTGGTGAATATGAAATGCGGGGTCGATCCGATCAACGTTAATCCGGCTGGGTCAGATCCAGGCCGAAGTATTTGACCGAGATATCGGCCAGCGTGCCGTCCTGGCGCGCGGCCTCCAGGATCTCGTCGATGGCGCTGAGCAGCGTGGCGGTTTCCTCGCTCTTGCGCACGGGATAAGCGACGGGATCGCCGGCCAGCACCTCAACGATCTTGATGTTGGCGTTCGGATGCTCGTTCAGGTAATTCTCGATGGATACCTGGGCGTTGATGGTGGCGTCCACCCGGCCCTGCTCCAGCAGCAGGATGGTTTCGGCCAGGGTGCTCACATAGGAGACGTTGGCGCCGTTTTCCTCGGCGATGGCGGCATACGTGCTGGAGGCAGAGTTGGCGGTGGTCTTGCCGTTCAGGTCAGCTACGGTGTGGATGGTTTCGTTGTCGCTGCGGACAACAAGCACCTTATGCGTGTAAACATAGGGGGTCGAGAAGGAATATTTTTCGGCGCGCGCCTCAGTGTAGCCGACGCCGTTGCAGGCGATGTCAAACCGGCCGGAATCCACGCCGGCCAGGATGGCGTCCCAATCGGTCTCGGCAAAGTCGGGCTCGACGCCCAGACCGTGGGCGATCAGCGTGCCGATTTCGATATCCAGGCCGACCAGCTGGTCGTTTTCATCGTGATAGGTCCAGGGGCTCCAATCGCCCTCGGTGGCGATGACGATGGTGCCACGCTCCCGGATCGCGGACAGCAGGTCGCCTTCCGCCCAGGCGGAGGCCGCGGAGAGAACGAGCAGCAGGGAAAGCAGCAGAGCAATCAGTTTTTTCATGAGTAATCCTCCTGTATTTCTTGGTCGGGTCAAAGGTTGGTCATATCGTTTCGGGCTCTACCTGAAGGAGATCGTTGAAGGCGTTGTTGGCGAGCATCATAGCGCCCATGGCGGTGATGACGACGAGCGCTTCCTCCGAAAAGGCCGCGTGCAGGCGGGAGAACAAATCGTCCGGAAGGTGCTTGGGGTCCCGCGCGATGGCGCGCCCATAATCGATCAGCAGCCTTTCTTCGTCGGTAAAATTGAAGCTGTCAAAATCATCGATGCCGTTTTTACGCAGCAGTTTGACAAAGTAAGCGGTACAAACGAGACAATCGTTCTCCGCGGAAATCGCTTATTCAAAGAAGTCGGCGGCGCGCTTTCCGATCAGGCGCTGCAGCTCCTGATCCAGCGCGTAGGACTGCGCTTCCAACGTTTCAAAAGCGGTAACGTTGCGCAAAAGAGTCAGCTTTTCGTTGGTCAGCCGATAGCCCTGCGCCAGGTGCTCACGGATCGCGGCCTGAACGGCGGCGTCAGTGGTATCCGGATCGATCGGGCGGATGCGAGGCATTTTTTGCGCCTCCTTTCGGACGGATCAGGCGGTTACAACGAGGCGTTCGCGCGGGCGCTCCATCCAAACACAAGGGAGCGCCGACATCGCTCCGCCCAAAGAGGAAGAGGTTGTCCGGTGCCGTTTTGCAGGCGAATAAGCGTCGAAAAACAGGCTATTTTCACGGCGTGTCGGCCCTCCTTCCGCTGAAGATGGGGGTATCATAGCATAATAAACCTACCAAGTCAATAGGCAGAACGCCTATCGGAAAATTGGATTTGACTATCTCGCGCGATAGCCTGAATCGATACCGCTTTCGGCTTGACAGATGGAGGTTATGTGATATAATTTCTTTGTTAGATTTATCTAACTATCGGGAGGAAACAGATATGGAAATGAAAAGAAATTATCCGATCCTGGAAGCGGTGATCCTGGTCCTGTCGCTGGTTTTGCTGATTGGGCTCATGACCTTCTTGCAGCCGTGCGGTCCGCGGGAGGACGGCAGCTGGATGAACTGCCACTGGGCGGGCGAAGCGCTCAAGGGCGTCGCCGGGGTACTGACGATACAGGCGGCAGCGCTGCTGTTTGCAAGGCGGGCAACGCGCCGCGGGCTGGCGATCGGCATGATCCCGACGGCGATCCTGGCCATCCTGCTGCCCGGACAGCTGATCCCGCTTTGCGTGGCGAATACGCATCAGTGCCAGGCGGTCACGCGGCCGGCTGCGCTTGTGCTGGGCGTCCTGATCGCGATTCTGGCGCTCGCCGAGGCGATCCGTTCGCGAAAGGAATAGGTGGACCGTTGACATCCCGAGCGTCTCCGGGTACAATCGGACGGAGCGGAGGAATGGGATGCGGAACAATCGGGCGCAAAAACTGAAGAAGAAATACAGCGGTCGCTCCCTCATTTCACTGGGAGCGGCCGCCTTGCTGGTTTGGTCGGGATATGAGCTGTCGATCCGGGCGGAGGACACCGCTGCCTGGATCGACGGGCTTCGCTATCTGAGCCGGGCCAGACAGCAGTCCGTCTGGGATAATTTGGCCCTGATGATGGGCTCCCCGGCCATGCGGGCGTTGGCTTATAAATTGCTGTTCCTGAGCGGATGCGTCCTGCTGGCGCTGATTTGCTTGATCGTCCGCAACCGGCCCAAGGCGTCCGTGCCGCTGCTGCTTTTCACGCTGCTCGCCGGGTATGGAGGCTGGTCGCTCGGGCTTTATCCGGGGCAATGGAGCAACGCGCTGCAATGGCTCAAGCTGGCGCCTTTGCTCCTGATCTTGGCCGGATGCCTGGTCAACCTGTTTCAGGCAGTGTATCGCGGCCGGAAAAGGCGTTCCGCGCCGCGCTGAGACGTTGTTTCAGACGCTCTCCTGCAGGCGGCGCACGTCCGCCTCGGTCGCGTCGATCAACAGGGTGCGGTTATTGACGAAGGTCACGAAGCCCAGGGGAGTTCCCGCGGGCTTTTTTACATATTTGCGCAGCGTATAATCCACGGGCACCGATACGCCCCGCGCCTTGGAATAGAAGGCGGCCAGACGGGCAGCGTCCAGGAGCGCGGCGTCGGTGAGAGGACGGCCTTCCGTTCGCACAATCACGTGGGAGCCCGGCATATCCTTGGCGTGCAGCCACACGTCGTCGCCGGCGGCGGATTTGGTGAGCCGCTCGTTTTGCGCGCTGTTTTTACCCACCAGCGCCGTAAAACCGTCTGCCGTCTGAAAGGAAAGCGGCTTGCCTTCAGCCGGCCGCTTGACGCGGGCACGGCCTTTTTCGCGTTTCAGGATGCCGGCTTCCTCAAGCGTATGGCGAACCTCGGCCAGGTCCTCCTGCGTTTCGCAATGCTCCAGGTCCAGCAAGGCCTCCTCCAGCAGGCGCAATTCGGCGAGGGTTTTTTCTTTTTGCTCGGCGGCGGTCTTTCGGGCGGCGATCGCTTTGCGGTAGCGCTTGAAATAGCGCTGCGCGTTTTGGGCGGGGGAGAGGCTTTCGTCCAAGGCGACGGTTACGCTTATCCCCTGCTCATCATAATAATTATCCAGGACGACCTGATTGGCCCCCTTGGGCACCTTATACAGCTGGGCGCTCAAAAGCTCCCCGCGAAGACGGTACCTTTCGGCATCGGCGGCATCGCGCAGGGCGTCCTCCTGGAGGAGCAGCTTTTTTTCGTTTCGTTCGATATGATTGCGGAGATTTTTGCGCAGGGAGGCCGTCTTCTGCTGCATCCGGTCCAGACGGTCCCGACCGGTATAAAAGCGGTCCATGGCGTCGGACAGGCTGGCGCAGGGTATTTGCGCCTCCTGGGGAAAGGAAAAATATCGGAAGGGGAAAAAGTCGACGCGCGCGCCGCTATCGTCCGTCAACACGACGGCGGGGGAGAGGGCGGTCAGGCGGGCGAACAGCTCCTCCGCCTTTTGGCAGAAAACAGGCAAATCGATTTCTTCGATCCGTGGCTCGCTGAGCCCGGTCAGACGCAGCGTCAATTCGGCCGCGCTGACGGCGGAAAGCCCGCTCACAGAAGCGGCGAGCGCTTTTTTCAGCGGGCCGGTTTGCCCGTGAAGGCGCGCCCAAAGCGCCTCGTTGGTGACTTCGTTTGGCGCCAGCTTATCCTGCCGGGGCGGCGCTTCAAAGGGCAGGCCGGGCAGCAGGGTGCGCACGCGGCTCATGTCCGGACTGACGTGGCGCAGGGCGTCGATGATCCTGCCGTCCTTGACCAGCGTCAGGTTGCTGTGGCGGCCCATGGCCTCAAACCAGAGCTCTCGGGGCCCGCTTTCGCCGAGCTCGTCGCGGTTGTCGATCACAAGCCGGATCAGGCGGTCGCCGTACAGTTGCTCCAGGTTCTGGATCCGCCCGCCCAACAGGTATTTGCGCAGCAGCATGCAGAACATCGGCGCGTCCGGCGGATTCTGGTATGTCTGCTCGGTCAGGTGGAAGCGCGTCATGGAGGGGCTGGCGGAAATCAGCAGGCGGCAGTTTTTCCCTTCCGCCCGGATCAGCAGCACGATCATATCTTTTTCCGGCTGGGTCACCCGGTCGATGCGTCCGCCCAGCAGAAACTGCAATTCCCGGGCGACAAAGCTCAGTGTCAGGCCGTCAAGTGGCATGGTTCATCCTCGTTCTTTTTTTAATACATTCTGGCGTACAGCTCGCCGCCGTCCAGAACGTCCAGCAGGGCGAAATGCCGGTCAATCGCTGCGCCGGGGTTCAGGAAAAGGATCCCGTTTCGATACTCGTTGTACGGGATGTGCGTATGCCCAAACAGGGCGGCGTTCACGCCGAGCTCCCGGGCACGATCCTCATACAGGGTCATGGTGGACTTGACGCTGTAATGATGGCCGTGGGCGAGCAGAAAGCTTTTGCCGAACAGGGACACCACGCGCTCCCGCTCGGCGGCCTGCCAATCGCAGTTGCCTTGTACGAAGTACCACTCGGGCAGCTGCCCGGCGTAGCGCTCCAGATCGGGAAAGCCGTCCCCTAAGTGGAATACGGCATCAATCGGCCCCATGCTTTCGGCCTTCATGAGCAGGCTCTGCAGAGAGTACCCGTGAGAATCGGACAGCACCAGGATCCGCTTCTTCATAGCGCTCGCAGGGTGGGCAGGATCGCCTGGATCGCGCGGGAGCGGTGGGAAACGCGGTTTTTATCCTCCGCGCTGATCTGTGCGAAGGTTTCGCCGGTCTCCTCATACAGGAAATGGGGGTCGTAACCAAAGCCGCCGGTGCCTCGGGCGTCCTCGATGATGACGCCGGGACATTCGCCGCGCACGGTTTTGCTAAAGCCGCCGGGCAGGGTCACGGTGATCGCGCAGACGAACCGGGCGGTCCAGGGCTTTTCTATCCCGGTCAGGTTCCGGATCAATAGGGCGTTGTTCGCTTTGTCGTTGCCGTGTTCACCTGCGTAACGCGCCGAGTATACGCCCGGCGCGCCGGAAAGGGCGTCCACTGAAAGCCCGCTGTCGTCCGCCAGGGCGGCATGGCCGGTGGCCCGAGCGACCGCCAACGCTTTGATGCGGGAGTTCTCTTCAAATGTAGTTCCGGTTTCTTCGATTTCATCCGCAAAGCCGGCCTCGCGCATGGAGATCACGCGCATGGTGTCGCCCAGCATGGCCTTGAGCTCACCGATCTTATGGGCGTTATTGGAGGCCAGCACCAGGGTATGCTTTTGTCCGATCCATTTTGCGCGCTCGCCCAGCGCTTCCCGTTGAAGTGCGAGCAAGTCGCCGCAGCCCTTTTCGCCCAAGGTGAGCAGGGAGGAAAGCTCGTTCTTTGTAAAGACGCGGCCCTCGCCGGTGCCCTGCAGCTCAATAAAATCCCCCTGCTCGTTCATGATGAAGTTCATGTCCGTCTGCGCGGAGGAGTCCTCCACGTAGCAGAGGTCCAGCATCGGCGCTCCGTCAACGATTCCGGCGCTCACGGCGGCGATTTGGTGAATGATGGGGGATTCCCGGAGCTTTCCCTCCCGAATCAATCGGTCGACAGCCAGGGCCAACGCGACAAAGCCGCCGGTGATCGCGGCGGTGCGCGTGCCCCCGTCCGCGGTCAGTACGTCGCAGTCGATGGTCACGGTGCGCTCGCCCAGCCAGCGGCGGTCTACGGCCTGGCGCAGGGCCCGGCCGATCAGGCGGCTGATCTCAACGCCGCGTCCGTCCTTTTTGACCCCGTCGCGGGCCTTGCGACGGCCGGTGGAGGCGGGCAGCATAGCGTATTCGGCGGTCAGCCAGCCCTCGCCCTTGCCGCGCAGGAAGGGCGGAACGCCCTCCTCGACCGAGGCGGTGCAAATGACCCGGGTGTTCCCGGTGCGGATCAGGCAGCTGCCGTAAGCGGTCGGCACAAAATCGGGGATGATTTCATGTTCGCGCAGCTGATCGGGCGCGCGGCCGTCGTTTCTTTCTGTCATAACGGATGCTCCTTTGGCATGAAGTATAACATTAAACTATTCCTTCTGTTTGATCTTTTTCCTGCCCAAAGGCGGAGCAAAATTTTGTTTGTAAATATCAAAATGAAATGTGACGAATATGACGACAACGCGTCAAACATTGAGCTTTTATAACGAAAACGTAAAATATCATACATTTGATTGTTTTCGCCAGCAAAATATGCTATCCTATGTGACGGTGGGAGGGAACGCGATGGACGAAAGATTGTTGACCAAGGACGTGATCGTATTCGATGTCGGCAACGTGCTCGTTCGCTTTGATCCGGAGGCCATTTCCAAGGGCTACCATCTCAACGAGCAATTGCGCCGCGGGATTTTTGAAAGCGGGCTCTGGAGCTGGATCGATACGGGCCTGATTCATACCGGCGAGCTGGCCCGCATGATGTGCGCGGCGGCCCATACCGACAGCGAGGAAGATTTCCTGAAGGTCAGCGGCCTGCTGGACGGCTTTTATCAGCACGAGCTCCCGCTGGAGGCCTCGACCTGGGTACCTGAACTCAAGGCGATGGGGAAGCGACTCTATTATCTGACCAATTATTCTTCGCCCGGCTTTGAGCGTACCAAGGAGCGCTTTCCTTTTTTCAAGCATTTTGACGGCGGCGTCGTCTCGGCGCATGAGCATATCGTCAAGCCTATGCCCCGGATCTATGAGCTCCTTTGCGAGCGCTACGGCTTCCAGCCGGAAGAGGCGCTGTTTATCGACGATAATATCGACAATATCCGAGCGGCCGAGAGCCTGGGGTTTTCGGTGTGGCATTACACAGGGAGAACGGAGTGACCCAAGATGAAGGATACAACGCGTAAAAAGCTGCTGCTGCCGCTCATGCTGACGATGGTCAGCCTGATTCTGAGCGGCTGCTATACGGAGCCGGAGGTCCTCCAAAGCGGGGCGGATTCCACCTATGGCGGCAATGTGCCGTATTATCCGGTGTACGTCAGCGACGCCCCTGCGACCGCGACGCCGACGCCGGACGCCGGCCAGACCGTCGTTCAGACGGCGGGGGTCGTCGTCGTGCTGCCTAATACGACCACCCCGGAGCCACAGGTGCAGTCCACCAACGGCGTTACGGTGATTTTGCCCAGTCGCGATCCCACCACGCCCCCTCCGGTGACCAATACTCCCCGGCCTACGGCGACGCCTACCGCTACCTCGAGCGTGCTCAAATTCGGCTCCCAGGGCCAGGCGGTGCGCGATTTGCAGCGCAAGCTCAAGGCGCTGGGCTTCTATACCGGCAATATCGACGGTGATTTCGGCGAGTCTACCAAGCGCGCCGTGACCAATTTCCAGCGCGCTTACGGCCTGACGGCGGACGGCGTTGCCGGCAACGCCACCCTCCAGAAGCTGGAAACCGCCAAGGCGACTGCCGTGCCCACCCGCACGCCGACGCCGCGGCCTACCGCGACGCCCCGCGTGGCCAAGAACCTGATTTTGAAGCGCGGCACCAACAATGAAGCGGTCCGCACCATGCAGACGCGGCTGATTTCCCTGGGCTATCTGAACGGCAAGGCGACCGGCTCCTTTGACGCGATCACGGAGCAGGCGGTCATTGCCTTCCAGAACCGCAATACGGACCTGGCCGACGGTGTGGCGGGCTATGATACCCTGACCGCACTGTATGGCAGCAACGCGCGCCGCGCGTCCGCGTCCTCCGGGATCATCGGTATTTCCCTGAAGGAGGGCGCTTCCGATACTGAAGCGGTCAAGACGCTGCAGCGCAAGCTCAAAGCTCTCGGCTACTTTACCGGCACCGTGGACGGTGATTTTGGCACGAACACGACTACGGCCGTCAAGAATTTCCAGCGGCAAAACGGTATGACCGCCGACGGTGTGGCGGGCGGCCGGACGCTGACCGTTCTGTTCGCGGGGACGCCGCAGCGGTATCAGGCGACGGCGACCCCCAAGGGCAGCACGGGAAAGACGGTGACCGATCCTCCTTCCTTTCGCACGGTGACCAATCCGCCGGCAGGCTCCGGCTATATTACGCTGAAGCTGGGCGACAGCGGCACTCCGGTCAAGCAACTGCAAACAGCCCTGCGTAAGGCGGGATACCTGAAATCCAGCGCGGACGGCAAATACGGAGACGCCACCTATGAAGCGGTGAAAGCGTTTCAGACGGCGAACGGTCTCAAGGCGGACGGCGTAGCGGGAAAATCGACCCTGGACAAGCTGTTCGGCAACTCGCCGACCGCGACGCCCACCTCCAAAACCAAGGCGGCGACCAACCCGCCCGCCTATCGTACCGTGACCAATCCGCCGGTCGGCTCGGATTATATCACGCTCCGAATGGGTGACAGCGGCGCGCCCGTCAAGCAGCTTCAGGAGGCCTTGAAAAAGGCTGGATATTTTAAGGGAACGGTTGACAGCAAATACGGCGCGTCCACCTATGAAGCGGTGAAGGAATTCCAGAAGGTCAACGGCCTCACGCAGAACGGCGTGGCCAACCGCACGACGCTGAACAAGCTGTTCGGAAAATCCCCGACGGCGACGCCCACGGCCAAGGCGGTAACCAATCCGCCCTCCTATCGCACGGTGACCAATCCGCCGGTCGGCTCCGGTTACATTACCCTGAAGATGGGAGACAGCGGGGCGCCTGTGACCCAGTTGCAGAACGCGCTGAAGAAAGCCGGCTATTTCAAAGGAACGGCGGACGGCAAATATGGCGGCAGCACTTATGAGGCGGTGCGCGCCTTCCAGAAAGCAAACGGGCTGACGCAGAACGGCGTGGCGAACACCAATACGCTGAACAAGATCTTCGGCCTGTCCCCGACTGCGTCTCCGACGCCCAGAAGGACGGCGACGCCCACTCCGAGGCGGACGGCGACGCCCAAGGCTACCAAGACGCCGTCCCCGACGCCGAAGATCACAAACGCGCCCTATCGCAAGGTGACGGACAATCCTAAGGGCGGATATATCACGCTCCGCCTGGGGGACCAGGGCGACCCGGTCAAGCGCCTGCAGACCGCTCTGCGCAAGGCAGGCTACTATAAGGGTAATTCGGATGGCAAGTATGACAGCGCGACCTATAAGGCGGTGTCCGACTTCCAGGGCGCCAACGGCTTGACCATCAACGGCGTCGCCAACGCGGCGCTGCAGCGCGCCGTGTTTGAGATGGCGGCCGTGCCCACGCCCACCAGGACGCCGAAGGTGACGGCGACGCCCAAGGTGACGCCGACCCCCGTGATCGCGCAGACCAATCCGCCGTCCTACCGGACGGTAACGGAAGGGCCGGAGGGCGCCGATTATCTGACGCTGCGCGTCGGCGACAGCGGCGACCCGGTGCGCCGTCTCCAGCAGGAGCTGAAAAAGCAGGGCTACTTCAAGGGGACGGTGGACGGTCGTTATGGCCTGACCACCCAGACCGCTGTGATCAAGCTGCAAAAGGCAAAGGGACTGCGCCAGGATGGCGTCGCCAGTCCTGCGACCCAGCGGGTGCTGTTCGAGGGAGATTTCCCGAGCGGCGCATAAACAAACTTAAAATACAGTATCAGCGCCATGATGGCTCTCGGCTATCATGGCGCTGATGTTTTTATGGTATTCAAGCGACAAACAAAAAACCGTCGAGCGACCGAATTGGCGGCCCGACGGCAATGAGTGTAATATCAGCTGGCGGTTTGGGGATCAGGCAGCGCTTTTTCCCGTCGACGGGCCTGCTTGACAGGCTGAGGATACTTGCGCTCTCCGATGGTCAGCTGCGGTTTTGCGCCTTTTTCGATCGCGTCGCGGGTGATGGTGCACTGGCTGACCTCCTGGCGGGAGGGCAGATCAAACATGGCGTCCAGCATAGCGTCCTCGATAATGGCGCGCAGGCCGCGCGCTCCGGAGCGGAGTCGCATCGCCTTCTGCGCGATGGCGGACAGCGCGTCCTCGTCAAAGAACAGCTCGACGCCGTCCAAGGCCATCAGTCGCTGGTATTGCTTGACCAGGGCGTTGCGCGGCTGCGTCAGGATCTGGATCAGAGCGGCCTCGTCCAGCGGATCAAGCGTGACGGTGACCGGCAGACGGCCTACGAATTCCGGAATGAGGCCGAACTTGATCAGGTCCTCCGGCTGCATCTGCTTGAGAATCTGGCCGACGTTTTTGCCGGTGTCTCCCTCCACCTTCGCGCCGAAGCCCATGGATTTTTTGCCGATGCGGCGTTCGATGATCTGACTGAGCCCGTCGAACGCGCCGCCGCAGATGAACAGGATGTTGGTCGTATCGATCTTGATGAACTCCTGCTGCGGATGCTTGCGGCCGCCCTGGGGCGGTACGCTGGCTACGGTGCCTTCCAGAATCTTGAGCAGCGCCTGCTGAACGCCCTCGCCGCTTACGTCGCGGGTGATGGAAACATTTTCGCCCTTCTTGGCGATTTTATCGATTTCGTCGATGTAGATGATTCCGCGCTGGGCGGCTTCGATATCCCCATTGGCGGCCTGAATCAGCCGCAAAAGGATATTTTCCACGTCCTCGCCGACGTAGCCTGCTTCCGTCAGCGCCGTAGCGTCGGCGATGGCAAAGGGGACGTTCAGGATGCGGGCGAGGGATTGCGCAAGATACGTTTTCCCGCACCCGGTCGGGCCGACCATCAGTACGTTGGATTTTTGCAGCTCCACGTCGTTCTTGCGCTGGGGGGCGGCGATACGTTTATAGTGATTGTATACCGCGACGCAAAGCGAGCGCTTGGCGCGCTCCTGGCCGATCACGTATTCGTCCAGCACCTTTTTCATTTCCACGGGGGAGGGAATCTCCCGCAGCGTGGGCGCGGCAGGCATGTCCAGATCATCCTCCATGATTTCCTGGCACAGGCTGACACACTCGTTGCAGATGAAGCAGCTGGGGCCGGCAATCAGACGGCGTACCTGCTCCTGCGTTTTGCCGCAGAAGGAGCACCGGGGCTGGCGCTTCAGATAATCTTCGTTCTTGGGCATTCCTTATTTCCCTTTCGGCTGGGGCTGATAGATTTCGTCAATGATGCCGTAAGCGAGCGCCTCCTCGGCGGACATGAAGTGATCGCGCTCCACGTCGGCCTCCAGGGTCTCCAGGGGCTTGCCGGTCATTTCAGCCATCAGACGGTTCATTTTTTGCTTGGTCTTGAGCAGCCACTCCGCATGGATGCGCACGTCGGTCGCCTGACCGGACGCGCCGCCGGAGGGCTGATGGATCATGATTTCGCTGTTGGGCAGCGCCAGGCGCTTGCCCTTTTCGCCCGCCATCAGCAGGAACGCGCCCATGGAGGCCGCCAGGCCGACGCATACGGTGCGGACCGGGCATTTGATATAATTCATGGTATCATAGATGGCCATGCCAGCGGTCACGCTGCCGCCGGGGCTGTTGATATACAGGGAGACGTCGGCGTCCGGGTTCTCCCGCTCCAGAAAGAGCAGCTGAGCTACGACGGCGTTGGCTACGTTATCGTCGATGGCGCTGCCCAGGAAAATGATGCGGTCCCGCAGTAGCCGGGAATAGATGTCCATCCCCCGCTCGCCGCGGCCGGTATCTTCGATGACATAAGGGACTAATGACATAATGAACTCCTTTTCATGAAAAAATGGGGAGCGTCGGCAGGAATGCCGAACGGAAAGATGGACGCATATTGCGCTCACATGCCTTCCTTTACGATTCCACGCCCACGCTCCGCCGCAAGATCACGCTTACTTTTCTTCGGACGCTTCTTCCTTGGCTTCCTCGTCCTCTACGACCTGCACCAGATCGGAGGCCACCTGGCCCGCGTCGATCCGATCCTTATCGTCCTTGGTTTCGACCTGGGCTTCGCTCTTGATCAGGTCAACGATCTTCTGGAGCTTGGCGTTTTCGCGCAGATATTCCATCTGGCGCTCGGACAGGCCCTCGCGGAAGGCTTCGACGGGCTTGCCGGCGCGCTCGGCCTCATCGGCGACCGCCTTGTTCACGTCCTCGTCGGTGATCTCGGGCTGCTCCTTGTTTACGATGGCTTCCAGCACCAGCTGCATCTTGACGCGGTTCTTGGCGTCCGGGCGATACATATCGCTGACCTGCTCCTCGGTCTGGCCGGTATACTTGAGGTAGTCTTCATACTTGAGGCCCTGATACATCATGTTCATGCGCAGCTGGCGCTTCATGACGTCGATTTCATCCTCGACCATCTGATCGGGAATGTCGCAATCGGCCGCGTCCACCGCCTGCTGAATCAGGTTGTTCTCCAGCTCTACGTCGGCGTTCTTTTCGGCGTTTTCGGTCAATTCCTTGACGATGGCGTCCTTATATTCGGCGAAGGTGGAATAATCGGACACGTCGGCGGCGAAATCGTCATCCAGCGCGGGCTTGACCTTGGCCTGGATACCGTTCACCTTGACGTGGAAAACGGCTTCCTTACCGGCGAGCTCCTTGCTCTGGTAGGGATCGGGGAAGGTGACGTTCAGGTCCTTTTCTTCACCGAGCTTCATGCCCACCATCTGCTCCTCAAAGCCGGGGATGAACATGCCGGAGCCGATCTCCAGGGTCTGGCCTTCGGCGGTGCCGCCTTCAAAGGCTACGCCGTCCACGGTGCCGGCGTAATCCAGATTGACGGTATCGCCGGTCTCCACGGCGCGATCGGTGATATCTTCCATGGTCGTGGCCTTTTCCACGTCACGGTCGATGCGCTGGTCGATTTCCTCGTCGGTCACCTGGTGGACGTATTTTACGGCTTTGAGGCCCTTATATTCGCCCAGGGTCACGTCGGGCTTGACGAACACCTTGACGGAGAATTTGAGGTCCTGCCCCTTTTCCATCTGATCGACGGCGTCCACCTCAGGACGGTCGACCGGGCTTAATTCGTGCTCCTTGACGGCGTCTTCATAGAGATCGGGGAAGAGTTCGTTGAAAGCGTCATCATAGAACACGCCTTCGCCGTACATTTGCTCGATCAGCTTCCGGGGCGCCTTGCCCTTGCGGAAGCCGGGCACCTGGATGCGTCCGCGGAGCTTCAGATATGCCTTCTGCAGCGCCGCGTCAAAATCGGCGGCAGGAACTTCAAAATTGATCTTCACCTGGTTGCTGGAAATCTTTTCGACCGTGCTGGCCATAATCGGGACACCCTCCATATCTTAAAGCGATTGGTAAACTGTGCTCAGCGCATAGAGCACTAACTTATATAATACATCAGGTTCCTGAGGATTGCAAGGCTCGCGCGTGCCTCAACTTGACGGTTTTGCGCGGTTTTTACGTATTTTTTTGAAAAAAGGCCCCGCGGCGGGGGAATGGTCCGCCCCGCAGCGGGGTCAAGCGGCAAGCCGACGCTTAGGGATTGAACAGTTCGGCCAGGGTCTCAGCGTTTTCCTCGAGCGCCTTTAGCACCCAGACGCTCCAGTGCCGCGCGTCCTGAGTGGGGGAGCCGAACACGTAATCCTCCTGCCCGTAATCGATCACGTCAAAGCCGGGGATCGCTTTGCTGGCTCCGTTGACGCGGTAGCGGACGGCGTCGGCCAGGGAGAAGGATACGAGCCCGTTTTCATCCAGGGAGACCCAATCGGACAGATCGGTGCCGCTCATGGCAGTGGCCTTTCCGTTGACCGTCTGCGGCTCCGGATCGGGCTGATCTATGCTCGCGGCCCCTGCCACGTACTGGCCGTACATTTGATCCACGTAAAGGGCCAGAGAATTTCCCAGCGTTTCGCTGGGCACATGGCCGCCGTCCCACTGCCATTCGATGACGGCGTCTGTGCCGTTGCTCAGCCAGGCAAGCTGTAGGTTCAGAGAGTTAAACATGGAAATATCTCCCTCGGCCGCGCCGCATACGATGCGCGTCCATGCCGGCGCTTCGGTATCCGCCGCGCCGATATAGTGGAGCGGGTTATAAAGCGTCACCAGGTTATTGCCGTAAAGATCGCCCGACTCGATTTCCTCAATGTCCTGGCGGTAAGCGGTCAGCATTTCATCAAAGCTCGCATAGTTTTTGGAGTTGGTTGTGCCGGTGGCGGATTGGGTGGTGCCGGCATCCGGCGTGCCTACGGCCATTTCATCTCCGCCGAGGCCTGCGGGCGCTTGTCCATCAGGCCCGGTGAAGCCGCCGGTGGGAGGCGTTCCGCCAAAGTCTCCCTTCATGCCGTCCGGCCGATTTCCGCCGGCAAAATCGGCTTTGCCGCCCATGCCGCTGGGTAAGCCGCCTGCCATGCCGCCTCGCCCGTCGGCGGAAGCTTTTGCATAGCGTCCTTCAATAAATGCCGCTGCTTTGTCCTGCACGGTCATGGCTGCCACCGCTTCATCGGACAGGGCGTTCCCGTCCGTATCAAACCAGGTCCAGCCGGAGGCGTAATCCAGACTGTCCACGTACCACTGCAGGTTTTCGGTGAACTCCGCCAGGTAAAGCGTCAGATAGGTGCCGCCGTAGCCGTTGGTGGCTGCATAGAGCTCGGCGTCATATTCGATCGTCAGGGGAACGACACTTTCCAATTTCCCGTCGCCGTCCAGGTCAAAGCCGACCTTGGCTTCGTCCGCGGTCAGGTCCTGACCGTTGATATAGTCCATATATTCCCGACTCAGGGCGTCCGCCAGCGCAACCTGGAAGTCGGTGGAAAAGGCGTAATCGGTATCCAGGTGATATTCAAATGCCATCGCCATATCCGCTTCATACAGCGAAGTGATGGCGCTGTAGGCGACACAGCCCCAGACGGCGTCCGAAAGCGCGACTTCTTCGCCGTCGATCAACACGGAGGTGATATAGCTGCCGTCCGCCTGCCTGTATACGCCTACCGCGCCGACGGCGATCTGATAGTCATAGAAATCGGGATTGTTGCCGGTAGCGGCTACCATGACCGCGTGCGCGCCGCCGCCGCTGCCGCCGGTAGAAACCCAACAATCCAGGCTGCCGGGCAGATTGCCCAGCAGGATGTTGTATTTCACGAAGCGGATTGCGGCCTTCTGGTCGGACAGGCAGGAGGGGGCGTCGCCGGTATAGACGGTGTTGCCGTTATCGTCGGTAAAGCTGTCCTGCTTGCCCCGATTGCCACAGGCTACGTTGATATAGCCCTTCGCCGTGTAGATGCCGGAGGCCGTGGTGTTGCTGCTGTTTCCGTAGCCGGCTGCTCCGGTATTGATGATCACCGGGGCGGTGGCGGCCGTATAGGTCTGGCCGTTGGCGCTGGTCACGGCGGCGTCATAGTCGATCACCAGGCTGCCCTTGGCGGAAGCGCCGTCGCTCGCCAGCAGATCGGCCGTCCCGTCTCCGTCCGTGTCGATTCCGACGACATATGCGCTGGGTACGCAGACGGATACGCCTTCTTCGTTTTCAATGACCGGATACAGGACCGCCGTGACGATGGACAGCGTCCAGGAATCGGTGGACGCGTTGTAGGTCCACTCCTGATCCGGATTGTTTTTCAGGTTCAGCGCGTATTCGATCCGTTCCCTTTCGGAGGTATCATCCGCTCCTTCTCCTACGCATAGGGCTGTGGTAAAAAGCAGCATCAGCGCCAGGCACAACGCAATCGTCTTTCTCATTTTCTTGCCTCCTTGTCATTCCATGGGCGTTTTTTGCGTTCCGGACGTAAAGATATCATATCCAACTTAAAAATAGCTTAAAAAGCATGAAAAAAACATGGATCGGCTTTTACTTGAAAGCGAGGCCTGATACTGGTATACTGTGGTTGCTTTGATCAAGAACGGGAGGTATCCTGGCAGGATGAAAAAAGCAGTTGCGTTTCTGGTGGTAACCTGGTTGATTTTTGCTGCCTGCGCCGCGCAGGCGGCGACGCCCTCGCGCTGGGCGCACGCGTATCGATACGGCGATCGCACGCAGCCGCGGATTGCCATTACGATCGACGACTGGATGTATCCGGACCAGTGGCTGCCGGAATTCATGGCCGTCGCCGAGGAATATGGCGTGAAGCTGACGCTGTACCCGAGCGGTTATAACCTGCATGCCGAGGATCGGACATTGTGGCAGGCCGCGTTGGACGCCGGTCATGTGATCGGAAGCCATTTTTATCAGCATAAGCGCCTGACTGAGATGAGCGCCGCCGGCGTTGCGCGGGAACTGGAAAAATTCCAGATTGCTTTGGATGAGACGCTGGGTTATCATTATGAATTTTTGTCGGTGCGGCCTCCATACGGCGCGGGGCTGGCCTCCGGCGGCAACGGCAAGGTGGGCCGATGGATCCACGGCGCGGGCTTTGACCATATCGTGCTGTGGGACGTGGACGAGACGAGCAACCTGAAAACCGCGCTGCGGCAGATCAAAAACGGCTCGATCGTGCTGATGCATGCCAATCATCGGGACCTCCTATTTTTCCGGAGCCTGATGGAGGCGCTGCAGGAGCGGGGCTATGAGTATGTTACCATTAACGAATTGCTGAACATTACCTCGCGTATCTTTTACGTGGAGGATTAAGCCACTATGAAAAAAATCGCCGCAGTACTGCTTTTGCTGGGCATCGTTCTTGCCGGGATCGCGTTGGGCATCGGCGTGATGGCCCGGGACGACCAGGAGCTCCGCGCCCTGGCAGCGCAAAACGGCCTGACGGTCGATCCGCAATATGCCGAGCAGCTGGCCGCGGCTCCCGGCGCGGCGCTGCTGTCCGGTAAGGCGGATCTGCTGCTGAAGGCCTATCCTTATGTGAGCCTGCTGACCCGGGCCGGCGTTTGCGCTGCGGCGGTTGGATTGCTGATCCTGGTGCTTGCGCTCATCTTAAAGCCGATCCTTTGCCTGGCCGCGCTGGCGCTGATCGCCGTATTCCTGTATTTTGGGGCGCAGGGCAATCTTGGCCCCGCGGTGGCCGATTTTCTGACCGCTGTTTTTGAGCAGGCACAGGCCTTGCTGAGCCAATTGTTGGGTCAGGTACAGGGGGTACAGGTGACGCTGCCGATCACGCTGCCGACCATTTAATGTTTGCCCTGATCAAGCAGCGGCGGCCTCCCTCGTCTGAACGAACCGGGGGAAGCCGCCGCGATTATTTTTTCTACTATTTTTCATAGGCCAGCCGGGGATCGTGATCCTCGGCGACGTGGATGATACCGCGCCTTGTAAAGCCCAGCTTTTCAAGAAGCCGTTGCATGGGAAGATTATCCCCGTGGGTATCGATGCGCAGGTGGCCGCTTTGCGCGTATGCCCAATCGATGCAGTATGCGCCCGCGCCGTGTGTGTTTCCGGCGGAAGCGATCCGGTGCACGACGCCATAAGGCGCGGGATCGCCCCAGGAGCCTTCCTCGATCTGTCGATAGGTCGGTTCGATGTCCGGGCCGTAATCGTAATAGAATACGGCGGCCAGTTGGCCGTTTTCCTCACAGACATAGGATTTTTTGGCGGCGATATCCGCCCGGATCAGCGCTTCGGGCGGCCAGCTTCGCGCGGCCCATTGGCGGGGATTGCCATGCTCCGTCATGAACCTTCGTGCCCGTTCATAAATGGCCATGATCTCGTTTAGATCGCGGAGCTCTGCCTTTCTGATATTCATGCGGAGGCTCCTCCTTTATCTTTTTTATCCCGGAAGGCGGCCAGCATATCGAAGGTGAGAGAGGCGCTGTCAGGCAGATCGCCGATTTCCTCACGCCTAATCCAGCGGGCCTCGGCCAATTCGCGGTGATCGGGACGGATCACGGCGTCCGGCTCGGCCTCACAGAAAAAGCCCAGCAGCAGGTTATGGTCAAAGCCCCAGGGCTGACTTTTGTAGTAGCGGATGTTCCGCACACGAAGGCCGATTTCCTCCATGACCTCCCGGCGGACGGTATCCTCGGGCGTCTCCCCGATCTCGCAGTATCCCGCGATCAGGGCCATGCCCTGATAGGGCCGATTGGCGTATCGGGAAACGACGATCCGATCGCCGGCGCACACGCCGATGATCACCGCCGGGGCGATGACCGGATAAACCGTGAGCCCGCACTTGGAGCAGACCATGGCCCGCTCCGTTTTAGAGGGACGGTTTTCCGCTCCGCAGCGGCCGCAGAAACGGGACGTGCGATACCAATAGTCCAGATGCCTGCCGGTGATGCCGGCGAAGGCAAGGGTTTGAGGATGGGCGGCTCGTAGCGCGCGGATCGGCAGCCAATCAAAGCCGAGAGGCGGATGCTCCGGCGCGGTGCGGGCCAGGAAATATGCCTGCCCTCCGACAGAAAACAGGCGGGTCAGCGATTCGGAGGAAAAGTCCGCCGCCATCGGATATTGAAGGGCGTCCACCGTCTGGCGGGCCAGGATCTGGGCGCCTTGATAGCAAAGCACGGAATCGTCGTTTCTCGGTTCTTCCGCTTGAAATGTGTTGTCAAATTCCGCGTTGATTTCCTGGATCATTTTTTGATCTTCTTGCCTCCAAAATAGCGCTGCGCACTTGCATTTTCCGCACGGATACGGTATAATCCGGTTAGTTAAAATCCCAATTCGCTTTCAAACGACACAGAAAGGAAGTATCCCCATGACCAAGATCGATAAAATCGAAGGCATCGGCGCCGTGTATGCCGAAAAGCTGAACGCCGTTGGCATCAAATCCGTTGAGGATATGCTGGCTGCCTGCAAAACCAAGAAGGACCGTGTTGCCCTGGCCGAAAAGTCCGGCATCACTGAAACGCTGATCCTCAAGTGGGCCAACCATGCCGACCTGTTCCGCATCAAGGGCGTTGCCGGCCAGTATTCCGAGCTGCTCGAGGCCGCTGGCGTGGATACCGTGGTAGAGCTTGCGAACCGTAAGCCCGAGAACCTGACCAAGAAGATGGAAGAGGTCAACGAGGAAAAGCATCTGGTGCGCAGCGTACCGGTGCTCAAGATGGTCACCAAGTGGGTCGCCCAGGCAAAGGAACTGCCGAGGATGCTTGAATACTAATTCACTACAAATCATCCGTCAATGCTGTTTTAAGGAGCCGTTTTAAGACGGCTCCTTTTTGACGCGGGCTTCAGCGCTCCTTCAGCTGGCGGGTCAGGTCGCTGATCAGGGAGGCCAGGGCGGGGTTTTCCTTCATATCCGTCCCGATCTTATCGCAGCCATGCTGAACGGTCGAATGATCGCGCCGGAAGGCGTCGCCGATCCGGGGAAAGGATACGCTGGCGACCTCACGGCACAGGTACATGGCGATTTGGCGGGGGACGGATACTTCCCTGCTGCGGCGGGGACCGCGGATGTCCTCAGGCGTGATGCTGTAATAAGCGGCCACCGCTTCGATCACGACGTCGCAGGTCAGATGGCGGGGCTCGACACGCTGAAACACTTCTCGCAGCGCTTCCTCCGCCAGGCTCATGTCGATCGGCCTGCCCGTCAATGAGGAATAGGCTGACAGGCGCTTCAGGCAGCCCTCAAGCTCGCGGATATTGTTTTCCACACGGCCTGCGATCATTTCCAGGACGTTTTGATCAACGCGCATCATCTCGTCGGCGGCCTTGCGCTGGAGGATCGCGACGCGGGTTTCAAAATCGGGCTTTTGGATATCGGCAATCAGGCCCCACTCAAAGCGGCTGGAAAGACGCTCCTCGAGCTTGGCGATCTCGCGGGGCGGCTTGTCGCTGGAGATCACGATTTGCTTTCCCGCTGAATGCAGGGCGTTGAAGGTATGGAAAAACTCCTCCTGGGTGCTTTCACGGCGGGCCAGGAATTGGATGTCGTCTACCAGCAGCAGGTCGCAGTTGCGATAACGATCCCGAAAATCCTGCGTTTTTCGGTTCTGAATGGATTGGATCAGTTCATTGGTAAAGGTTTCCGTTGTGACGTAGCGGACGACGGTGTCCGGACGCTGCTGTAACACGAAATGCCCGATCGCCTGCATCAGGTGCGTTTTTCCCAATCCTACGCCGCCGTACAGGAAAAGCGGATTATAGGCGTCCGCCGGAGATTCGGCGACAGCCAGGGAGGCGGCATGCGCAAAGCGGTTGTTGCCGCCGACCACAAAGGTGTCGAAGGTATAACCGGGATTCAGGGTAGACATTGCCGGGGGAGCAACTCGCTTTGCCGCGCCGGGCACAAAATCGGCCGCCTGGCTCTTGGTCAACAGCCTGAAATCCATCGGCCGCTGAGCCGCCTGAGAAAGCGCGTTGGAAACCAGCACGCCCCAGTGCTTTTCCACGAAGGAGAACACGAAATCGCTTTCCGCCTGCGCGTAAAAAACATCCTCCTCCGCCGCAACGGGCCGAAGGCCGTCTTTGATCCAGGTGTTATAGGAAACCGGCGACATTTCAGGCCGGATGATCTCACAGGCATTCTGCCAAAGCAGCTCGGTATCCAAAGCGTTTCCTCCCGACGCGGACGAAAACCGCGCAAATAAATAACCACACGGCCGTTTCTGCCTGATCGCGTGACCGGCCTGTGGATAACTTCCTGTGGATAATGCGGAAGCAACTGATCACGGGCATTATGATAGCAAAAAAAGCCCGAAAATTCAAGCGCTGCAGCGGCCCCAAAAAGGGGATCGACAAAAATACTGTGGATAATTGGATGACACAAGCCCTTGTGGCAATGGCGCATCTGGACCACAAGGGCTGGCCGTTTTCTTGCATATTTTGAGAGGCGGGTGAATAAAGAGGCGCTTGCCTGTCGCCCAAAGGATCAAGATGTGAACGAAAAAAAGCAAAATTGTTAGAAAATGTAATATTTGCTTGCCGTGGATCAGTCGAAAGACCATGTGCCCAGGATCGCGCGCAGCGTATCCAGGGTATCCTCCGTCCATCCGGCGGGGAGGACGAACAGATAAAGATAGCCTTGCTGGATGGCCGTAAAATAACACGCCCCGCCATCCTCAAACCGATACAGGAGCAAATCCCCGATCGTTTCCGGCGTCATACTTTCGGCCGATATATTGAGACTGTCGGCCAGCCCTTCTGCACCGAACGATTCAGTATTCATGGCGCTCCGTTCGCCAAAGGACTCCCTGGCCGCGGCGCTGATCATCCGCCAATAATCATAGCTGCGCATCAGGAACTGCTTTGCTTCATCTGCCATATTCAGGAAGCGCTGCGTTTCGCTCCCTGTTTCGGCCCGCGCCCAATCTTCCGGCATGGTGAAGGCTGCGGGGGAGTAGGGGTCCCGGAATTGTGCGCCGGGCCGACCGTTTTGCTGCTCCGCCGCGACCGCCGCTTCGGCCTCCTGGCGCTCCACCCGTTCTATGCGCTCAATGACCGGCTGGTCGGCCGGGGCTACGGTGCCGTTCCGGTCCTGCACAGGCGTGTAGTCGCACAGGATATCGACGACCGCTATGCCCGCAACGACGCGCCCAAAGGCGGCGTAAGAGCCGTCCAGATGAGACGCCGCCTGATGCATGATAAAAAACTGAGAGGAAGCGCTGTCCGGCGCGGAGGAACGGGCCATGGAAAGGACGCCGCGCTCGTGCTTCAGGGGATTGTCCACCCCGTTTGAGGAGAATTCGCCTTTGATCGTTTCTGCGCTGCCCCCGGTTCCGTTGCCCTTCGGGTCGCCGCCCTGCACCATGAAGCCGGAAATGATCCGATGAAAGGTCAGCCCATCGTAAAAGCCTTCCGAGACCAGCTTCAGGAAATTGGTCACGGTAATCGGCGCGTATTCGGGCATCAGCTCCGCGTAAATAACGCCGGTATCCCGCACCGAGATTTTGATATAAGGGTGTTCGCTTTCCTGCGCCAGGGAAAAGGGCGTCCCGACGATCAGCGCCAGGACCAGGAAAATGCAAAGAGCGGTCTGCCGAATGCTTCGGGTTTTCATGCGCGATCTCCTTTCAAAGCAACGCCAAACGTTGCGCTGCCGGTAATAAAAAACCCGCCATTACAGCGGGAGAGGGTGAAAAAAATTCATGCGATTATTTCGCGGCGGCAAGCTTCTTGGCCAGGCGGGCCTTGCGGCGGTTCGCGGCGTTCTTGTGGATAACGCCCTTCGCGGCAGCCTTGTCGATCGCGGAGGTAGCGGCGGACAGCTGGACGTTGGCTTCTTCCGTGCCCAGAGTGGCTACATACTTCTTAACGGCGGTTTTGACGCCGGATTTGATCATGCGGTTACGCAGGTTCTTTTTCTTGGAAACCTTGACGCGCTTTTCGGCGGACTTGATGTTCGGCATTTCTTTCACCTCCCGATATCTCAATGAGCGTTGATTTTTACAGGATACGGCTGCACAAATCAACAGCTGATATCTTACCACAGACAATACGGAAACGCAATAGCCCAAAATGATTTTTTTCGGGCGCTCTGCGGCCCTGATCAGGACGACGCGCTCGCTCGAGTCAGAAGCGCTACGTTTTCAATGTGCTGTGAAAAGCAGAACATGTCGACGGGCTGAACCTTTTGCAGCACGTAGCCGCAGTCGGAGAGTACCTTGATATCACGGGCCAGCGTGGCGGGATCGCAGCTGACGTAAACGACGCGGGCGGGGGATGCCTCGGCCAGCGCCCAGAGCACCTCGGGCTCCGCGCCCTTACGGGGCGGATCGAGCACGGCAAGATCGGGCCGGAGCCCTTTTTTCACCAATTCGGGCAGCAGCTTTTCGGCGGCTCCGGCATAAAAGCGGGCGTTCGATACGCCGTTTTGCCGGGCGTTTTCCCGGGCGTCCCGGACGGCCTGGGGAACAATTTCGATTCCTGTTACTTCCCGGCAATATTTGCTGAGCAGCAGGGAAATCGTGCCCGCGCCGCAATATAGGTCCACCGCGCGCTCCTCAGGCTGCGGCGCGGCAAAGCGCAGGGCGGTTTCATATAAGCGCTCGGTTTGCCGGGGATTGACCTGGAAAAAGGACAGCGGGCTCAGCGAGAAGGTAAACCCGCACAGCGTGTCGCGCAGGCGGGGACTGCCCCAAAGCACCCGGTAATCCCGCCCGAGGATCACGTTATCCCCCCTGGGGTTGACCGATTGACAGACGGAAACCAGGCCGGGCGTTTCGCGGCGAAGGCATTCGCACAGCGCCTCCGCTTCGGGCAATTCTTCCTTGGAGGTTGTGACGACTGCCATGACCTCGCCCTTCTGGGAAACGCGGGACAGTATATGGCGGATAAGGCCCGTTCTGCTGTTTTCATCCCAGGCGGGGATATTGTATCTTTGCATCCAGCTGAGCACGGCCCCGGTTACCCGGTCGGCAGGCTCCATGGCGATCAGGCAGCGGTCCACCGGCACCAGGCGATGGCTGCGCGGGGCATAGAAGCCGCTGCGCGGGCCATCCGGCCCATTTTCCACCGGCATGGCCGTCTTGTTGCGATAATGAAAGGGCTCGTCCATCCCAAGAGGAAGTGGAACGTCGATTTCAACGCCGCCGATTCGGCGGAGCGTCTGTCGCACAGCGTCCTGCTTGACGCGCAGGCTTGCCTCATAACGCATGTGCAGGGCGGAGCAGCCGCCGCAGGCCTTGTAATAGGGACAGGGCGGGTCGACCCGCTCGGGATTGGCGTTTTCGACCGCCAGGAGCTTGCCGAAGGCATAGCTGGGCGCGCATTTGACGATCAGGGCGGTGATTTCCTCACCGGTCAGCGCGCCGGGCACGAAGACTGTGCGGCCCTCAAAATGGGCCACGCCGTTCATCATGCCGTCCACACTTTCGACGGTCAGCCGGACCGTGTCATTTTTGTTCAGCATCTTGTTCCCTGATGATCCTTCTTGCTTCCATGTAGTAACGCTTTTCATGAGCTTCTCCGAGGGAGAAGGCCTTGCGGGGAAGGGGACCGTCCTGCCGCACGGAGGGGAACAGCGAGCGCTTCTCCATCGGCGGCAGCAGGATGCCGACGGCGTCCCGGTCCCGCACCAGCGACCGCACGGCTTCTTCGCCGTGAACGTAATCCAGGTCGAGGCCCTCCGCCCGATCCAGCAGCTTTTGCAGCGTACCGACCGGCAGCTTGTGCAGCGGGCGGGCAAAGCGCAGGGGGAAATCTCCCTTCTGATGCAGCAGCACGATATCGGGACGCTCAAGCTCCATGACCGGCTCCGCCTCGGAAAGCAGCGCCCTGACTTCAGATGCGGTTCGGTGAAAGATGACCCGGTGAATGGGTTCAAAAACGAGGGCCTCGTCATGCAGGTTGACGAGCTCCGCCATGCAGAAGCGCGCGGGGTGACTTTCCCGTTCTTTTTCATCCAGCCTATCCCGGATCGACAGCCAATGCGCTTTGGCTGTGGCCAGGGAATGGTTGCCGTCGCCGACGGCGAATTCCAGCCCGTCGGAGGTCACCTTGAGCCGAGAAACGGCATCAAAGAAGGCGTCAAGCAGGTCGCCTTGCTCAATGGCCCAGCCGGTCAGGCGGCCTCCTCCCTCCATCAGCTCGATATCGTACAGCAAAGGAAGCGTTTCCCGCTTTTCGTACAGCGGCTCGATCAGGGTGCGTCCTGGATCATCGGCCAAGAGCAAGATATGGGACAGCTCGAGCGCCGCTCCCTGGCGGACCTTGAGCCGCGGGGGGATGCGCGCCGGGATCGTGCCCTCCGTGGGGCGGATGGGAGAGAGGCTGTCCGGCGCAAAATCATATTGCTCCAGATCGACGCACAGGAGCACGCCCAAGCGGGCTCCTGCGGCCGTTTCCCGTTTGATCAGGATCAGGCCGTTCACCTCGCGGCTCAGTACGCCGTTTTGCAGATATTCCCGCATGGAGCGCTGGATCAGGGGAACGCGCCGTTCGCTGTCTGCCAGCCAGCATTCCGGCAGGATCAGGCGGAAGGTTGAGAGCGCATCCTTCACGCGCTGCTCGACCCGCTCCCAGTATTCAGGCTGGGAGGTGAATTGATCGCAGGCCACCACCGGCCACAGCGCAAGCTGTTTTCCATCCTTCGGCAATAAAAATTTTCCCGTTTGAACGCTGCTCTGTCCGTTCTTCATCATGAGCGCCTCCCTTTTTAACGTTGCCGGTTCCATCATATCCTACCTCGGGATCGATTGCAAGCGAAAATCGGCGCGGGGAGGAACACAATTTGGTTACGCTTTGTTCATTGTTTATTCATGTTTTTTGTGTAATAATATAAGGGTATCACAAGCCGATTGGCAAAGGAAAGGATGGGAGGATTCTTCATGAATCAAATGAAAAAGCTGATGGCGCTGCTGGTAGCGCTCGCGATGATGCTGAGCGTCGCGCTGTCCGTTGCCGAGGACACTGTGCCCGGCAGCACCGTGGTCGCGACGGTCAACGGGGAGGAAATCTATAAGAGCGAGCTGGATGATCTGATTTCCTATTATCTGTCCAGCGGCTATGAGTACACGTATGCCGAAGCCCTGGAATCCCTCTTATATGAAAAGCTGATGACCCGCTATCTTGAGGACGAGGGCTACACTGCCTTTACAGAGGAAGAGGAAGCACAGCTGCGCGAGGAGGCGGACAGCAGCTGGGAAGCGGCGATGCAGAATTACGTATCCTATTATCTGTCGGAGGATACGGAGGAGGCGCGCGCGGAGCTTTATAAACAGGCGGAGGAATACTATCGCTCCCTGGGCTACAGCCCGGACGTGTTGTTTGAAAACAATAAAACCAATGCCGCCTATACCAAGCTGACGAGCTCGCTGGTGGACGCGGACGCGGTGACTGAGGAAGAGATCCGCCAGCATTTTGAGGAAACCGTCGCGTATCAAAAGGAAATGATCGGCGACAGCGTGTACATGCGCGAGCTGTACAGCTACTATTACGGCGACATTTGGTATATGCCGGCCGGTTATCGTAACGTGCTGCATATCCTGCTGACGGTGGATGATGAGCTGCTTTCCGCTTACACGGAGGCCAACGAAGCCTACGAGGCATTGCTGGAGGAATTCCTGACGCAGCAGGAAAGCGATCCGGCGGAAGCGCAGGAAGAAGCGGATGAAGCGGCAGAAACGGAAACGGAAGCGGTGACCCAGGAGCAGGTGGATGCCGCCAAACAGGCGCGGGACGAGGCCGCGCAGCGCGTGCTGGACAGCAAAAAGGACGTGCTGGACGATATCGAAAATCGTTTGGCTGCTGGCGAGGATTTTAAGAGTCTGATCGCCGAGTATAACGAGGATCCCGGTCTGGATGTGGAAACGGGCTACGCGGTGCATCGGGACAGCATCATGTGGGACGCCGCCTTCATTACGGGCACTTTCTCCGAGCGGATGACTCAGCCCGGCGCTCATTCCGAGCCGGTGATCGGCTCCTACGGCATCCATATCGTATATTATCTGAGCGATGCGGGCGAGGCTGTGCCGCTGGATGATGAGATCGCCGCGGAGCTGCGCGAGGAGATCGCTAACGAGCTTTTGCAGGAAAAGCTGCAGGCCCTTTCCCAGGAATTGAAGGAGAAGGCAGATCTTGTGATCGACGAAGAGCTGATGGCTCAGCTGGACGCTGACGCTGCGGAGGAAGAGGATGCCGAAGCGGTAACCTTTGACTTTGAGCCGACGGCCGAATAACAGGCGGATATCACGGGAACCGGGGACGGGACATCGACCTCGGTTCTTTTTCTTTCCGCATTCCCCGTCTTTCTTTTACAGAGGGCGGCTTGCCGAACGGGCTTTGCGCTGGTATAATAAGAGACGAGGTGTTTCGCATGAAGAAGTGTTTCATGACGCTGATCTGCCTGCTGCTGGCGCTGAGTTTTGCTTGCGGAGCCAGCGCGGAAGAACTGGCGGCATATAACAGCAAAACGCGCAAATTTACCTATGTGGCCTTCGGCAGGTTCCCGACCGAGGCGGACGGCACGGAAAGGCCGATCGTATGGCGAGTCCTGTCTACGGATGGGCAGACGGCTTACCTGATGAGCGAGCTGATCCTGGAGGCGCGGCGGGTGGACCCCAATTGCTACCCCAACAACAAGGATACCCAACCTTATCCCGGCTGGGAAAATTCCGAGCTGTACGCGTATTTGAACGGTGAATTCAAGGACCGCGCCTTTTCACCGGCCGAGCAGGCGGCGCTCGCTGAAAACCCGGATCATGGTCTGGTGACGCTGCCCTCGATCGAGGATCTTAAAAATCAAAAATACGGATTTGTGAACGCGGCTGCCCGTCAGGCGCAAAGCACGGCCTATGCCAAGGCCAACGGGCTGTATGTATATCAGGGCAAAAAGCAGTATTCGCCCTATTGGTCCCGGACCCCCAGCGAGACGCGCGTGTACGCCCATCGCCGCGTGATGGACGACGGGAATCTCGGCTATATCAGCGTCCAGGTTGAAAACCTGGGCTATCGCCCGGCGATCACTTTGAATTTGGATAAGATCGCTTCATTGACCGGCACGGGAACGCTGGACGATCCCTTCACGCCGGTGCTGACTGAAGCGCCGGCCGTTGATGAAGCGGCAGAGACGAATGATCAGGAGGACGCGCCGGAGGAGATCATTGGCGGCGCTGACGGACCGACGGAAATCTTCCTGGCGGGCGATGATGAGCCGGCGCCGCAGACGGAGGAGAACAAGCGCGAAGAAGGAAAAGCGTTCCCGACGCAATACGCAGAGCAATTTCCCGTGCTGACGGCGGAAGGCTTCCTGCCAGAGGGAGAGCCGGAATTCGTCTATCAGGACGCCGAGGCAGGTTTATACCTGTACGCGTCCCAGGATTTGCGGATTGAGATCGTGCGCAAAAATGATCTTCCCAAGAAGAATCGCCCCCGGCGCTGGCTGGAGGCCGACGTATACGTGCGCAGCGGCTCCGGCGATTTCCTGCAAACCTATTATCACGGAGATAATCTGACGCTTAAAAATAAGAAGGAAGCGGAGATCCTTCAAATCGCCAAGGAAAACCATCTGGTATTCGCCGTCAATTCGGATTGGTATTATTACCGCGTCAAGCGCAACGCGAAGAAGCGAGTGATGTCGGTGGGCGTGATCCTGCGGCAGGGGGATATCCTGTATGACGATCCCGCCAAGAAGGCGGGGACCACGATCCCAAATCGGGATATCCTGGCGTTGTTCCCTGATGGGAACCTGCGGGTGTATGATTACAATGGCGCTACCGCCGCGGAGCTTCAGACGATGGGCGCATACGACGTGCTGTCCTTTGGCCCGGTGCTATTGCGGGATGGGGAAGTGACCGCCCAAGCCGCCGCAATCAGTGCTCATCAAAGCGATAATCCGCGCTCAGGCGTCGGTCTGGTGGAAAAGGGGCATTATGTCGCCATCCTCATGGAGGGCCGCCTGCCGGGAACGAGCGTGGGCTGCACGTTGGCCGATTTTGCCGAGCTGTTCCAGGCGAAAGGCTGCGTATCCGCCTATAATTTGGATGGCGGCGGCACGGCTTCCATGATGTTCATGGGCCAGTATTTAAACCAGATGGGCAGCTATGCCGCGGACGCTCGAAAGCAGATCGAGGTGCTCGGCATTGGCGTTTCGGACCAGGTAAATTGATGTTGACAAGCGTTTTGCCGTGTCGTATAATATAACGCGGTCACGATTGGGGGAAACTATGCGTTTGGACGTATCTCAGGCCTTCAAAAAGCCGGGGGAAAGAATCGCTTTCCGTCATGAAGAGGCCATCCCTCCTCAGCAGATTTTTTCGGAAACGGTAACCTTTGATGACCCTGCGGTCTTTGAAGGCACTTATCTGCTGGAAGGCAGGAGCCTGTACCTGAGCGGCAGCTTCCACGCGGTCGCGCACGGACATTGCGCTTACTGCCTGCAGCCGGTCGAGTTTACGGTAGACCAGCCGTTTGACGAGATTTTTCTCCAGGTCGATCGGTTTACCGAACTGAATGTGGACGAGGAGGATGAGCGCTGGACATTCGAGGGGAAAGAAATCGACCTGGCGCAGCTTGCGTTGACGCTGGCCGTGCTGGAGCTTCCGATCCGCTTTGAATGCGCCGAGTGCGAAAACGATGATCCGGACGATGATCCGGATCCTGAAAC
>JAFUHB010000259.1 GCA_017469085.1 Clostridia bacterium
ATGAAATATATCAACCGCTGGGGCTTGATGCGGAATACGCGCGCGGAGAATGATACGGAGCATTCTCAGCAGACGGCGATGATCGCGCACGCGATGGCGCTGATCGGCAATGTTCGCTACGGGCGGACCTACGATCCTGGGTTTGTGATGGCGCTGGCGCTGTATCATGACGCGAGCGAGGTGATCACTGGGGACATGCCGACGCCGGTCAAGCACAATAACCCGGCGATCAAGCAGGAATACCGGAAGCTGGAGGAGATCGCGAACGATCGGCTGCTGTCCATGCTGCCGGACGACCTGAGGCCCGCATATGCCCCGTTGATCCAGCATGACGAAACGACGGCGGAGTGGCGGCTGGTCAAGGCGGCGGATAAAATCAGCGCCTATCTTAAATGCGTGGAGGAGCGCAAGGCAGGCAATCTTGAATTTGAGAACGCGGCCTACACCATCCGTACTTCCATCGACCAAATCGATCTGCCTGAGGTGCGGGATTTTATGCGCGAGTGCGTGCCGGGCTTTGGTATGACGCTGGATGAAATATCCGGCGGCTGATGAGGTAAAGTTATATCGGTGGCATTGATGGACGCACCGGGCCAGACAGAAAGGCAGCAAATGCGCCGGAGCGCCGGTTGCGCACATTTTTTGCGTTTTTGATTGACTTTTTTTCATCTGTGTGATAGTCTACACAGGTAGCCGCTCGGGAGGGGCTTTAAATGTGTGCGTCCGCATGCTGCCCCACGGCTGAAAGATGCTGTTCTTTGCCTTCGAGACAAGCCCGGCGGGAAAAATTATTTAGGAGGTGCTGCTCAAGTGTACGCGATTATTGCGACTGGCGGCAAACAGTATCGTGTCTCCGAGGGAGACAACATCTATGTAGAAAAGCTTCCCAACGAAGCGGGCGACGTGGTCACCTTCCCCGTGCTCATGCTCTCCGGCGAGACCATTGCGGTTGGCAATCCTTACATTGAGGGCGCGACCGTGACCGGTAAGATCGTCCGTCAGCTGCGCGGTGAAAAGATCCGCATCCTCAAGTACAAGAGCAAGAAGAACTATCGCCGTAAGGCGGGTCACCGTCAGCCCTATACGCAGGTGGAGATCACCGGTATCAACGGCTGAACATGACGCGGTGCATCCTGTACGTGAGCGGCAGAGATGATATCCGCGGCTTCCTGTGCGCGGGGCATGCAGGCTTTGGCGAGGAAGGGCAGGATATCGTCTGCGCTGCGGTATCCGCGCTGACGCAGGGCTGCGCCAATGCGCTGGAGACCGTTGCCGGAATCAGGCCGAGGCTCAAGGTCGCGCCGGGTTTCCTGGCGCTGATGCTTCCAGAGGGCTGCGAAAGCCACGACGCACAGGTGCTTCTGCACGGTATGCTACAGGGATTGCGCGATATCCACTCGCAGTATCCCGCCTATCTCCGCCTGGATGTCAGGCAGGAATCGGAACGGAGGAAATAAAATGCTTCAGATGAATCTGCAATTGTTCGCCCATAAAAAAGGTATGGGCTCCACCCGCAACGGCCGCGAGAGCGAAAGCAAGCGCCTTGGGCCCAAGCGCGCCGACGGTCAGTTCGTGCTCGCCGGCAACATCCTGGTCCGCCAGCGCGGCACCCGCATCCAGCCCGGCCTGAACGTGGGCATCGGCAAGGACGACACCCTTTTCGCCAAGGCCAACGGCATCCTGCGCTTCGAGCGCAAGGGCCGCGACGGCAAGCAGGCCAGCGTGTATCCGCAGGAGCAGGCTGCCGAATAATCAAATTGCCTCAAGCAACCTCCGGGCATTTTCCGCTGCGGAGGTTTTTTGTTGCCGTTTTCCCCTCACACACCCGATGTGACGCAGCGTGTCGTGACTTTTTTCAGCAGGAATGCTACACTGCGCCGCAAGGAGGTGCAAACATTATGTTTGGCGAAAAATTGAAAAAGCTGAGAACGGACAATCAACTGACTCAGGACGAGCTGGCCGAAAGGATCTATGTAACGCGGACGGCAATCTCCAAATGGGAGACCAACAAGGGCTATCCCAGCATCGACAGCCTGAAGCAGCTTTCCACGCTGTTTGGGATCAGCATCGACGAGCTGATCTCGGACGACGACGTGGAGAACCAGCGACTGCTGGAACAAAAACAAAGCCGCAGATGCTATTGGTGTGCGATCGGCTGCCTGACGGCGGCCGTCGGCGCGGCGCTGATTGATTATTTTGCCGCGATGCCCAACATGCGCTTTGTCGGCCTGATCGCTGTGATCGGTTATGTAAGCTTCGGCGTCCTGTCCAAACCCCGGTATAAGCGCATGGAGCTGAAAAAGCTCGTGGCGCCCTACGTCCTTTCCCGCTTGGTAATACTGGCGGTGGTGATCGTCGCGATGGTCACGGCGTTCACCCGGCAGTAAGCAGTCGGATCGCAAGATAGCATATGCTAATATTCAACCGCGGCGCGCTTGCATTTTCGGTGGAACTGTGATATTCTTGTCAAAACAGATGATTTTTCTTTCTCCGGCTTCGGAGAGCAAGGAGGGATGTTCCCATGAAAATCATGAAATCCGCGGAAGACTATCTGGAAGCGATGCTGATGATGCAGGAGAAGCACGGATATATCCGCTCGATCGATATCGCGGCCGAGCTTGGCGTGACCAAGCCCTCCGTCAGCTATGCGACTAAGCGCCTTCGGGAAAACGGCTATATCGCGATGGATAAGGACGGACGGATCACCCTGCTGCCCAGCGGCTTGGAAATCGCGGAGCGCATTTATGAGCGGCACAAGATCCTCAGCAAGCTGCTGATGGCGATCGGGGTGGACGAGAAAACCGCCCGTGAGGACGCCTGTAAGATCGAGCATGACCTGAGCGTGGAGTCTTTTGAAGCCATCAAGGCGCACAGCAGGACCCTGACGGGTGAGGACGACTGATATTTTATCCATACAGCTTATTGGCGAGCCGGTTCGTGGGATCGGCCCGCTTTTCTTTTTTGCGCATGGCTTTTTATCGCGCGATATGGTAAGATAAGTGGGGGAAATCTTTCCCCGGAAAGGACAGGACGCGCATGACGCTTTCGATCGGCCGTCTCCCGCATGGCGAACGCAACCTGATCACCGATGTGCCGGGGGTGCTCGTGGGGCATGCGACCGTGGACCGGGATGACTGTCACACCGGCGTGACGGTGGTGCTTCCAAGCGGCAGCAATCCCTTTGTGGACAAGCTGACCGCCGCCTCCTTCGTGCTGAACGGCTTTGGTAAGACGCTGGGCCTGGTGCAGGTGGACGAGCTGGGAACGCTGGAAACGCCGATCGCCCTGACCAACACGCTGAACGTGGGCAAGGTCTATGACGCCATGGTCACCTATATGCTGAAGCGGTGCGCGGAGGACGGCGTGCCGCTCCGGTCGGTCAACCCGGTCGTATGCGAGTGCAACGACAGCCGGATCAACGCCATCGCGCGCCGTCCGGTGAGGGAGGCGGAGGTAATGGCCGCCATTCAGAACGCATCAGATACCTTCGCGCTGGGCGCTGTCGGCGCGGGGCGCGGGATGATTTGCTACGGTCTCAAAGGGGGGATCGGCTCTTCTTCCCGCCAGATGGCGTTCGGAGATACCGTTTATACGATGGGCGTGCTGGCGCTGACCAACTACGGGGCCTCCTCTGATCTGCGCGTCGCCTGTCTGCCGGAGGGGCTGGCCGCTTCCGACCAGGGAAGCATCATCCTGGTCGTCGCTACCGATCTTCCGTTGTCCTCGCGTCAGCTCAAGCGAGTGCTCCGGCGTACCTCGGTGGGCATGGCGCGGCTCGGCTCTTATATCGGCCACGGCAGTGGCGAAATCGCCGTGGGCTTTACCACCGCGCCCAAGCAACAGGACGGTGATTTCTGCATTCAGCGCGTCCTGCGGGAGGAAAAGATGGACTTGCCCTTCCGCGCCGTCGGCGAGTGCGCGGAGGAAGCGATTTTGCGCTCCATGCTCGAGGCCGGGCCGGATCGGGCGCTGGACGGAACGCCCATCCCTTCGCTGCGGGAGTATCTTCATTCTATCCGCTGAGCGCGGCACCCCAAAAAGGAGAAAGCATGTCTCGTATTGAAGCGATCCAGCAATATCACGATGCCTTAAAGCTGGGCATCCGGTATTATAACGCGCGAACGGCGGCGCGGGAAAATCCTTATCCAGCCGTGCTGGAGGATGTTACCAGCGAAACGCAGGCCTCTGGCCACGCGAGCCTGGGCACCATCGAGATACCCATCGAGAATATCATCGGTACGATGGCAGCCGGGCGCAAGACGGCCTTTGCGGGCAATTTTATGCCCCTTCTGCCGGAAAATTCCGAGTTTGCCCAGAAATGGATCAATCTGTGCGAGGCGCATCTTGGGGCGGACGGCATCCATGACCCCATCACCTGTATGGAATTCATGGGCAAATTTTACGTGACCGAGGGACATAAGCGTGTCAGCGTATTAAAGAGCTTCGGCGCGCTCAGCATCCCGGCTACCGTGACGAGGATCATCCCTGTATGGTCGGACGACCCGGCGGTGCAGGCTTACTATGAATTTATGCACTATTACCGCCAGATGGGCCTGTATCAGGTGCAGTTCAGCCGTCCGGGCCGCTACGAGCAGCTGATGGCGCGGCTGCCCTACCCGCCCGAGCATGTTTGGACCAGGGAGGAACGGGCTGATTTTCTTTCGCTGTACCGTCGCTTTGAAAGGCTTTGCAGGGAAAAGGTGTTGGAAAATGTTCCCGGTCATTCGCTGAGCGAGGTCATTTTGAGCTGTCTTGAAATGAGCTCCTATGAAGAGCTTCAGGCGGACGACGACGCGGCCATCCAGAAAAAGGTGACGGCGGTTTTGTCCGATCTGCGGTTCGCCGCAGGCGAGGAGCACGCCCGGGTATCGATCGCTCCGGAAACGCGCGAAAAGGGGCTGGTGCGCCAATTGCTGGACGGTATCAGCAGGCCGACGCTGAATATCGCTTTTATTCATGCTTCCGATCCGGCGGTAAGCGCGTGGTCCGAGGGGCATGACGAGGGCCGCAAACGCCTGGAGGAGGCCTTTGACAGCCAGGTGCGCGTGCGCTCCTATATCGCCGGCAAGGAAAACGCGGACGAAATCATGGAGCAGGCGGTGCAGGAGCAGGCGCAGGTCATTTTCGCGACCGCGCCGACGCTACTGGGTCCAGCCCGCCGGATGGCTGCCCTGCATCCGGAGCTCAAGGTGCTGGTGTGCGCGCTGACGGTACCCTTTACCGGGATTCGCACTTATTATTGCCGCATTTACGAGGCCAAATTTATATCGGGTGCGATCGCCGGAGCGATGTCCCAGGGAGAGCCGATCGGCTATATCGCGCGGTATCCCATCCTGGGCGTACCCGCGGCGATCAACGCCTTTGCCCTCGGCGCGCGCATGACGGCGCCCGACGCGCGGATCAAGGTGGCCTGGTCCTGCTTGCCTGGCGATCCGCTGGAGGAGATGCGCCAGGCGGGAGCGCGGATCGTATCCGGCCATCCGGTCGCGTCCTATCACCCGGTCTCGCCGATCGGCTGGACCACCTCCATGCGTCAGCAGGACGGCACTTTTATCCCGCTGGCCAGTGACGTTTGGAACTGGGGAAGGATGTATCAAAAGATCGTGCGCAGCATCCTGGACGGCGGCTGGGACAAGGAGGACGCAGCGCCGGCTGTGAATTACTGGTGGGGGATGAACGGCGGCGTGATCGGGCTTAAATTAGCGGACTCGCTGCCGGTGGGCGTCGCGCACCTGGCGCGGCTGCTGCGCAACGGCCTGTCTGTCGGCGCGATCCATCCCTTCCTCTGCCCGATCACCGATCAGAAGGGGCGCGTGCAGTCGGAAGGAGACCGTTGGTTTACGCCGGCTGAGATCATGGATATGAATTGGCTGTGCGATAACGTGGACGGTCGGCTCCCAAGGCCGGACGAGGTGCTGGATATGTCCCGGGAGACGACGGGGCTGCTGGCGATCCGGCCGGACGTCGGGACGCCCGAAAAGGAGCGCGATCTATGAGAGCACTCCTGCTGTCCGACGTTGAAAACCCCGCGCTGTGGGATTATTATAAGCCCGAAAAGGTGGCCGGGATCGACCTTATCATCTCCTGCGGCGATCTCAAACGGGAATACCTGGAGTTTTTGGTCACCATGACGAATCGGCCCGTCCTGTATGTGCCGGGCAACCATGACAAGGGTTATGTGGAGGCTCCGCCCGAGGGCTGCGAGAACCTGGACGACACGGTGTTTACCTTCCGGGGCGTGCGTTTTATGGGATTGGGCGGCTGTAAGCGTTACAACGAGGGCCCTTATCAGTATACTGAAAAGGAGATGCGCCGACGCATCCGTAAGATGCGCTGGAAGCTGCGCCGCGCGCGCGGTGTGGACGTCATTGTGACGCACGCCGCTCCGACTGGCTGCGGCGACCGACAGGATATCGCGCACCGAGGATTTGATTGCTTCCTGACGCTGATGGAGCGTTACCATCCTCAATATCTGCTCCACGGACACGTGCATATGAATTATGACAGCGATATTCCCCGGCGAATGACCTATCAGGAAACCACGGTGATCAATGCCTACGACCGCTACATCCTGGAGATCCCCGACGGCGTCGAGCCCACGCGCCGGAAGCGTCATCACTTTACTTGAGCGGTGAGATATTTGAATATTTTTTGCGCGAGCGGCGCGGCATAGGTGCCTCCTCCGCCAACGTCCTCGAGCAGGATTGCGACGGAATAGGGGGCCTTTTCGCTGTCTATAAAGCCGGTAAACCAGGCGTTGGTGTTTTCCTGCCCATCGATCTCGGCGGAGCCCGTCTTTCCGCAGACGCGCCAGCCGATCAAGGAGGCCGCGCGGCCCGTGCCGCCCGCGGTGTTCACTACGTCGTACATGTAGCTGCGCAGACTATGGATCGTGTCCGGATCAGTCAGGGGCGTTCGATATACGGCGGAGGTAAAATGCAGCCGCTCCGCGCCGGCGGCGGTTTCCGCCCTTTCCAGGAGCCGTGGCTCCATCATGACGCCGTTGTTGGCTATCGCGGAGGCAATGAGGCACAGATGCATGGGGGTCAGCAGAAGGCCGCTCTGACCAATGCCGGTCATGGCGATTTCCCAGTCGGAGCGGTCGGCGCCCGGATAAGCTGAATTTTCAAGCACGATGTCCCGGAAAAGGAAATTATCGTCAAAGCCGAACGCCTGCGCGGTCTTTTTGAGCTGCTCGTCTCCCAACTGCCAGGCGGCGTAGGCAAAGGCGTTATTGCAGCTGACGCGAAAGGCGGTTTGCAGGTCCAATTGCCCGTGAGACACGACCTGCCCCTCGGCGAGACGCGTGCCCGCGTCGGTGATATCATGCGCGCCGCTCGCGTCCATGCGCAGGATCCCGCTGCACGTAAAGGATTGACTGCGCAGCTCGGGTGAAGCCAGGATCCCCGCGGCGGTGACGATCTTGAAGGTGGAGCCGGGGGCGTATTTGCCCTGAATGGCGCGGTTGAAATAGGGCTGTCCTGCGTCATTGCGATAACTGCGGGAAGAGAGGGGATCAAACGATGGGAAGCTCATCTCGGCCAGAACGGCTCCGGTTTGCCAGTTCATGACCACGACCGCCCCGCGGACGTCGTCGGGCAGGGCCTCATCCTGGGCGATCCATTCGGTGATCTGTCTGCACAGCGCGCTGTCGATCGTCAGCGTCAGGCTGTCGCCCCGGCGCGTCTGCCCGCTCAGGAAGGAGCCCAGTCGCTCCGGGAAGGTGGCTTCAAAGCCGTAAAGGTAGTTGGCCATAAAGGCCTCGACCCCGTTGGAAACGTTGTTCTGACTGTCGCCCAGCACATGGACGACGGACTGACGGAGCGTCTGATCCGCAGGCCACACGCGGGACCAGGTCGTTTCGCCGTTCTCGTCCTCGGCAACGTTGGCGGTCAGCAGCGTAACGCCGTTTACATCCTGAACGTCCCCCGGGATCACATTTTGCTTGGCGCTGCGAAGATAGGTGTTGGCCGACGTTGAAAACCAGCGGCTGCCGTAGGTGGTCAGGCTGTACGCGCCGTAGGCGATCAGCAGGATGAACAGCGCGGTCAGCAGTATGGCGATTTTCCAGATGTTGGCTCGCAGGCTTTTCATGGCCGCTCCTCCTCGAACCTCGCCCGCTTTTCCGCTTCGGCCAATTGGGCGGTATTACGGGCAGCCACGCCCTGTAAAAAGCCGATCAGACACATGGAGCTCACCAGGGAGGTGCCGCCGTAGCTGATAAAGGGCAGCGTGACGCCTGTCAAGGGGATCAGCTTGATGTTGCCGCCGACGATCACGAAGGTCTGAAGCCCGATCAGGGCCGTGCAGCACAGCGCGAGCAGGGAATGAAATACGCTGTCGGATTGCCGGGCAATGGAGATACCCCGCATGATCAGCGCCAGGAAGAAAAGCAGCACTACGATCCCGAACAGGACGCCGAATTCATGGCAGATGACCGCAAAGATATAATCGTTGTAGGAGGCAGGGATCACACCGGGATTTCCAAGCCCCAGGCCGGTGCCGAACAGCCCGCCGTTGGCGATGGCGATGAGCCCCTGCACGATCTGATAGCCGGAGCCCTGCCGGTCGGACCAGGGATTCAGCCAGACGGCGACGCGGCGTTTGACGTGGGCAAACATACGGTAGCCGAGAACGCCCGCGCCGCCGGCGCCTACGCAGCCGAGGGCAAGCAGCAGGCCGCTGTCCGTCGCCGCCCAGATGGCGAGCAGCGCCACTCCGTAATATAGCAGGGCGGTGCCCAGGTCCTTTTGCAGCATCAGCAGCCCCAGACAGACGCCGGTCACGAGAATGGACAGCGCCACCTTGCGCCGGGAAAGCAGCCAGGAAAGGATCACGATCAGGCTCAGCTTGACCAGCTCGCTGGGCTGGAATCCAAAGCCCGCGATGGTGACCCAGTTTTTCGCGCCGTATACCTCGGTGCCGTATAAGAGGGGCAGCGCCAGCAGCCCGATCGAGGCCGGCACCAACAGCAGCACGATACCCTTCCAACCGCGGATATAGCGCACGGCGACGGTGCAGATCAGCATGGCCGCGACGCCGACGCCGAAATTGACCGCCTGCTGGAGGCCGCGCTCCGGGCTCAGACGGTATAGGACCAGCACGCCCAGGGCGCACAGGAAGTTGGTCAGGCTCAGCAACAGCCTGTCCGCCGGAAAAAGGCGGGGAATGCCCTGAACGCCGATGTAGATGATCACCGGTACGATCACGGCGAGCATCAGTGCCCGCTCGTCGTAGGATTTAAGCCACAGCAGGAGGAAGGCCAGCAAGAAAAACAGCATAACGCCCCGGAGCAGCGGGCGGGCATAGGAAAGCCGCGCGTCTCCGGAGGCGTCGCTCGTCTGTTTTCTTACTCCAATTGCCATAATTGCTCCTGTCGCTTCAGCGCTCGCTTGGGCTGTCAAATAAAATCGTCGTCGTCCTCAACCGGCTCGTCGTCCGGTTCCGGGGCAGTCTCCCCGTCGTAGCGCGGGTCGGCGAAGGGGTCGTCCTCAAGTCCTGCTATATTGGGCTGCGGGATGGCGTTCCCGGCGAAGGGGTCGAGCGGGTCCTGGCCGATGCTTTCGTCAAAGAACAGGTCCATCCAGCGTTCGTCCTCATCCGCCGCGGCGCGCTTGGGGGCATGCATTCCGGCGAACAGCCGCACTTCAAACAGGCATTGTCCGGCCTCGATCGTAGAGCCGCTCAGGGCGTAGCGCCCCGGGCGGGCCGCCGCGCGATCCAACAGCGTTTCGGCCCCGCGGACGGGAGTCACCTCAAGCCCCCGGCCTTTTACATAACGGAAGGTGCAGTGCAGGCGCCTGAGGCCTTTCCCCTTCACGCGGATATCGCAGCCCGCGCCGCTGCCCAGAGTCCCCTCGGCGGGCAGGGGCCAGTGCTTGCCCGTGTCAGGAACTGTCAATTCGCCTACGTAGCCGGCATCCGGCAGGCGCTTAAGCTGCCGCTTATGCACCCGGTGCTCTCGGTATAGCCAGCGGAACGCGCGAAGCACCGCCGCAATACCCAAGAGAAGAAACACATACCGCATGAACAGGGAGAGGATCTCATACGCTTCCTCCGGCATGCAATCCCTCCTTCCCGCCTGCGGCGCAATATCAATCCATAATACAGTATACCATATCGTCGGCGCTTTGACATGTAAAATTTATCAGAGACAGGTTGGATTGATCATTTGAAACGGACAGAGACTTCGACAGCTGTCCAACGGCGCGCAGGGAGCGCTTGCGGCCGGCGTTAGGAAGGGGTATACTTTTGATGATCGCTTTGGGAGGAGGAATTTTATGCGTTTGCAGCGGCCTTTGGCGCTGATCCTGTGTCTCGCGCTGCTTTTTAGCTTGCACACGTCCTTGGCGGACGACATTCCCACCTATACGAACCTGTCGGAGGCAACCAATTATGTCGCGACACAGGCGTTGAATGGGAAGACCGAGGTCAAGGTCCGGCTTTCGGTAAAGGCTGTATCCGGATGGAGCAAAAGCTCGCTGATCAGTCTGTTTGCCGACGCGGTCGATTCTTATTCCACCTCCGACCGCCAGGTGTCCGTCAATATGTATAACTGGGGCACGATGGTGACTGTGTCCAAGATCAGGCTGCGCGACGGCTATCGCATGGCGACGGCGCACCTGACTCATGACCGCAGCGGATTGAGCGCCAGCGAGAAAGCTTGTTTGGACCGGGCAATCAGCATCGTCAACGACCTGCGCGCCAAATACGGTTATGACGGCGTAGGCGTAGAGCTGGGCATCTATGATTTCATCTGTGATCATGTGACCTACACCAATTACCCCTCCAGCGATGCCAGATGGGCTTCGATCACCAGCGCGCGGGGAGCGCTGATGGAAGGAAAGGCCAATTGCCAGGGCTATGCCGATCTGTTTTTCCTGCTGGGCACCATTGCGGGCTATCAAATCGATTATTTGTCCGGTTGGGTCAATACCAAGGAAGGCGCGCATATTTGGAATACCATCTATCTGAATCGGAAATTTTATCTGGTTGACGTGACTGCCGGGGATTCCGAAGATAGCTGGCCCCATCATCCGACCCATACCTTCTTTAACATTGGGAGGGATCGCCTGCCCAAGGACCGCCTGGCCTGGTACGCGGATGTGCGCTATGAGGACATCAGCGCGACGACCGACAACAGCCTCAGCTATTTCAGCAATGCCGGGCTGGACTTTGGATATGCTACGTCGGATGTGGGCGACGCGATGAATTATTTGATTTGGAAAAGGCAAAATGGCGTTGAATTCGGCGAAGTCATGATTTTGAATCGAACGGTATCTCCGGAGGATGTGAACAACGCGATGATCAAAGCGGTGCGGCCGTCGCACCCCAGGTCCGCCTGGACGTATGATGTGAGCCATCAGAACGGCAATACGATCGTCTGGCTCCGGTGGGACCAATTTTGATCGGAGAGAGCGTTTTCTAAGGCCGCGACGCTTGACAGGAACGGCTGTCGCGCATACAATAAAACTGTCTAATTATGTCTTTTTCAATGCGCGTTTGTGGTAAAGGAGTGGCGGTGATGAGGATCGAACGGAAGGGCAGATGGCTGGCCCTCGCGCTGAGCGCGTTGTTGACGGCCCTGCCGTGCGCCTATGCGGACGCGCCGTTGCCGGCCGACCCGGTGCAGGTATATTCGACCATGAAGCAGGCCGGGCTGGATCGGGAGACGTTGCTTGCCGTGGCCGGCGAAGAAATCACCGAAGATATCGCGGTGCCCACGTCCAATGGAGGCGACGCGGTGATCCATCCGGATGGTACGGTGGATTGGACGGACGAAAGCGGGGTCAGCCACACCTTTGACCGGGCAGGCCGCCTGACCGCCTATACCTATACGGACAGCGAAGCGATGGAGTATACTTTATCCAAGGCCGGCACGCTCCGGCATATGTCGGGGACGATTCAGGAGCTTGGAGAGGCAGCGGTGCATTGGGATGCCGCCAAGGGCTGGTATCTGGAGGACGGCACGGCCCTGACCGCGGAGCAGATCGCCGTCGCTCTGCCTTATGCCAAGGATGCGCGGGCCGGAAAAATATCCTGGGACACACAGTGGTATCCGAATAATACGGTGGGCGTGATGGGCCTGTCCATCCGCGACCTTTTCCCGGACCGGACGGACAAATGGTATAACGTACTGCCGGTCGATTTGAAGGTCCAGGGCAAGCAGATCTTCCCGCTGGTGGCAAGCAATATGTTTTTCATCGGCAAGCTGACGGTGGACGTAAACGGGGACCGGGTGACGGTGCGTTATCGGCTTTATCCCTCCCAACAGGTGGAGGTGCACGGCGAGACTTCGGCCTGGTTTACTTCTTTTGACGATTTGACCGCCGAGTATCTGAACGACCCGCAAAGCAATTTCCGTTTCGGGCGCTCCGTGAGCATCAAAAAGGACCTGAACGGGCAGGAAGAGGCGTTGCTTTTCGTTTGCAACCGGGTGACCTACGGGCAGCCTTATGACGCGAAGGGCACGATGCTGACCCGCTACTGGCCCCGGCATCATCGCTACGTCGAGTATCGGGAAAACGAACTGATGCCCCTGGCCCGGCGGCTTGGCCTTCAATAAAGGAGGGACCTCATGATCACGCTCGAAACGCTGGCTAACTATGGCGCCGATGTGGAAACCGGCTTGAACCGCTGTATGGGCAACCGAGATTTTTATGTTCGGCTGGTCCGGATGGAATTGGGCGATCGCAATTTTGAGGCGCTGTACGATGCGCTCTCCCGGGGGGACAGTAAGGCGGCTTTTGAAGCCGCGCATGCGCTGAAGGGCACTGTGGGCAATCTGGCGCTGACCCCGCTGTACGACCCGATCTGCGAGTTGACAGAACTGCTCCGTCACGCCGAGGGCCCGGTCGAAACCGGCGACCTGCCCGGGAGGATCGATGGCGCGTTGCAGGCTTTGCGCGCGCTCGCGGAGGAGTAATATCACCCGATTAAAACTTTATAAAAGCATCCTTGATCTGGAGGCGCAAGGCCTCCTTTTTTGCGACTTCCAAGGGAAATGACGTGTCTTATCATTGCCAAAATACAACAATATTGTATTATATGGCATCACAATTGCCTTGTGAAACCAAGGAAATTCCCGTTAAAACGTTGACAACTAACCCGAAACTCATATAATGAAAGCTGAAGCGGATGGCGATTCGGAAATAGCGGGCTGTGTGAGGATCATGCCCGCGAGGTGCGCTGGCAATCATGAGGAGCGGGGCGTGATCGGGATGCAAGAGGTGCTTTTTCAGTTCCTGGGCGGATTTTCAATCTTTGTAAACGGCGAAATTAACGACAGCTTGGCGTACAAAACGCGCAAGGGAGTCAGCCTGCTCGAATACCTGGTGCTTCAGCGGGGGAAGGCTGTGTCCAGTCAGCGCCTGATCCGCGAGCTATGGAACGGCAGGAGGAGCGATAGCCCGGAGAACGCGCTCAAGACGATGGTCAGCAGGCTGCGTTCCCAGCTGAACCTGATCAGCCCGGGCCTTGGCGCCTGCGTACAGTCCGAACAGGGCGCGTATCGCTGGCGCGAGCTGCCGGGCGTGGAGGCGGACGTGCTGATCTTCCTTCGGCTGACGGAGGATTTGAAAACGGCGCTGCCCCCGGCGGAGCAGCGTCTGCGCTACCGCCGGTTGATGCAGATTTATCGGGGCGATCTCTATCAGACCGGAGATATGAACGACGGCGCTATACAGGCCAGCTGGCTGCACCGCGAATATCTGGAGGCGGTGCACGCTTATATCGGGCAGCTCCGGGAGGGTGAAGAGTTCAACGAGCTATGCGACGTCTGCCAGCAGGCGATCCGCGTGGATGAACTGGATGAAACGCTGCATTGAGCTGATGCGCGCGATGGTGAGCCTCAACCGCTCGGGGGACGCCCTTCAGGAATATCGCCGCGTGACTGAAATGAGCAGGCGCTACCTGGACGAGGATCCGAGCGAGGACCTGCAGGCCTGTTATCGGGAATTGGCTGAAGCGGGGCGGGAGGGGCAGTTTAATCTGGATGCGATCCGCAACGAGTTGCTGGAGGGCGATTTCGGCCGTCAGGGACCCTTTTTCTGCGATTATCCCGCCTTTAAGGAAATCTATAATATTCAGATGCGCAACCTTGAGCGCCTGGGTTCTACCATGTTCCTGGGCGTCATCATGGTTGGAGAACCGGGCAACCGGATCTCTTCGGTCAGCCGGGAGAGCGCAATGGCCGGGCTTCAGGAGATCCTCCGCAAGAATTTGCGCAAGGGGGATATCGTGACCCGTTTCGCGCCCACCGTAGTCGCCATGCTGCTGCCGACCGTCAATTACAGTACGGGCGGGATGGTGATGGAGCGAGTGGAACATCTTTTTTATGAGGAATATCCGACTCGTTCCGTGACTGTGCACCATCGGATCAGCCCGCTGGGCGGAACGATGTAAGCGGTTACTACTCCGCCTGACGGCTCCATAGTAACTTGGCGAGGAAATTCTTCCCCCGCCAACACCACCCCCTGACGCCTTTTCCTCTCGGCCCTTCGGGCCTCCCGGGCGGAAAAGGCGCAAGGCACAAATCGCTGGCGCGATTTGGTCCTCGCACCGCGCATGTCGCTGCTGCGGATTTTAGTCGAGGGTGTTCCCCCTCGACGCTCCCCTCTCATTACTTAGATGAATTCCTTCTCATTGAGTGAACAGTGACTGTAAGCAGGCGAAAGCCGCTTTGCCCGATCATTTTCCGGTTGTCGATTCAGCATAAATATGTTATGATGACGTTAGTGGATCGATTTTATGCAAGGAAAGGGGGCGCGCTATGAAACGGTGTCAGAAAGCGCGCCTATGGACAGCACTGTGCCTGATCGGCCTGGCCCTGCTGATATGCGGCACCGTGTCGGCGGACGGCGCGGTGTGGCCTTCGACCGGAAAGACGCAGAAGAAAAGCAGCAAGCTGATCGTGGACGTCAGTAATATGAACGACGGTTATGTCATGGCCGCTGTCAACAAAAAGAATAAAAACAAGCTCAAGCTGCGCGTGATCAAGGATGGGGAGACCTTGACCTATGACCTGAACGGGAACGGAGATTTTGAGGTGTTTCCGCGGCAGTTGGGAAACGGGAAATATGAGATTTCCCTATACGAGAACGTATCTGGGAAAAAATATTC
>JAFUHB010000024.1 GCA_017469085.1 Clostridia bacterium
CAAGCTTTTCGTTTTTTTCCAGCAGCAGGATGTCCGCCCCGGCCCGCGCGCTGTACAGCGCCGCGAGCATGCCGGCGGCCCCGCCGCCGATCACGAGGACGTCAGCCCCGGTGCTCTTGTCCGGTGTATACACTGTGTTCAGTCCAAAGCCCTTCCAGCTGCTCCAAATGGTTTTTGAGCGCCTCGCCCTTTTGCAGGCCCAGCGCGACCAGCAGCGCGTTGATGACCGACAGCGGGGCGGCCAGGGAATCGACGAAGGAGGCCATATCGGTGCTGGCGGCCAGGCAGACGTCCGAGGTCTCAAAGAGGGGGCTCATCGCCCCGTCCGTCAGGGCGATCACCTGCGCGCCGCTGCGCTTGGCAAAGCGCATGGCCTCCACCGTGCGGTTGGAATAGCGGGGGAAGCTGATGGCGATCAGCACGTCGTCCTGGTCGACCCGGACGATGCCCTCGAACACGTCCGTCACGCCGGAGGCGACGATATGGACGTTGTCGAAGATGAAGTTCAGGTAATACCCGAGAAACTGCGCCAGCGGGGCGGCGGAGCGCAGGCCGAGCACGTAGATCGCCTTCGCCCGCTGGATGCGGTTCACCGCGTCCAGGAAGGCGCTGTTATCCAGATGCTCGACAGTAGAACGGATGTTGCGCATATTCGCCTTGAGGACGGTGGCAAGCACATCCTCCTTCTTCATTTCGGTGGACATCTGGAAGCGCTGGTTGGCCGTCAGGCGGTGGCGCACCAGCTCCTGAAAGGCCTGTTGAAACTCGGGATATCCCTCGTACCCCATGGCGACGGCGAAGCGCACGACGGTGCTTTCGCTGACGCCGGCCGCTTCGCCCAGGGCGGAGGCGGTCAGGTGGGCCGCGCTGTCATAATGGTCGGCCAGGTATCGGGCCAGCCGCTGGTGGCCCTTGCTGAGCCGCCTGTCGGCGAGGTTCATTTGGTCGATCAGGTCCTCTGCGTTTACCGTGAGCATAGCGTTCCTCTTTTATAGCATCAGGATATCGTCCGCCAGGGCGTTGGCGTTGCCCATATCGGCCAGCACCGTGCAGGTCACAAAGCCGCGCCGCAGCAGGTCGTAATCGCTGCCGGGCTCGGGCTCCTCCATGGGCAGGCCGGTCTTGAGCCAGTAATAGACCTGGCCGTGGGGGCTGACGCGGCGCTCATAGCTGTCCAGATAATAGGCGGAGGCCAGGGGGCAGAGCGTGATTTCGCCCCAGTCCTCGGACGGGATCGCGGGGGCGTTTACATTGACCACGCCGTAGCGGGGAAAGCGGTCCAGCCGGGCGTTTTCAGCCAGGTCGAACACCTTTTTGGCCAGCGCCCGGCGCATTTCGTCCGTAGCGCCCTGGGCAATCAGGGAGGCTGCGAAGGCCGGGATATGGTGCATGGCCGCTTCCCGCGCGGCGGCGACGGTGCCGCTGTAATAGACCGCGCTGCCGGCGTTTTCACCATTGTTGATGCCGGAGATGCAGAAATCGGGCTTCCCATCCGCCAGTTCCACGCCGACGCGGACGCAGTCCGACGGCGTCCCGTCGATCGCCCAGGCCTGTACGGAGGGGCTGTCCTCCGTCTGATGGACGAACAGCGGCCTGCCGAGCGTGATGCGCTGCGAGGCGGCGCTCTGCTGCTCCTTGGGCGCGCAGATCAGGATCCGGTGCCCCCTGCGCAGCCCTTCGTCGCGCAGCGCCTGCAGGCCGGGAGAAGCGATACCGTCGTCGTTGGTGAGCATTGCGTACATAAAAGACTCCTTCGTGAGAACCAAAGTGCAAACGCTAACATTATATACGTTTTTGGCCCTGTTGACAAGGAAGGAACACGATTGTTTGACATCGGTTTGTGTGTTTGATAAAATAAGAAAGGCATATCAATATAGGCTTCGTAGGAGGGAAAAGCTATGGCGATTCAATTGATCGAATACCCGACCGCTCATTCCAACCTGCCGCTGCGCGTCGCGAGAGGACATTTTGCCACCAGCCACAGCCACATCAATTATTACATCGACTTGACCATGACCAAGCACCGCCTTTCGGAGGCGCGGGAGGCGGCAGCTCAGCTGGCCGGCGCGTTCAAGCCCACGACGATCATCGACACCATCCTCTGTCTGGACGGCACTGAGGTGGTGGGCGCCTGCATGGCCAGCGAGCTGACCCGGGCCGGCTTTTCCAACATGAACGCCCACCGCACGATTTACGTGGCGACGCCGGAGCATGTGTCCGGCAGTCAGCTGATCTTCCGGGATAATTCCGCCCCGATGATCGTGGGCAAGCACGTGCTGGTGCTGGCCGCCTCCGTCACCACCGGCTATACCGCCCAGGCGGCTATCGAGGCGATCCGCTATTACAACGGCATCCCGGTGGGCATCTGCGCGATCTTCTCCTGCGTGGACCGCTGCGAGGGCTTCCCGATCATGTCCATTTTTAACACCCAAAACGTGGTGGACGATTATCAGAGCACGTCCAGCCATGACTGCCCCCTTTGCAAGGCCGGCGTCAAGCTGGACGCGATGGTGAACGCATATGGGATATCCAGCTTTTAAGGAGCGCAGATACAATGAGTGACCGACACTCCTCGGCCCGGCGTCAGAGCGTGCGCATGGCATATTGCGGGATGGCGGCAGGGCTCTCCGTGGTGATCATGCTGCTGGGCGGCGTGATCCCCGCGGCCACCTACGCGGTGCCCATGCTGTGCGGGCTAATGTTGCTGCCCATCCTGCTGGAATTCGACGCCCGCTCGGCCTGGATCACCTATTTTGTGGTGGCCGCCCTGGCGCTGATCCTGGGGTTTGATAAGGAGGCCGCCTTCTTTTACATTTTCATGGGGTATTACCCGATCGTCAAGTGGCGGCTGGACCGCATCCGCAGGAAGGGGCTGCGGCTGGCCGCCAAGATCGGCTTGTTCACGGCGGCGATCACGGCGATGTACGCGCTGCTGCTGTTCGTATTCCCGATCGAGGCGCTTAGGGAAGAGTTTGCCGGGCTCGGCACGGCGATGACGGTGGTGTTTGTGGCCGTTCATGTGTTGAGCATGCTGCTGTACGATCGGCTGCTGCTGCCGATGTCCCTGATCTATGTGAACTGGATCCGCCCCAAGCTGCATTTGAAATAATTGAAAACATTCAATCAATTGGAGTCATCATGAAAGGTGCTGATGGAAGGATGAAGCTGCGCAGGTCGCTGTACCGGGCTCTTGCCCTGGCGATGGGGATAACGCTGCTGCTTGGCGGGATGGGAGGAACGGCGGATGCCACCGGCGGCCACCGTATCACGTTCGGCGCGAGCACCCTGGCGCCCGAGGTGCCGGGCACGCCCGTGCCGCTGCCCAAACCCACCCCGATCCCGGAGCCGACGGTGCGGCCCAATACGCACGGGCAGATCATCTTTGGGGTGGATACGATCGCCTATACGACGCCCTCGCCCGAGCCGACGCCCAATCCCCAGCAAAATCCCTCCGAGCCGGACAAGCGGAAAACACGGGCGATCCTGCTGTACATGGTGGGCTCCAATCTGGAAAGCCGGTACGGCTGCGCCTCCGCGGATCTCAAGGAGCTCCTGTCGGCGGGGATCGATCTTCGGTATACGACGGTGCTGGTATGCGCCGGCGGCGCGCAGCGCTGGCAGGGGCTGGACCTGGCCTATGGCGAGGTCGCTTATTTCGAGCTGCGGGAGGGCGGCTTTCAGCGATTGACCGAGCCCCGGCGGCTCAACATGGGCGAGCCGGGCACGCTGGCCTCGTTTTTGCGCTACGGCCATGCAAGCGTCCAGGCGGACGCCTATGACCTGATCCTCTGGGACCATGGCGGCGGGCCGCTGGTGGGCTTCGGCGCGGACGAGACGAACCTGACGGCGAGCGGCTCCGCCGATATACTGACCATGCGGGAGCTGACGGAGGCGCTCAAGAACAGCCCCTTCGGCAGCGGCGAAAAGCTGGAATACATCGGCTTTGACGCCTGCCTGATGGGCAGCGTGGAGGTGGCCGCGCTGCTTGCCCCTTACGCCGATTATCTGATCGCCTCCGAGGAGGTGCTCCCGGGGAACGGGTGGGATTATACCGCTTTTGGCAACGACAGCCTGCCCTACTATTCGACGGTCGGGGTCCTTTCCTATATCGCCGAGCAGACGGCGGCCTATTACAGCAAATCCGCGTCCAGCGGGCCGGTGACGCTGGCAGTCTTTGACCTTTCCCGGATACAGGGGGTCGTGCAGGCCATGAACCAGGTGTTTTCGGGCAGCTTTGTGCGCGCCGATTATGTGGCCCTCTCCCGCCTGGTGGACCGGGTCAAGCATATGGACAACGACAACAGCAACGCCAACCAGGACCTGGACCTGTACGACCTGTACGGCTTTGCCCAGGCGCTGGACGAGCGGTCGGCCGAGCAGGCCCAGGCACTGCGGAACGCGCTGCGGGATTTGGTGGTTGCCCGCGCTGTCAATTCGGCCGCGGCGGGCCATTCGGGCATCTCGTTTTATTATCCGCTGATCAACACCCGCGCCATCCCTTCGCTGGTGGCCGAATACAAATTCCTGGCCGACAGCGGCCTGTTCAGCCAGTATTATCAGTTCCTGCGCGGCTTCACGCAGAACACGCGGGTGGCGACGGGCAAGTCCATGCCGGCGGTGATTCGGGCCGGCAGGGGCGGGCTCGGCTCCGGCGAGGCGGAGGTGCCCGCGCTGACGGTGATCGCGCTGAAGGGGGACGCCGCCAACACGGTGATTGCCGGGCAGGATGCCCTCCGCTATGAGGTGGAGATGGACATCGGCCTGCTCAACACCTTCATCCGCTCCTATTATCTGGTGCTCGAGGCGGAGGGGGAGGACGTCTATCGCCTGATGGAGCGGGGCCACGGCCTGGACCTGTCGGACGACGGCAAGCTGAGCGTCACCCTGAAGCGGGCGGTGCGCCTGATCCGGGGCGGCGAGGGCCAGGCCTGGCAGCCCCTGCCCTTGACGGAAGGGGAGCGCTACGGGGATTACATCGGCTATACCACTGAGACCCTGCTGCGCCAGGCGCAGGACGTGCGGCTGATGCAGGGCGCGGTCAGCGTGGAGCCCGCGCACCCGGACGGCGCGCTGGACCGCCTTTCGACCGCGTCCGATACGCTGGTGCCATTGGCCATCTACCAGGAGGTCGCGCCGGGGGACTGCCTGACCCCGGTCTACCAGCAGAGGAAGCTGACCGTTGGGGAGGACGGCCAGCCCCTGCCCTTTGATTTCTGGACGCCGGTGGGCACCGGCACGGCGTATGGCACGGAGTTCGAGGTGGGGAGCGAAGGCCCGCAGCTGGCCCATTTGCCGCTGCCGGAGGGCAAGCGTTATTATGTTCAGCTCTGCGTGGAGGATATCGACGGCACCGTATACGCGACGGAGCTCAAGGAACTGAAGTAAAGGATGGTTCACATGATCAAGAGGATGCTTTTGCCGGCTGCGCTGCTCCTTTGCTGCCTGTGCCTGCTGCCCGTTTGGGCCGCCGGGGCCGAAGAGGTCGCCCTGCTGAATCAGGAGGAAAAGCTGTTCATCTGGAAGGAGTATGATAATTCCTCCATGTATTCCCTGGCCTATGTGAATCGGCTGGAGGCGGATATCCCCGAGGATATGATGTATGCGATCCAGCACCGGCTGGCGCTGCTGGACAGCGCCGGGAATGTGCTGACTACGATCGATTCCAAGTCCAGCAGAACCTCGAGCTATTTGTTGGAACGCGGCGAAGTGATAACGGTCGAGTATATTTATAGTGAAAAGCTGGAGCCTGCCTTACGGGATCAGATCGCCGATTACCGGCTGGAGGCGACGGTGGAAGAAAAGATAGAGCTTTATCCCGGCAGGCTTCGGGGCGGCTATGACAGCCATAAAATCCAAATGCCGATCGGCCATGTTTCCGTGGTCGAAGGAGACTATGGTTATCTGAATGTGGTGGGGACCTTCTTCAACCCGCTGGATCACGCGATCATCCCGAAAAATGTCGGCGGATTCCATGCGGACTACTGGCTGTACAACGAAAACAATGAATTGGTATATTACGGTTGGGAGCTCATGGATATGAGCACGACGAAAAGCTTTGAGGCCCATGGCGAGGACCGGTTCTCGATCATGGTGCCTGGCCGTGGGATCCAGAGCGTAATCGGCACGGACCTGCGGGTGGAGATGTCGATTTCATTCTATGATGATTCCGATCAGCGCTATACCGTTCCCACGGTCGACCCGACGTCGTCCGTCAGCCTGTTGAATGAAAACCTGTATGTCTACGCCCGGGAGGATTATGATTTTTATACCTGCGATTATTCCGCGCAGCTCAGGAATGAGGGAAATGAGGCTCTGCAGATCACGCTCAACGTTTATCTGATGGACGATCAGCGCGGACGGCTCGCGGGCATTGGGATGGACCCGTATGTATCGATCTTGCTGCCGGGGCAGACGGCCTCGGTCCAGGGAACGGGCAACATTGAGCGGGGCCGTCTCGCTGAACTGGCTGATTATGAGGCGCATATCACCGCAAAGCCTGTCGAGGGCTATCGGGGTTACACTACGATCCCAGCGAGCGTCAGCTTTGAGCGGAACGGCGGCGAGGGCATCACCGCGACCATCCAGATGACCAATACGCTGGATCACCCGGTGCAGTGGGATGACCTGGCGATGAATATACGCCTTTATGATCAGGCGGGGAACCTGCTGTATACCAGGCGGCAAGAAAAATATAGCATGAACCTGCGGAATGTAACGCAGCCCAAGCAAGGCAACCGGTTTGATGCCTGGTTCTTCCGCGAGCAGGTTGCCGCCATCGAGCAGAACGGTGCAGTGGACCGCATCGAGGCGGAGTTCGTCTGGTATGATCACGATTGACCGGATCAACAGGTTTTGTTCAATTCACGAAAGAGGATGATCCATATGACCAAGAGGTTGCTTTTACCGGCCGCGCTGCTCCTTTTCTGGCTGTGCCTGCTGCCCAACCTTGCCGCCGGGGCGGAGGATATGCCCCTGTTGAGCAAGGAAGAAAAGCTGTTTATCGGCAAGGCGGGCGATTATCAGCTGATCTATGTAGCCAGGATGGAAACGGCGCTCCCCGGCATGCACAACGTGAAGCACCAGCTGGCGCTGCTGGACAGCGCGGGCCATACCCTGGCCACGTTTTCCTCGGGAAGGGACGTCTCCGTTTCCGAAAGCAAGGGTTACTGGGAATACGGCGTGCCGTTCACGCTGACGTACCGGGTGAAGCAGCTCGACCCGGACGTGCGGGAGCGGGTCGCCGATTATCGGCTGGAGTTTACGGAGGTCACGGAGCGTGAGTATGGCTCTCTCGACCGTCTGGAATGGCCGGTCAAGCAGGTTTCGGTTGAGCCCGGCGGCTATATCAGAGGCACCTTTGTCAACCCGCTTGATTATGCGGTAATTCCTAAGAACATAGGTGGCTTTGAGGCTCAATGTTGGGTGTATAACGGGAACGATGAGCTGGTTTTTTTTACTAATAGCAGCATGATGAACTATGATGTCATCGCCAGCTATTCGGCTCATTCAGAGCACCAGTTTGAATTTCGGCTTCCCACCGGCCTGGAGAAGCTGATCGGCGACGACCTGCGGGCAAAGGTCGTAATCACGATGAGGAAGCCCGATGACTATGTCAGTACAGTCCCAGAGCCGGACAATGATTTACCGGTCAAGGTGTCCGATGAGAACCTTTATGTATATGCACGGGAAACCTATGATATTTATCAATGCGACTATTCCGCCCTGATCACCAACGAGGGCAGCGAAACGGTCCAGGTGCTGAGCAGCGCGAAACTCATGGGCAGCGGGCGGGCTGAACTGGCCAGGTTCTCTTTGAACTCCGTCGTGCTGTTCCCCGGCCAGACGGCTTCCATCCAGGGCACTGGGAATATCGAGAGAGTCCGCTACGCGCAACTGGAGGATTATCAGGTGCATCTGACGGTCAGGCCCGCGACCGGCTATCGGGGCTATACCACGATCAAGGCGACGGATGTGGGCGTTTACAGGGGCGAAAACGGGGGCGTGAGTGGTGTATATGGAACGGTCACCAACCCGCTTGATCACCAGATCAAAGACCCGATCATGACGGTGCGCGTGTACGACAAGACGGGACGCCTTGTATACACGCAGCACAGTAATCGGACCGGCAATGCCAATATTGATGTAAACCGCAGGATGCCGGCAAAGGAGCCGATGAACGTTCATGCGTCCTGGTTCGCTGATCTGGGAACACTCATGCAGCAGGACGCCCCGGTGGATCGCGCCGAGATCGAGCTCGTCTGGTATGATAAAGAATAAGGGACGGGATCGCGCGAAAGGGCGTATATGTTGAAAAAAATTTGCGCGCTTTGCTGTATTATTTCTCTTGTCATGGTTTTGCGAATTTTACTGGTATCACAATGATTTTCGCTCGTGCTCCGGGTTCTCTGAGATGCGGCAAGGAAAGTTTTTTTGAAAAAATCCCGGAGAAAATGAAACGCGTTTGCGACAAATGAAACACGAATGCGACATAAACGCTACAAATGAAACGCGAATGCGACATTTGACACGCGTTTGCTACATAAACGCCACATAAATGCTACTTTACAAGGGGAAAAACCTGTGTTATTCTTATACTGGCCGAAAGGAAGGCGCGAAGGGAAAGAACCTGTTCGCGTCTTTTCTTTTGTTCAATTGGGGGAAAGGAGGGGAGCGCCGAGGGGGCACACCCTCGACTGTAATCCGCAGCAGGGACGAAAGCCGTGGCCGCCAGTGGCGGAAAAGCACGGGTGGAGTCCCAATGAGCCACAGAGCGCCGCAAGCG
>JAFUHB010000260.1 GCA_017469085.1 Clostridia bacterium
AAAATTGTAAAAATGCGCAAGGCCCTGGGAAAATATGATGCCATATTCGTCGGCGACTTCCTTGGCATCCCAGATCAGCCGCGCCCAGTCGTCCGTGCGAAACGGCGTATCAAAAGTGCTCAGGTCATGGAAATTCATGTCCATCACCCGATAGCCCGCCTCGCCGCAGCGGCGGACGCTGTCCAGAATGCTAGCCTTAACGCCGCCCGGACGGTTAAAATAAATGCATGTAGATGTCGAAAGACGCATCAGATTTCTCCTGCTGCTTGATGTTCAACCACCTGACGCACCGCTTCCAGCACGCCGGATGCATGATCCCGGCTCGCCACCAGCTGGACGCTGTGCTTGACCTTGGGCAGCGCGTTCTGCACCGTCGCGCTGACACCTGCCTGGCTGAGCATTTCTAAATCATTTTCATCATCCCCGATGCACATTACATCGGCGAGATCGATGTGCAGATACTGGGACAAGTCAGCCACCCCGGCAGCCTTCGTCCGGCCGGCGCAGACTAACTCGATCGCCCGGTCCTGGTACCTGGTATATTCAAAGCCACCGTCAATGCCTGTCAGCATTTGCTCAAGCAGGCTGATCCGGCCAGACTGCGTGTCATCCATCAGGCAAAGCTTCTCAAGCCTGCGGGTTGTCAAAAAAGCCTCAGTCAGCGGCACAACGGTCTGATAGCGGTCAAACTGAAGGCGCTGCGCCGCCACAAACGGCGTCAGCTGATGCACAAGCTCAAAGCCGTCCTGGCTGTAGATAATGGTCATGCCCATTTGATCCGCCGCGTGAATCACGTCCCGGATCGGGTTCAGCGCAAAGGTATATCGCCGCAGGGTCTCCCCATCCTTCAGGAGGGCCGCGCCATTGGCGGTCACATACGGCACATGGATGTTCAGCTCATCCACATACGGCTGCGCCATGCCCTGCACGCGCCCCGTCGCGAGGGAAAACAGGATGCGCTTGCTCTTCAGATAATCGGCCAGCGCGTAGGCGTCCGGCGTCAATTGCTCGCTTCCGTCCACCAGCGTTCCGTCAATATCGCTCACCACAAGCCTGACCATTGTTTCGCCTCCCCAGAGGTTGGGTTTCTCTCTGCGGGGGGCGGAACAAGTTCCGCCCCCCCGGGTGGTTTTTTAAGGAATCAGATCAATCAGTCATTTGCCAGATGATAGGCGTCCAGCTTCTCATTGCACTCCGCCGGGATGGCTTCAGCGCACTCGTCCAGCGTTTCTTCACCGTTGGCAAAGGCCAGCATGTGGGTCGCGATGACGCTGTCGATTTCCCAGTTGATGATGTCGAAAGGCTCCTGGACGTTCGGGTTGGAGTTGTGGATGCAATCGACCACACGCTGGTACAGCGGGTTCTCGGTGAACCAGGCATCGGCCTCGGGCAATTCATACACCGCGCGGTTGACCGGAATGTAGCCGGTGGTCTGATGGAACTTGAACTGAGCCTCGGCGGACACCATAAACTGCACAAATTCCCAGGTCGCGTCCACCTGCTCCGCGCTCTTCTGCGGGTCAAACATCACGACGCAGGAGCCGCCGACAGCGATGCCGCCCTTGTCGTCCGCGCTGACCTTAGGCAGCGCGGCCACATCCCACGCGAACTTGTCGCCTACCAGGCCTTTGATCTTGCCGATGCGGGCGCAGGACATGATCGCCATGCCGAACAGACCCAGGGAGAACTCCTCGTTGATGTCATCCTCGAAGGGCTTGTAGCCGCCGGTCGCGATGACCTTCTGCCATTCGGTCAGGTAGTTGCGCAGTGTGCCGTCCTCACCAAAGGTTACCTTGGTCATCGGCGCGGTACGGCCGCCTTCGTTGTCGCCGAAGAAGTTATATTCGCCTTGGCCGCCGATGAAGTTGGCCATCTGATATCGGCGCACAGCTACGTTCAGGCCGTAGCGGGTCACATTGCCCTTGTCATCCTTCACCATCAGCTTCTCAATGGCCTCAGCCATTTCGGCGATCGTGGCGGGCGGGGCGTCAGGATCCAGGCCGACCTCACGGAACATATCCTGGTTGTAGTACAGCATGATCGCGGAGCAGCTGAACGGCATGCCGATCAGCTCGTTTGCATAGGTATAGGAGCGGAGCATGTTGGGCTCAAGCTCATCACGACTGATGGTGTTGCCTTCACGGTTGATCAGGTCGTCGATCTTGACCAGCGAATCATAGGTGACCGCGCTCGGGATGCCCGCGCCGGCAATCATCGCCACATCCGGGAAGTGGGCGAAATCGTTGGCCTGTGCCAGGGTCTTGAGCTTTTCGGAGTTGTCGTTGCCTTGGTAGACAGCCGTCACATGGATGCCCTTTTCGGCGCCCACGGTCTGGTTAAAGTCGTCGGCGATCGCCTCGACGGCGGCGCCGTTCACGCCCGTCAGCGTGTGCCAGAACTCGACTTCGCGCACCGGCGTTTCCGCCAGTATCGGCAGGGATGCCACTGACAGAAGCACTGTCAGCGCCACTACGAGAGACAGGAAGCGAACCAGATGTTTCATGAAGATACCCTCCTCCTTATATTAAGCCAGACGTTTCTGGCTTGGGGAACATGATTTATCCTTTCACGGAGCCGCCCATGATGCCGCCGATGATCTTACGGCGGAAGATGATGAACAGGAGCACCGTCGGCAGCAGCACCAGCATGCTGGCCGCCATGATCGGGCCATAGCTAGAGCCCTCAGGGAAGTTGAGCATGGTCACGCCTACCTGAACGGTACGCATGGCATTGTCGTTGGTGACCAGCATCGGCCACAGGTACTGATTCCAGACACCGATGAAGGACGAGATGAATACCGTCGTCAGCGTCGGCGTAGACAGCGGCAGCAGGATCTGCAGGAAGAACCGGAAGTTCGAGCAGCCGTCCACCTCGCTGGCCTCCTTGAGCTCCTTGGAGAAGGTCAGGAAGTACTGACGCATCATGAAGATGTTGTTGGCGTTGACCAGGAAAATAATCATCATACCCAGGTAGGTGTTGATCAAGCCCAGACGCGATACCGTCTGATAGTTGGTCACCAGTACGACATCGCTTGGGATCATGATGGAACCCATGAACAGCATGAAGATCAGGTTGCGGCCGCGGAATTCAAAGAACGCGAGCGCGTAGGCTGCCAGCGCGGCCACCAGCACGCGGCTGATGCTGGCCGTCGCAGCCAGGATGAGCGAATTGATCATGAACCGGCCCATCGTGGTGTACGTGAGCGCTGCCTGATAATGCTCTAAGATCCAGTGGGACGGGATCAGCCGCGGCGGGATGCTCAGGATCTCGTTGGACGGCATGAAAGAGATCAGAAAGCAGTAGAGGATCGGCGCGATGATCAAGAGGCCGATCAGCAGCGCTATGACTTGGTACAGCACGTTCCGGACGGTTTTTGCGGAGCGAAGCGCAGGGGCGTTTGTCATGTGTAATGCACCCCCTTCTTCTCAAACCGGAAGCTGATCAGCATCAGCACCGCCGTCCGAAGGAAGGCGATAATCGCCACGGCATAGCCGTCGTTGTAATTCAGGTTGTTGACCGCCTGCTTGTACATATAGGAGATCATGGTGTCGATGTTCGCCGTGGTCGACAGCGCGGCCCCGTTGGTGAAAATCAGCACCAGGCCGGACATCATCATGCTGTGCGCGAGAGACGTACAGATCAGGAAGAACAGTGTCGGCGAAATCAGCGGCAGCACGATGTGCATCACCCGCTGGACCGGGTTCGCGCCGTCCAGCGCGCAAGACTCCATGATTTCATGCGGGATGTTGCGCACGGCCGCAAGCAGGAACAGGAAATTATAGCCCACGTTCAGCCAGGTCGAGATGATGCCGATGGCGATCATGGCGTAATGCTTGTCGTTCAGCCAGTTGATCCGCAGCCCCAGCATCTGGTTGATGATGCCGATGTTCGGGTTGTAGGCGAGCTTGAAGATCATCGCCGCGACAGACATGGACATAGCCATCGGGATGGCGTACATGGTTTCGTATACCACGGATATTGTCCGGCCTTTGTTAGCGATCATCGCGAGGATCAGCGCGATAATGATGCTCAGCGGCGCCGCGAGCAGCACATACAGCATCGTATTTCCGATTGCCGTCTGGAAGGAACGGGACGCCAGCACCCGCGCATAGTTGTCGAATCCGGCGAACCGCCGGATCACGCCCATCCGGTTCACGATGAAGAAGCTGGAAAAGATCGTTTTGAAGAACGGATAATAGGTAAACAGCACAAAAAAGACGATCGCGGGCATCAGATAGAGCCAGGGCTCAATCTTCTTCCTGAACGGCTTTCGCGCCCTTGCAGACAGTCTTTTTTCCATGCTCAGTCCTCCTTTACGAGGGAAGAGACCTCCGTCTCGTCGGCCGTATGCCAGCGACTGACCAGGTTGAGCACCGCCTGCGCGTCCTCCTCAAAGTGACAGTCGTTCTCCCGGCGCAGCATCATCTGCCATGCCTCTGGCACGTCGCTAATGCCGGCATAGGCCCCGGCGATCGCGCCGGCCATCGCGCCGTTGGTATCGCAGTCGCCGCCAAGGCTGACGGCAATTTCGACGGTATCGCGCACCCGGCCCTGACCCATCAGCGCCACTGCAACTGCGGAAGGGATGGAGTCTGCCGCGAGGTCTCCGCCACCGAAGATGTCGTACAGCGCTTCCATCGCCTCCTGCCGGTCTGTATATCGGGATACGGTTTCACATGCCATGGCAATCCGCCTGCCAATGCTCGGGGAGGGGATCGAAAAGCCATAGCGTTGTCCGGCTTCCGCGCCGCGAATGGTCGCTTCCGCGATCTGCGGGATGCTCTTTTCACCGCGCATCGCAAGGGCGACACCCCAGGCAATGGCGGTTGCCGCGGCGTTGCAAACGCGTGTGTTGTGCGTGGCCAGGTTGGTCAGCGCTACATCCCGCGCGAGGGCTTCGACCTCCGAGCCAAGCAGACCATGCAGCACACCCAGCGGCGCAATGCGCATCGCGGCGCCATTGGTGTTCCCCCAACGGCCGGACACACTGATGTCGCCGCCGGCTGCGATATTCCTGAGCGCCTTTTCTGTACTCGGGCCCAGTGGGCTTGCGTATTTGTCCTTCACACGCTCGGCCCACTTCATGATCTCACGCACTACATGCAGCGGCACCACACGGCCATCCTCCTGATAGGCATGAAGCAGCGCGATGGACTGCTCGGTATCGTCTGTATATTCTCCGGCCCTGAGTCCATCATGGAAGATATGGCCCTTTTCCGGCGGGTAGAACGTGTCGACCCAGCCGTAGCGGACACGCACCTGCTGAAGCGTCAGGAAGGACGTGGGAACACCAAGCGCGTCCCCGGACGCCATCGCGTAGAAACACCCCAAAACCCTATCTTTATCGTTCAAAGGCATTGTCGGTTCCTCCCTTGAGCCGGTTCTGTCACCGGCAATTTGTTAAGTTGTATAGATATTAGCATATGTTATGAACGCTGTCAAGCGGGTTTATCTCTATTTTGTGAAAAAAGTTGGACAATCGCATCAATTATCTTGCTCATCAGGGATTTTCGTTTTTCAACATTCAAAATAGCGCTTTACAAGCGTCGTTATCTTGTATTATAATGTGGATAAGTTGACAACCCGGCGTACCCTGTTCGGGAATTTGTTTGCTGGTGGGCTGCGCCTGAAAGACTTTATGGAGGACGGATGAACAAACATGCCCAAGATTGACCGCGATACACCGATTCCCGCGTACTATCAGATTCAAATGGACCTCACCGAGCGGATCAAGCGCGGCGAGTGGGACCGCACACGCCGCCTGCCGAGTGAATCCGCCCTGGCGACCTATTATGATGTTAGCCGAATCACGCTGCGCCAGGCGCTTGCTGAGCTTGAAAAGGACGGCATCATCAAAAAGGCCCGGGGCCGCAGCGCGGAAATCTGCGAGAGCCCCAAGCCCTTTGTACACAAGCTGAATTACGCGCTCGTTTCAGCTAACCATACCGAAGGCAACGAGCATTCCATCACCGCTGAAATGCTATCCATCAAGCGTTTTGACATGCCGTATGAAGCTGTGCAGGACGCGCTGCAAATCGGCCCAAATGAGCCAGTGGTCTATATGAAGCGCCTCTTTTCGTTGGATGGTAAGCCGCTGGCCGTGGGCCGGAGCTGGTTGTCCCTCAGCCGCTTTCCCCAGCTTGACGTCGAAGGCCTGCCGGCCAACCAGTTGACCAACACGCTCAAGGAAAAATATCATGTGATCCCCGTGCGTGTGGACGATGGCATTGAAGCCGTGCGCCCGACCCCCTCCGATCTCGAGCAGCTCGAGATGACCTACGACTGCCCGCTGCTGTGTGTGCGCGGCATCTCCTATGACCGCGATAACGTCCCCATCGAGTACTCTACCACACTGTGGCTCGGCGACCGTGTCCGTTTCCAGATCAGCCTGCCGCTGTGAGTTATCATTTTTAACACCCGCAGCGTGACCATAACCGCTGAATTATTCAAGTCAGTGGAGCCGGCCAATCACTGCCTGATCGGATTTGAACGCTTGTATTCAGCAATTATTAATACGCCGCCCGGTCATGATTGAAGTGTGCCGGACGGCTTTTTTCGTCGATATCTACGCTATTTTGCCCCTAATTTTTTCGGAAATAAATTTTTATATGCGATATCTATTAGACTCATCCTCCAATCACATTCCAATCATATCTTTGTAATATTTGTTCCGGATATTGACATTGTCTAATCTGGTATGTATAATGTGGAGGAAACCATAGGGAGGGTTGCTTATGTCTGATTCTATTTTGTTCCTGATGACTGATGAAAACGCTGCTCCTGCCGTGCGGATCGAGGGAAAGCATCTGCCTGATTCCCTGGCGAGCGCCAGCGGGGTATATATCACCGCGTCCGGCTCCGCCATGCTGCCGGCGGATCATTATCCGCTGCGCCCGCTCGGGCAGTGGGTGTGGCTGGCCGTTGAGTCCGGCGGTCTGGATGTCAAGAATGGCGATATCGAATTTCAGATGCGCACCGGCGATTGCTTTATGATGCCGCCGGATACTGTGGATGTCACGCTGGACGTTCAGCAGGAGGCGCGCGTGCTGTGGATCGCCGTGGGCGGGACGCTGGCCGGCTCCTTCCTGCAGCGGATGGGCGCGCTGCCCCACCGCATCATGAAGCAGGGCGCGCTGCCGTCTCAGCTCAATCTGGCGCGGCATATCGTGCAGGCCACCGTGCGCGTGGCGGTCGCGCAGGACGCGCCCAGCGCGCAGCTGCAGCAGCTGCTGTGGGCCATGCTGGCGTCGCACAGCGGCCAGCCGGTCGCCATGGACGCCGTGCTGTCGCACGAGATCGCCAAGGTGGTCGACGCGATGCGCAAAAATCAGTATAAGGACAGCTTTTCGCTGGCGGAAATGGCCGCGCTCAGCCGTATGCCGGTCGAAACCTTCCGGAAGCGCTTTGTGTCCGAGGTGGGGATGCCCCCACAGAGCTACCAGCTCTACTGCAAGATGGAGCGGGCCAAGACCCTGCTGAAGGATGGCTACTCCGTCCGTCAGGCCGGCGTCGAGGTGGGCATGAACGACCCCTATCATTTCTCCAAGACCTTTAAGAACATCGTCGGGATGAGCCCTTCTGCTTACAGCAAAACGGCGACCAAGTGATGCCCGATTTTCAATACCCCTCTCCGGGGCTGGAGGCCGTCCGGGCCAACGCCATCGGGGTGCTGGAGCTCGCCTACATCGGCGATTCGGTGTTCGATGTTTATGTGCGGGGGTGCCTGACCGTGCGTGGGCTCCGGGCGCATGACATGCACCGCGCCGCGACGGCCCAGGTCAACGCGGCCGCGCAGGCCCGGGCGCTGGAAAGGCTGTCGCCCCGATTGACAGAGGAGGAAGCGGCCGTCGTCCGGCGCGGCAAAAATGCCCATGCCCATCATCAGGCGCCCAAAGGAGCGTCCCCGGGGGAATACGCCCGCGCGACCGGCTTTGAGGCCCTGATCGGATATCTGTACCTGATCGGGCGATTCGAGCGCCTCAACGAGCTATTATCAACCATCTGGGAGGAACCGTCCGATGTCTGACGCCGTCCCGTGTGTTATTTTGCTGACGCATACCCCAAATCCGGTCGAAACCTGTGTGACGGCCGCGCGAATCTGCTATTCCGGCCTGCCCTTTGAGGCGCTGCGGGAAAAGGTAAGCTCGGAGGATCAAAGCGCTTTTCTGCGCGGCGTGATCCGCTCCGGCCATTTATCCGTCCTGGAGCACGCCTCCTTCACATTTTATGTGGAGGGGGTGAGCCGCGCGCTGCTGGCGCAGCTGACGCGCCATCGCGTCGCCTCATTCAGCGTGCAAAGCCAGCGCTATGTATCCCTGAAGGAGGGCTTTGACGCCGTGATCCCCCCGAGGATCGAGGCGATGGGGGAGGAGGCAGCCCAAAAGTACCGGGATCAGATGCGTCAGATGGCGGATTGGTACGCGGAATGGCAGGAGGCATTTGCTGGTGATCCAGGCGCGAATGAGGACGCCCGCTTCGTGCTGCCCAATGCCTGCGCCACGCGGCTGGTGATGACCATGAACGTGCGGGAGTTGCTGCACTTTTTCTCCCTGCGCTGCTGCGAGCGCGCGCAGTGGGAGATCCGGGCGATGGCGACCGAAATGCTGCACCAGTGCAAGGCGGTCGCGCCCATCCTGTTTGAAAGCGCCGGGCCCGCCTGTGTGCGCGGCGCCTGCTCGGAGGGCAGCCGCTCCTGCGGCCGCGCCGCCGAGATCCGTGAGAAATTTCAAAACCTGTAAGCGAGGAGTGCCCGATGGCGTATTATCAGGATTTCAAAAATAAAAAGACCCGCAAGGAAAAACTGGATCAGTATTGGGGCGAGGAGGAGGGCCGCTCCCGCGGCGGCAAGGGCGGAAAGCCTGCCGGCCACGGAAAAGAGAGCGGGAGCCGTTCCTTCGGAAGGTCCTCGACCGGGCAGAAGCCGTATGCTCCGCGCGGAGAAAAGCCCGCTTCCCGTGGACCGGGCGGAAGGCCGTCGGCGGGCGGATATCCGCCCAAGCGGGAGGCTGCGCCGGCACAGCGCGAACGCCCTCCGCGGGAGCCGAAGATGACTGTGGCGGAGGCCACCGGTTTTGATACGCCGTACAGCCGTGAGCCTGAGAACTTGCTTTCCGGCCGGAACCCCATTCGGGAGGCACTCAAGGCCGATCGGGACATCGAGAAGCTGCTGGTCGCCAAGGGAGACCTGACCGGCTCCGCCCGGGAGATCGTGTCCATGGCGCGGGAACGCAATATCCCTGTGCAGGTCGTGGACCGCGCCCGTTTGGATGAGATTACGCCGCATCACCAGGGGATCCTGGCGTTCGCCTCCGCCTATGCCTATGCAGAGGTGGACGATATGCTGGCCCTCGCGCGGGAAAAGAACGAACAGCCGCTGCTGGTCGTACTGGACGGGATCACCGACCCGCATAACCTGGGGGCGATCATCCGCACGGCGGCCTGCGTCGGCGCGCACGGCGTGATCGTGCCGACCCGCCGCTCCGTAGGCCTGACACCGGCCGCGGTGAAGGCTAGCGCCGGGGCGATCGAAACCATCAAGGTGGCCCGCGTCACCAACCTGGTCAGCACGCTCAAGGAGCTGCAGAAGCAGGGACTTTGGCTGTATGCCGCCGACATGGAGGGCGAGGATTACCGCAAGGTCAAGCTGGAGGCTCCGATGGCGCTGATCATCGGCTCCGAGGGAGAGGGCGTGTCACGGCTGGTGCTGGAGCATGCCGATTTCAAGGTCAAGCTGCCTATGTACGGCGGGGTCGAGTCCCTGAACGCCTCTGTGGCCGCAGGCGTGCTGCTGTACGCCGCCGTGAGCGGCCGGGAATAACTGAGAATTAACACAGCGAGGGATCATGCCGGACGATTACAACAATTTTTATCTGGACGAGCAAAGGGAAAACGAGCGCTTCGCCGCCATGACGGACGAGGAGGTCGTTGCCATGGCGCAGGCCGGGGACGGCCAGGCGCTGGCCTTTCTGCTGGATAAATACAAGAATTTTGTCCGCTCCAAGGCGCGGGGATATTTCCTGATTGGCGCAGATCACGAGGATATCGTGCAGGAGGGGATGATCGGGCTGTACAAAGCGATCCGGGATTTCAAGCCCGCCCGCCTTGCGTCCTTTCGCGCCTTCGCCGAGCTGTGCGTCAAGCGTCAGATCATTACCGCCATCAAGACGGCCACGCGTCAGAAGCATTTCCCTCTGAATAGCTACATTTCTCTGAACAAGCCCCTGTACGATGAGGAATCCGACCGGACCCTGCTGGACGTGATCGAGGGCCGGGTCACCAACCCGGAGGACCTGTATATCAGCCAGGAGGAGCTGGAAAATATTCAGGTGAAGATCGACGGCCTACTTTCCGACCTGGAGCGCGAGGTCATGAACGCCTTCCTGGATGGGAAAAGCTATCAGGAAATCGCGGAGTCCCTGGGCCGTCATGTGAAGTCCATCGACAATGCGCTCCAGCGCATCAAGCGCAAGCTGACCAAGCTGCTGGAGGAGAATAATAAGCTGGACTGATACTGTTCTCCGTCTGAAATTTCAAATCTTTGGCTGTTTTTTGCTCTGGCTTTGCTGCTTATAAGTCTCGTAGTATTGCTGCGTCTCCTTACATTCAGCTTTGCCAGAGCAAAAATCCTTTCCAAATCTTTTGTTTAGAACTCAAACAGTATGAGAACCAGCGCACTTTAAGATGATAGATTATCCATTCATTTGACCCATGTTGCCAGTTTACTTCTGCCCATAATAGGCGTTCGCCCCGTGCTTCCGCAGATAATGCTTATCGAGCAGCACCTGTTGCATCGGGCCGCGGTCGGGGTTCAGCATCATGGCGTGCCAGTCCATGAAGGCGACTTCCTCCATGACCACGGCGTTGTGGACGGCCTCCATTGCGTCCTTGCCCCAGGCAAAGGGGCCGTGACTGTTGACCAGCACGCCGGGCACCTGCGCGGGGTCAATGCCTTGCGTGCGGAAGGTCTCGATGATGACTGTGCCGGTTTCTTTCTCGTATTCGCCCTTGATCTCGTCCTCGGTCATCAGGCGGGTGCAGGGGATCGCGCCATAGAAGTAGTCGCCCTGGGTCGTGCCCATCGCAGGGATGTCGCGGCCCGCTTGGGCGAGGGTTGTCGCCCAGCGACTATGAGTATGGACGATCCCGCCGCAGTCGGGAAATGCCTTGTAGAGCTCGACGTGCGTAGGCGTGTCGCTGCTGGGCTTCCATTTACCCTCTACCACGTTTCCGCCCAGGTCAACGACGACCATGTCATCGGGGGACATGCCGTTGTAGTCCACGCCGGAGGGTTTGATGACGACGAGGCCTGTCTCGCGGTCCATGCCGCTGACATTGCCCCAGGTGAAGGTCACCAGGTTGTATTTGGGCAGCAGCAGGTTTGCTGCACAGACTTGTTCTTTCAATTGTTCTAACATAAGCGATTGCCTCACATGGTTTGAATTGCCGCCTGCTCGACGGGCAGGCTCTTTTTGTACTGCGCGAGGAAGGTATTAAAGCCAGCAATATCGGATTCGCTCGCCATCAGCGTAGAGGATTGGGCATTGGCAAAGACCTTTGTATCAAGGTAATCTTCCAACGACTGTCCTTCCTGCTTCCACAGCATATAGCCAGCAAGCAAAGCCATGCCGTAGGGGCCGCCTTCACCGGCGGTCTCCATCACCGATATAATCAAAGGGAAGATACCATAGGATGGGGTGTTGCAATGAAGCAGTACATCGTCGACGCTTTCACCGATCGTCTTTTTTCCGGCAATCAAGCGGCGGTGTGCGTGCTGGATGCCTGGCCCGATGGCAGCCTGATGCAGCGTATCACCCTGAAAAATGAAAAAGATACGCTGATGGAAGGGAAATGCTTATGAACTTTTTCAGCATGGAGACCCTGTGGTACATCCTGGCGGCGCTGGGGGCCGGCGTAGGCACGGGGTTGGCGGGATTATCCGCTGCCACGGTGATGGTGCCCATTTTGATCGTGCTGTGTCCCTCCTTTGCGGGGGAAACCGGCGCGTACCAGGCCACTGCCATTGCCCTGGCCTCGGATATTCTGGGCTCCGCCGTCACCACCGCTACTTACATCAAGCATAAAAATATTGATCTAAAGCGCGGTTGGATCATGCTGGTTTGCATCCTGCTGATGTGCACAGTGGGAAGCTATGTAGCCTTCCTGGCAGGCAATCAGGTGCTGGGCGGGTTCACCCTGTTTCTGACCTTCTGCATCGGCATCCGTTTTCTGGTAAAGCCCGACTCCTCCCGGAATCATCCGGCTGTTAAGGGTGAAAAGCTGGACTGGAAGATCGTGATTGTCTCCCTGTTCTTCGGCCTCACCATTGGCTTTGGCACGGGCTTTGTGGGCACGGGCGGCGGCATGATGATGCTGATCGTGTTCACATTGTTCCTGGGCATGGAGCTGAAAACCGCCGTAGTCACCAGCACCTTCACGACTTTTCAGATTTGATACAATTTTCGTTCCTTTTGTGTATCAATATGAAAACCGGGGCTTCTTGACCCGCTTTGGGAAGCGGACATTTGTTCATGCATATCAAGCCGCTTTCTGTACATACGAACAATCACATGCTTGTATCGAATCTGGTAGCTTAGCATCATCATGACCTTCACGGCGCTGATCGCCTCGGCGAGCCATATTCTGATTCATCCTGCGATTGTGCTGGAAAAGTGGGATGTGAGCTGCTGTGCATCGTGGTAGCCACGGTTTCCAGCTTGATTTCCGCCCGCTTTGCCAATCGGGTGGATAACCGCACGGTGGGTCTTTGTACCGGCGCGGTGCTGACAGTGCTGGGCGCAGCCCTGATTCTGCTCAACTATTGGGATTTCATTGCTGCCCATGCCTTGCTGCATGAAACGCTGCGCTGCCTTGGCGTCGTGTGCGCTGTGCTGGCTATTTTTGTGGTTTTGCTTTCACCTGTTCGCTTTTTGACCAGGATGCCCTCCTTTGTGTTCCGCAAGCTGCTGCATATGGCGGCTTTCACCAGCGTATCTGTGATGATCCTGAAAGCCTCCTCCTGGCAAGCGCCCGCGCTGGCGGCAATCATCGCTGCGGCGGCCATTTACCCGCTGCTGGTGCTGTGCGAAAAGGAAGCCTGGTACGGCAGATTGTTTGTACAAAAACGCCCCGGCGAGATCAAAAGCAGTTTATTGCAGCTGTTTTTGACCGTTGCTGCTATCATTGCTTTGGGCTGGGGCGCGCTGGGCAAGCGGTATATACCTGTCGCCGCCATCCTCATGTGGGGCCTGGGCGATGGGGCGGCGGCGCTGGTGGGCATCCCATTTGGCAAGCACAAGATAACTTGGCGGCTGGCAGATCAAAAGAAATCCTATGAGGGCACATCGGCCATGCTGATCGTATCCTTTATCGTGAGCTTTTTTACCCTATTTGCCCTCTCCGGGTATTCCCTCCCGATTTGTGCTGTACTCTCCCTGCTGCTGTCAGCCCTTGCGTCCGTGGCCGAGTTAATCACAAGAGCCGGCATGGACACCGCGACCGTCCCGGGAGCGATTGTGTTGGGGTTCGCCATTCTTCAAATGATATTTCACTAAAATTTTGTCCTATAACTCCAAAATGAATTGCAAACAAAAGCGCCGCCCGTGGGCGGCGCGATGCATATTCTGTTTTCCGTTTTTCCACTCCGGGCATTCAGCCTTCGAGGCGGGTGCCGTCGATGCTCGTTTGGCCCTGGACCGCTCTCGAAAAGGTCTTCGCTGTAAGATGTTTGATCAGCGTCCCCTGCTTCATGGCTTTCGGGATAAAACGCGGGCGTTTGCTGTGTTTGGCAGACAATCCGTCCTATTCACACCGTCGCCCTTCCGTTATTCGGCGCGCGGTGCGCGGCCTTCTCGCCTTTCGACCCTATGCCTCCGTATCGGGGCTATGCGGTGCTCGCTGACTTTAGCGTCCCGCTTTGATTATTTGGTCGAACGATCCGTTTTATAGGCGATCCGGACCGCGGTTGACTGTATTGCTTCTTCGTACATCGGAATCGCCCCCTTCCGCTCCGTCTGGAGCTTTGTTTGCTTTCTTCCCTTGGTTCGTGATTAGTATAACATCAAGGATCGGATTTGTCAACAGTAATTTGCTGAATTTGGAAAATTATTTTCCGTTTTTATCATTAAGGGTCAACCTGTTATGCGAAACAACGTTGACAACGAAGGGCTCGGGGCCGCCCGAGGCGTCTACCGACAGGGTGTCGCCCGGCAGGGCGGCGCCGGCGATCAGCTTGCGGGCAACCAGCGTTTCCACCTGCGCCTGCAGCACGCGCTTCATGGGACGGGCGCCGTAAACGGGGTCATAGCCCATGTCGAGCAGCTTATCCTTGGCCGCCTCGGTCAGGGTCAGCTTGAGCTGCAGCTTGTCCAGCCGCTCGCGCAGCTTGCCGAGCATCAGCTCTACGATATCCTTGACCTGCGCCTTCGTCAGCGGGGTGAAGAATACGGTGTCGTCGATCCGGTTCAGGAATTCGGGCCGGAAGGTGGCCTTGAGCTCCCGCGTAACGGCGTCCTTGGCGGCGTCGCTCAGGACTCCGTTTTCATCGATGCCGCTCAGGATGCTCTGAGAGCCCAGGTTGCTGGTCATGATCAGCACGGTGTTCTTAAAGTCCACCACGCGGCCCTGGCCGTCAGTCAGCCTGCCATCGTCCAGAATTTGCAGGAGCACGTGGAACACGTCGGGATGCGCCTTTTCCATTTCGTCAAACAGCACGACGGAATAGGGCTTGCGGCGCACGGCTTCGGTCAGCTGCCCGCCCTCGTCGTAGCCGACGTATCCGGGAGGCGCTCCGATCAGCCGGGTGACGGAGAACTTTTCCATGTACTCGGTCATATCGATGCGGATCATGCTCTTTTCATCGTCGAACAGCGCCTGCGCCAGCGTCTTGGCCAGTTCGGTCTTGCCAACGCCCGTGGGACCAAGGAACTGGAAGGAGCCGATGGGGCGGTTTTCGTCGGCGATCCCGGCGCGGGAGCGCAGGATGGCGTCGGCGACGGCCTGGACGGCCTCGTCCTGCCCGATCACGCGCTGGTGCATTTCCTCCGGCAGGCGGAGAAGCTTTTCACGCTCGGTTTCCATCAGCTTGGAAACGGGGATGCCGGTCCACCGGGCCACGATCCGGGCGATCTCTTCCTCGGTCACCTTATCACGAAGCAGCACGTTATCCGGCTTTTCCGTCTTTTCAGCGTGCTCCAGCTCCTTTTGCAGGCGGGGGAGAGCGCCGTATTTGAGCTCGGCGGCCTTGTTCAGGTCGTAGCTGCGCTCGGCGGCGGCAATTTCCGCGTTGGTTTTTTCGATCTCCTCGCGCAGCTTCTGCACCTTGCCGATATCCGCCTTCTCATTTTCCCAACGGGATTTCATGGCGGCGAATTTGTCGCGCTCCTCGCTCAGCTCGCGGCGGATCACATTCAGCCGTTCCTTGCTCAGGTCGTCCGTTTCCTTTTGCAGGGCAGCCTCCTCGATTTCATATTGCATGATGCGGCGGCTGACTTCGTCCAGCTCGGTGGGCATGGAGTCCATCTCGGTGCGGATCATGGCGCAGGCCTCGTCCACCAGGTCGATCGCCTTGTCGGGCAGGAAGCGGTCGGAGATATAGCGCTCGGAGAGGGTGACGGCGGCTATGCAGGCATCGTCCTGTATGC
>JAFUHB010000261.1 GCA_017469085.1 Clostridia bacterium
CTACAGCTATCATGGCGGCGGCATGAAAACCAACGGATTTGATATGCAGTATCGCGTGAATACCGCCTATCCTAAGCTGGTGTATGTGGACAAGAATGGTGATCGTGTGGGCAATGAATCCACCGGCAGCCTGAACCTGTGGAAGAGCGCCGAGGGCAGCACGCTGTACGCGATCGTCTGCGCCGATACCAAGGATTCCGATTCCATGTTCATCCGCGTCGCGACTTCCGCCTACACCCCCCTTGCCAATAACGGCTGGGACCAGTTGGATGTTCTGGCGCAAGAGGAAGCCGGTGTATATAAGGCCGATACGCTCGAGGAGCTGGCGGAAAAACTCGGCACACCCGATCTGGCCGCTACGATTGCCAAGTATAATGAAGACGCTCAGCAGGGTGAGGACACCTTGTTTGGCCGCAGCGCGGAAACCATGACCGCGCTGGAGAATGGGCCGTTCTATGCGGTCGTGACCGTTCCCTACGCATATACCGCTTCCACCGGCGGCGTTCGCGCGAATGCTGACGGACAGCTTGCACTGGCGGATGGTTCCGCTGTGGAAAACCTGTACCTGGCCGGCGAGATCATGGGACCGACCAATATCTCCGGCTCTGTCACCTTTGGCGGCCTGGATCATGCGCTCTGCGTGATCTGGGGTAAAAACGCCGCTGAGGCCGCCGCGGCAGCGATTGCGAAGTAATAATATTGATTTCTGTTTGATCCATATACATCTGCGGTCGTCTTTTCCGCCCGGATGTTCCTTCCAGCACCTTGCCCAAAAGGCAGGGTGCTTTTAACATATCGGGCGTAGCGCGTCATACTGCTATATGCTTGATAGCCAGAGGGAAAAAGAAGGTCGCAAGATGAGCTGATTTAGCCCGAGATAGTCGTCCATCTGTGTAAATTTTCGTCTCATGTGTTTACAAAGTGATCGCGGCTTATATACTATATACATAGACGCATGATGAGAGGACTGCATGCGAAAAGGAATTCCTGAATATCGATCACGGGAGGGATGGATGATGTTCAAGAAGCTTGTTGCTGCGCTGGTCGTATTCGTTTTATTGTTCTCTGTGGCTGTGGCGGAACAGGAGCAGCCAAAGTTGATCGAGGCGAAGGATGGGGAACCCGCCGCGCTCCAGATTCGTTCTCTGGAGAGTGATGCGGCCGTTGGTATCCTCGGTGTTGAAAGCGAGCCTGAGCGGCGCCGGTGGGAGGATTTTTCCGCGGTGTTCACGACTTTTGTGAAAAAGAATTGGGATGTGGACGCACAGTTTTCTGATGTCATCTGGTCGAACGGGCATTGGGTCCATTTATTGGACATGGATTATGTAACGCTAACAATCGAAACCTCCAGCAATGCGAAAGACGGATTGGTACAAGGAGCCATGATCACCGGCTATGCCAAGGAATGTGCTCCTGACGTTCAGGTGCTGGCCGGAGCGGCCTATTGGGCGGCGGCGCGCTATGGAGAATACGGGAAATATGTCATGCAAATCGTGTTCATGGAGGATCATAGCGAGGACTGGTTCGACAAGGAACCGTTGCCGGTTTGGATTGAAAACGGTTTTCAGCTTGTTTACGGCCTGAATGAAATGGATTGCCCCTACGGGCAGATCACGTTCGCCGAAAGTTTGCCCATCGAAGGCGGTTACGCGCCCTTTGATGGGGAGGGCATGGAGAACCTTCAGCCGGAACAGACCGTGGAAGGCATGCTCCAGCGACTGAAAGCAGCGGCGGAGAGCGGCCCCTTAAGCGACGACATCACCGCGCCCGCTTTGCCGGATGGATGGCAAAGCGTGATGGACGGTCGGATGTATCAAATCGTATGGGATGACTGCGCGCTGCTTTTATACACCGACGGGGAGGGGACCTTCTTGCGCAGCGCCACGCTGTCCTGCATGAGCGGAGACACTACCAGCGCCTGTATGCATCTGTTTCCGCTGTATAACGCCATCGTAAGCTCGGATGAGGACATGCTGTCCCTTCTTCCCGCTCTCACGGGAGGTCATGGCACATGGGAGGGTATGTGTGCTCTCCAGCCTTTCTGCGTGATCGACGGGGTACTGCTGCAATGCGACCTGCAAGAAATGAACGGGAACGAATTGCCGATCGCTTATATCTGCGGAGCAATTGAAAAATAAAGCAGGATTCTCTTGATCAGGGATTAGTGATGGAAAATCAACAGGAGGTTTTTGTATGAAAGGGATCGTGGCGAAGCATGACGAGCAGCGGCGGATCGATTTGGGCGGAGGGACGACGAGACGCGTTTTGGCGCACGACGAGCAGCTGATGGCCGTGGAGGTCGCTTTTGAGCGGGGCGCGGTCGGCGCTGTGCATACCCATCCGCATACGCAGTGCAGCTATGTGCTGTCGGGCCGTTTTTCCTATTCCGTTGAGGGGGAGGCGGTAGAATTGGCCGCGGGTGATTCCATCGTGGTGCCCTCCGGGCTGCCGCACGGCACGATTTGCCTTGAAGAAGGCGTGCTGTTGGACGTTTTTACCCCCATGCGGAAGGACTTTGTATAAGGCAACACCGCACAATACGGCGGCGTACCTGGCACATGTCTTCTCCGTTCTGATTTCGTCTCGTTCCAGTCGCCGTAGCGCTGCTACGTCTCCTTCCATTCGGCTTTATCAGACCCAAAATCCATGCGCCATCTGATCACCTTAATGATGCGGTGCTGCCATAATATTTATGTCCTGGAAAGGCCTTGGAAGGACGCTTACCTGATCCTCATCGTTTCGATTTCGCCCGCGAAATAGGCCTCGATGGCCCGGGCTACGCCGGCCTCGGTATGCGCGGCGGTCTGGTATCGGGCGGCGGCCAGGGCGGACGGCGAGGCGTTGCCCATGGCGACGGAATAGCCGCAGGCGCGCAGCATCCCTTCGTCGTTGTCATAATCCCCGAACGCCATGACCGCGTCCATCGGGATGCCCTCGTGCTGGGCCAGCGCCGTCACCGCTTCCGCCTTGCCAAGGCCGGTCTGCATGATCTCAAAATTGTCGTCCGTCGAGGAGGTCAGGTAAATGCCGGGCACCTTCAGCAGCGCCTGCCGGGCCTGCTCGTAGCCGCCGGGCCTGCCGCCCTTCTGCTTGGCAAGGAATTTCACCACCTGCTGGCGGAAGGCGTATTCGGCTGGCTCGGGCGTAATGACGACGTCGACTCCGCTGCCCGCAAAATGAGAGCGGAACTGGTCCTCCCCCTCCTTGGTCAGCACGCGGTTGGTAAATACGCCGTGATCGGTATAGATGTTGTATACGCAGCCGCTGTCGCGCAGGATCCGGAGCACCTGCGAGCGCAGCGGCTCTTCATATGGGGTCAGCGAAACCAGCCCGCCGTAAGGGCTGTCCAGGATATGCGCGCCGTTCATGCCGATGATCCGGCACTCGGGGAGCCCCATGTTCAGCGCAAACCGGCTGCCGCTCCAGGCCAGCCGTCCGCTGGCGATCGCAACGATGATGCCCCGATCCGCTGCCTGGCGCAGGAGCGCCGCGTTTTGCGCAAGGATGCAGCCGCCCTGTCCCAGCAGCGTACCGTCCAGGTCGCTGACGATCATGCGTACCTCGGGCGCGGTCATCGTATACCCTGCCTTTTCGATTCAATGGACATCGACGTTTTGCCGGGAAGCGTGTGAAAATGCGATGCTGCCTTCATGATAACTCCTTCCAATCCCTTGATCCTGGGCTTTTTATTGCGCGTCAACGGCTTACTGAGCCATTATATCGCCGATTGGTTTGCCTGTCAAAGCGCCAGCCGCGCGTCACGACCTCCACGTTTCTTTTTTTGTTGGCCGTCCGGTTGATTCATGATATAATCGATAGCAGGACAACAAGGTTTTCAGGAGGTGCGCGATGCGGATCGTCAATTTCGGGTCTCTGAATCTGGATTATGTATATCGGGTGCCGCGTTTCCCTGCGCCGGGGGAGACGCTGGGCGCTTTGGAGCAGAGGGTGGTTCCGGGCGGGAAGGGACTGAATCAAAGCGTCGCGCTGGCGAGGGCCGGGGCGGAGGTGTTCCATGCCGGGCTGGTGGGCGCGGGCGGCGAGACCCTTCGGGAATTGCTGCGGGAGCAGGGCGTGGACGTTTCCCTGCTGCGTTCGACCGATACGCTCCAGGGCAACGCGGTCATTCAGGTGAACGACGCGGGCGAAAACTGCATCCTGCTGTTCGGCGGCTCCAACCGGGCGATCACGAAGGAGCAGGTGGCCGAGACGCTCGGTCGCTTTGGGCCGGGAGACCTCCTGGTGCTGCAAAACGAGGTTTCCTGCCTGCCGGATATGATCGATGAAGCGCTGGCCAGGGGCATGAAGGTGGCGCTGAATCCCTCGCCCTTTGACGAATCCCTGCGCGCGCTTCCCCTGGACGCGCTCAGCTGGCTGTTTATCAACGAGGTCGAGGGCGCTCAGCTGACGGGGAAATCGGAGCCGGATCGCATCCTGGAGCGCGCGCGGGCGCTGTATCCGAGCGTTGGCGTCGTGCTGACGCTGGGCTCCGCGGGCGCCGTTTGCTCCCTGCCGGGAGAAGCGGTCGTCCGTCAACCGGCATATCGCGTAAACGCGGTGGATACGACTGCCGCCGGGGATACGTTTACCGGCTACTTCCTGGCTTCCTGGGCAGCGGGGGAAACGCTGCCCGTTTGCCTGAAGCGGGCGGCGGCGGCTTCCGCGATCAGCGTAGGCCGTCCGGGCGCGTCTCCCTCTATCCCGATGCTGGAGGAAGTGCTGGCCTTTATTGAGGAAGCGGAATCATGAAAACGCTGATCGAATTGTATGACGACCGGCCCATTGAAAACGTATTGGGTACGGAAACCTTTCGCCCCGAGGAAACGGTGTTCATCTGTCCGCCGGAGATCGAGAAGGATCGGGAGCTCCGGGAGGCGCTGGCAAGCTATTTCGCCCTTCGGGGTTGTCCTACCAAGCTTTCCTTTGTGCCGGTCAGCCTGCTGGACGCCGTCAAGGTGGAAAAGACGCTGCGCCGCGTGATCGAATCGCACGAGGACTGCGCGCTGGATATCTCGGGCGGCACGGACGCCGCGCTGTTCGCCGCCGGGGCCGTTTCGGGCGATATTCCGGTGTACACCTATTCCCATAAAAAGAATATGTTTTTTGAGATCCGCAACGCGCCCTTTGCGCGAAGCCTGCCCTGCGCCGTTCGACTGAACGCGGAGGCCTGCTTCCTGATGGCGGGCGGCCGGCTCCTGCCCGGCCGGGAGGACAACGCTGCCCTGCGCGGCCGGCTGGAGGATATCGACCGGCTGTTCCGGGTATACGCCGAATACCGGCGCGTCTGGAACAGGCAGGTCAGCTACATCCAGCGCATCTCTTCCGCCTCGGACCCGGAGCTGACCGCTCGCGGGAAGCGGACCGAGCGGGCGGATAACGCCGTAGTGAACGCGGACGAGGCGATGCTGAGCGCGCTTCAGGAGGCCGGGCTCATCCTTGACCTGACCGTAACGGAGGAAGAGGTCTCCTTCCGCTTTTTGGATGAGACGGCGCGCTTCTGGCTGCGGGACATGGGCTCGGCGCTCGAGCTGCACGTGTTCCGCGCCTGTTTGCTGGCCGGGTGCTTCGACGATGTGATCCTGAGCGCGGTGGTCAATTGGCACGCCTCGGGCGGTAAGACCGACGCCGTCATCAATGAGATCGATGTGATGGCCGTCCGGGGCGTGCAGCCGATGTTCATCAGCTGCAAAACCTGTGAGATCAGGACGGAGGCGCTCAACGAGCTGGCGATCCTGCGCGATCGCTTTGGGGGCAAGGATTCCCGGGCGATGATCGTCACCTCCGCCGGAGGCACCCGCAGCCGCGGCCCGATGCGCCGCCGGGCGGCGGAGCTCGGGATCGAGGTGGTCGAGTGGAGCGACCTTAAGACGGAGGCGCTGATCAAAAGATTGACAAATACCTGACAAATGCGGAAAATTGATTGACAAACGCCCGATGGCGTGGCATGATCAAACGGAAGCAAGTCTGTTGTTTTTATGATGAAAGGACGGGACACAGGATGAAACGATTAATGGCAATGGCTCTGATGTTGGCGCTGCTGCTTGGCGCGGTCTCCGCGCTGGCGGAAACAAGGAGCGTATCCCTCCCCTATCAGGAGGTGACGATGAGCGCGCGCAGCAGCACGCTGATCGTGCAGAAGGAGCGGGGGGATAAGTATATCCTGATGGACGCCGACCTGCATGAGCTGACCGTATATCCCTATACCGATATGTCCTACAACGGGATGAGCGATGCCGGCATCCTGGTCAACGTGGAGGCCGCTTCCGCAGACGGCCTGCACCGCAAGGGCATGATCGATACTACGGGCCGCGAGCTGATCCCGCCGGTCTATGCCGCCATCGACGTGCTGTCCGACCGCTGGCAGGTGGGCATCAAGCTGACGCCCTCCAACGCGGACGACAACGATTATACTGTGACCAATTATTCGGACAATTCCAAGTCCTTCTATCGGATCGCCGCAACGGCGCGCAGGTGGGGTCCTTATCCCGTACCGATTATTACAGCGCGACGGCCGTCGGCGCCTGGGTATGCGTACAAAACCGTGAGCGCGTCCGCAATTTTTATGACAGCAAGCTGGAGCTGACGGCTGCCAACGTGGAATTCTCCCAGGAGTGGAACGATAATTACCGCACGAAGCAGGTGATCCATAATCCCTCCGGTCAGGAAGGATTCGTGCCGGGCTGCACGTTGAGCAGCGCCGATGTCAAAAAGAATTATTATATCCGGGACGATCAGGTGTTGGACCTGCAGGGCAACGTGATCTCGACGCTGCCGAAAAACTACGATTCGGTCCGCTCCTTCGCGGACGGCTACGCCGTCGTCAAGCTGTACGGCAAGTTTGGCATGATCAATGAGCAGGGCCGGGAAGTGATCGCCACCGCCTATGATGAGATCGGCATTTATGAGGAGCATCCGTTTGCCTACGGCTACATCAGCGCGGTTAAGGATGGCCGCACCGGCTTCCTGGACGTAAACGGTCAGGAAACTACTGCTTTCAAGTACAAGGCGACTACTAACTACAGCACCTTTGCCACGCTCAAGGACCTGGACGGCAGCACGATCGTGCTGAGCGCCGCTGTGGACGAGCTGCCCGAGCGCTATCAGGAGGTTTCTTTCCCGACCCGTTCGGGCTGCATGGGCTTTGTCGCGCAGCGGGAGAAGGGCGAAATCGGCGTGGTGGGCCTGAACGGCGAAACGCTGGTGCCCTTTACCAGCGAGATTCGTTATATCAGCAGCGTGACCCTGACGACGGACGCCAGGCTGGCGCTCATCAGATACGGCAGCAAGGATTACCGGCTCTATTACATCGACGAGCAGAAGCTGAGCGGCTCCGAGCAGATACCGGCGGCGGAGCCCACCCCTGCGCCCGAGGCGGACGGGACCTGGACCTGCGTCAACGGACATTCCGGCAACAGCGGCAATTTCTGCTCTGAATGCGGAAGCCCCAAACCGGTCGTTCAGAATCGCTTCTGCCCGAACTGCGGCTATGAGCTGGGGGATACGGCCCCTAACTTCTGCCCGAACTGCGGGACCAAGCTAAACTGAGCACTTTTCGTCGGGCCGCTTCCTGGGAATGCTATGCAAAGAAAAAATTACCGGCTGATCCTGGCTTATGACGGTACGCGCTACGCGGGCTGGCAGAAACAGGGCAATACCGGAAACACCATTCAGGAAAAGCTGGAGGGCCTGCTGACCCGCCTGCTCGGTCAGCCGATCGAGGTGGCGGGCTCGGGCCGGACGGACGCCGGGGTCCATGCACGGGCGCAGGTCTGCTCCTTCAAGGCGGAAACGGCGATGTCGGATGAGGCGCTGCTGCGGGAGATCCGCCGTTATCTGCCCGACGATATCGGCGCGGTGGCTCTCCAAGAGGCTGAACCGCGGTTTCATGCCCGGCTCTCCGCCAGGGAAAAGACCTATCTGTACCGCCTGTGGACCTCGGAATTACCCAACGTGTTCGATCGGAAATATACCTGGATCTGCCGGGAGCCGTTGGAGCTATCTGCCATGCGGCAGGCGGCGCAGGCCCTCTGCGGCACGCATGACTATACCTCCTTTACCTCCAACCGGCATATGAAAAAGTCGGCTGTGCGGACCCTTTCCTCGATCCGTCTGGAGCCGGGAGAGCAGGAGCTCCGAATATGGTTTACAGGGAACGGCTTCCTGTACCATATGGCGCGTATTCTGACGGGTACGCTGATCGAGGTGGGGAAAGGAGAGCGGCGGCCGGAGGACGTGCCGGCCATCCTGGACGCGCTGGATCGAAGGGCGGCGGGCTTTACGGCCCCCGCGCAGGGACTGACCCTTTGGGAGGTGCGATACGATGATGAAGCTGCGGCTGCTGACCGGGGACAGGGGCGCGCTCCAGGTGCGCTGGATGGATGAGGAAACGGGAAACTTAAGAACGCCCGGCGGAAAGACCAGGGCGGTTCATGCCGCCGCTTTTGAAGCGGGAGGCAAGCCCTACCGGAGCAGGGACGAGCTTGCCGCGCAAATGCTGGACAGGGGGAAGCGGGTTTTCCTGGACGTTCACGACCGGTATGTGCTTCATTTGCGGGAACGCTATCCCTGCTTTGACTGGGCGGACCGGGCGACGGAAAAGCGCTATTACAACTGGTATCTGATCCTGGGCGACGGGCAGTGGTCGATGGTCTACTATGACGACGGGACTGGCGACATGACCGTGACGGATGATCTGGCCGTGATCCCCGCCAAGCAGCGCGACCTGATGGAGCGCATTTACGGCGTGATCCGCGTCAGCGAATATGAACTGAATCTTTGATGATACCCGGCTTTTCGGATGAACGCTCACGGCAAAAGAGTCGGCGCGGCACATGGGGGAGACCCGTGTGCCGCGCCGATGCAATATTTGACAATCACTCCGCCAGCATCGAAATCAGCTTGTTGCTGCGGGCGATGAAGGCCTTGAGGTCCTCGGCGTCCAGGGGACGGGAGGAAAGGCGGGCCACGTCGTACAGCTGTTCGGCCAGCAGGGTGCGTTTTTCGCCTTCGGGCATCTCGGCCAATTTCTGCACCGTGGGGCTCTTTTTGTTAAGCACCAGGGTGTAGCGGCTCGGGAAATCGAATTTTTCACCGTAGGCGGCGCTCATTTCCTTATAGCGGCGCACCTGCTCATCCTCGACCAGCACCACGGGCAGCGCCTCGTCGGACAGCGTTTCTGCCTTGACGACCAGGTCCTTCTGATCGAGCGCGGCGCGGAAAAGCTCCTGCAGGGCGTTTTCGTCCAGCGTGACGGAGGCGTCGTCCTCGGCCTTGAGGCCGGAAACGTCGGCGTCCACCCGGGCAAAGGTCAGCCCGTCGTTGCCGCCGCCGTACTCCAGGAAGGACATGAAGTTCATGTCGATCAGCGTGTCCATGACCACGACATCGATGCCCCGCTCGGTGTACAGGGCCACTGCCGCGGCCTGGCGCTGCGGCTCGGTGGTGTAGAACACCTTCTTTTCCGCCTTTTCGGCGTTCTTGTCCTGATATTCCTTCAGGGTCAGGTATTCTCCGCCCACGGTCTGGAACAACAGCACATTCTTGACCTGCTCATAGAATTTTTCGTCCCGCAGGCAGCCGTATTTGACGAACGGAGCGATATCGTTCCAATACCCCTCGTAGGTCTTGCGCTCGGTGTTGAACAGGGCGTTCAGCTTGTCCGCCACCTTCTTGGTGATGTGCTGGGACAGGCGCTTGACGTAGCCGTCGTTCTGCAGGAAGGAGCGAGATACGTTCAGCGGCAGGTCGGGGCAGTCGATCACGCCCTTGAGCAGCATCAGGAATTCGGGGATGACCTCCTTGATGTTATCGGCCACGAACACCTGGCGGTTGAACAGCTTGATTTCGCCGTCATTGGGCCCAAAGTCGCGCTTGATCTTGGGGAAATAGAGGATGCCCTTGAGGTTGAAGGGATAATCCACGTTCAGGTGAACCCAGAACAGCGGGTCCTCCCAGGTATGGAAAAGCTTGCGATAGGCGGCCTTGTATTCGTCGTCCGTGCAGTCTCTCGGCGCTTTCAGCCACAGGGGATGCGTGTCGTTGATGGGCTTTTCCACGTCGTCGTCCGCCTCGGTGTTAAAGTCGTCCGTATCTGCTTCGGTCTCGTTCTGGTCGTCGTCCTTTTTGCCCTCTTCCGCCTTTTTCTTTTCGGCCTCGGCCTTGCGCTCGGCTGCCTTGCGCTGCTCCTCGAGGTCCTCCAGATAAATGGGCACGGCCATGTAACCGCAATAGCGGTCCAGCACTTCCCGCACGCGGAAGCCGTCCAGGAATTCCTTTTCGTCCTCCATGATATGCAGGGTGATCGTGGTGCCGCGCAGCGAGCGGCCGCCCTCCCTCATTTCAAAGGACATGCCGTCCTCGCTCTCCCACAGCACGGGCTCGGCGCCCTCCTGCCAGGACAGCGTGTCGATGCTTACCTTATCAGACACCATGAACGCGGAATAAAAGCCCAGGCCGAAGTGGCCGATGATGCCGCCCTTGTCGTCGGAGCCCTCGTAATTCTTGAGGAATTCCTCTGCGCCGGAGAACGCCACCTGGTTGATGTATTTTTCGACCTCCTCGGCGGTCATGCCGATGCCGTTGTCGGTGAAGCGCAGCTCGCCGTTTTCCTTGTCCACGGTCACGGTGACGCGAAGATCCTCCTGATCGGCGTCCGCACCGCGCACCAGGCGGTATTTGGTGACTGCGTCGCAGCCGTTGGACACCATTTCACGGATAAAAATGTCCTTGTCGGAGTAGAGCCAACGCTTGATGACGGGCATGATATTTTGAGCGTCGATGGAAATATTGCCTTTTTGCATATCGATAACCTCGCTTTCGTTCGAGCCGCCTGCGGGCGGCGCATCCGTTTTCCCGGCTGATGAACGGTCGGCTGATCTGCCGGGAATGGATTATCGGTATTATAACATGCTGCAAGACGGATTGCAATACAAAATTAGCACTCATCTAAAAAGAGTGCTAACAACCGGACGAAGATAGACAATCCGCCGATAATGTTCGTGAAAATGTTGACAGCAGCATCAATTGGCGGTAGAATCAATTGCCCCTCATGGACGAGGGCAGGAGGTTTATCATGGCGTTTTATATTCTCACCGACGCAGCGTGCGATCTGAGCAAGGAATATGTGGATCGACAGAAGGACTTTTATGTTTTCCCCATGAACTATACCATCGATAATGAGGAGAAAACGTTCTATCCTTATGATGGATCGCCCGCCCTCAAGGAGCTGTACGATAAAATGCGGGACGGCCTGGTGCCCACGACCGCACAGATCAACTTGAATGATTACCTGGATGTATTTACCCGCCTGACCGCCGAGGGACACGAGGTGGTTTACCTGTGCTTCTCCTCCGGGCTTTCCGGCACCTATCAGACGGCGGTGCTGGCCCGCAGCATGGTGCTGGAGCAGAATCCCGCCGCCCGCCTGTATGTCGTGGATACCCTCTGCGCTGCCGCTGGGCAGGGGCTGCTGGTTCACTTTGCGCTGAAGAAGCGGGATGAGGAGGGCCTGAATGCCGAGCAGCTGGCCGCTTGGGTGGCCGATAACCGCCAGCATGCCATCCATTGGTTCACGGTGGATAAGCTTGATTACCTGTACCGTGGCGGCCGCGTCAGCCGTTCTACCGCCGTGGTGGGGGATATGCTGCGCATCAAGCCGGTCATGAATGTCAATTACGAAGGCAAGCTCATTGCCCAGGAAAAGGTGGCGGGTCGTAAGCGCTCGCTGAAAACCATGGCCGAAAAATACGAGGAATTCGCCGATCGTGCCCTGTGGAACACCGTTTTCATCGCTCACGGCGATTGCGCCGAGGACGCGGAATATTTGAGCGAAAAGGTGCGGGAAATCAACCCGAACGTGCAAATCACCCCCTTGCGCATCGGCGCGATCATCGGTTCTCATACGGGCCCCGGTATCATGACCCTGTTTTTCTGGAGCCAGAAGGCCCGGTAACCGCCGAAAACCCCATCCGGCCGATCCCGTCGTTCCGGTAAGCGCCCACGGTTGGCTATATGACCATTTGTGGATGTTTTCGATCTGAAGCTCCAATAGTATCCAGCAAAAGCGTGATCGCACGGTTTTGTCATTCGGTTCTGTCGCGTTCTCGCGCGGCAGAACCAAAAACTTTCGCTGAGAGCTTGACACGGGAGAATAACTGTGGTATATTTTCTCCGTTGTCGAGTCGCTGATGTAGCTCAGTCGGTAGAGCGCATCCTTGGTAAGGATGAGGTCACCAGTTCAAATCTGGTCATCAGCTCCACGAGTCCTGCATATTGCAGGGCTTTTTTGTTGCGTTTTGGGTCATTTCTGCAAGAATTGGATTGGCGACTTACAAAAAGGAGACCTCATATTCTTTTTCGTCAGCTTTTCGTCAGTTTTCAAAGAATTCCTACATTATATAGCGCGTCAGAAGTTCGTCAGTTGGCGCTTATTTTGTAGCAGTTTTTGATGACTGTTGAAGCATCAACGGCTGCGCTTCTACCTTTATCGTAATGCTTGAGTGTCATCTGAGGATTTGAGTGGCCAAGTGCCTGCTGAACAAGCTTCAGATCATGTGTCATGGCGGAGATGTCGGTCGCTACCGTTGTCCGAAATCTTCTTGGTATAATAGCTTCGTCAAACTGTGTGTCTTTTTCAATGCGTTTGCGCATCCTTCGAACCTGGGTATAGCTGAGAGGATTCGTTCCGCCAACGATAAATTCCTGCGGTTTGCCGGGCTGAGGAAGATATTGTAAAATTTCCTCCGGAAACGCAAGATCGCGTATGCTGGATGCCGTCTTGGCGTAAGGTTTGAACTCAGGCTCGTTTCTGGTTGGGTGTGTAACTGTGTTGCAGACATGAATGGAGCGAGACATTAGATCAATATTTCCCCACGTTAAACCAAAGACTTCCTCCTGCCGAAGCGGGATGCTCATTATCTACCGGCACAACTCGGAGATCGAAACGATCCGGGAGACGAACAGGATTCAATGCCGGGCCGTAAAGGCTCTGCTGAATCACGCGATTCATGATGGCAATACGGATGAAATGTCAAAGGCGGCAAGCGCCTTAGACGATTATCTGACTGGCCGTATTTAATTTTAGGCTCCTCTTAACCGGGGAGCCTTTTTAATTCGCGTTTGTGTTGACATCCGTTCATGAAAGAGTTATCATATAAACGTCAATTTAAGAATGGAGGTATTGAGATGTCTCAGCTCAATGTAACAACAGCTCCCCGCACAACGACTTTTCATATGCGGATGAATCCTGAAATTAAAAGTAAACTTGAAGAACTTTACGCCGGATATGGTCTTACACTGTCCGATGCAGTGAACATGTTTTTTCAGCAATCGTTAAACGAGGGAGGATTTCCTTCTCCGATCAGTGAATCCGGTAAGCTTGAGTGGGCTCGCCATCGCTTGCTTGCCGAAATATCAGCTGGTTTTTCTTCTGCCGGCAGTGAAAACGATTGGATCGATCAAGAAGATATTGCAGCCGAATTTGGGGTTCAATTATGATCGTGCGTTACTCTCCTGCTGCGCGAGCAGGTCTTCGGGAAATATCGAGATATTATGGCCATGAATTAGAATTGCCGGACGTCGCACAGCGGATCATTGATACAATCGTCCGAAAGGTTAGCATTCTTGAAACTCAACCAGCGCTCGGCTTCTCGCTTTCCTCGAAGCTTGGGACAGAAACTCCTCTGCGTGCTCTTATAACAGGACGTTATTTGGTTGTTTATCTGATCGACAAGAAAGTTATCCGCGTCGTTCGCATCCTTGACACAAAACTCGATTATATTTCGGTTCTGTTAGAGAGATAAAAAGAAAATACGTGCCGTATGCTTATGTAAAACTCATGCTTGACAACTGAAGTTTCATCCCATATAATACACCACCGTGCTTGCTCGGAGGCAAGTCATTCGGAGAAATGACGAGCCGGATAAGGCACAGGCTGAAATGCCTGCCTTGTCCGGCTCTTTCTTCGTTTTCTGGCCATCGGGAAGCAAGGAAACTGCCCAGGATGTCATCGGAGGATCTGCCATCGCAATGGCTGCATCGAGGAAGATGTCGAGTGCGCTCGGTTCTATGAACTGGGCGCAATTTTGCGATTGGAGGAGATTCCCATGCACACTCAAAACCATACCAGGAATCTGGTCAAGTACGTTCTGCCTACCATGCTCAGCAATGTAGCCTTCCTGCTGTTCACGATCGTGGATGGCATATTCGTAGGCAATGGCGTAGGCACAAATGCGCTCGGGGCGGTCAACCTGGTCATGCCCTTTGTGCAGATTGTCGATGCGCTGTATATGCTCACTACCATCGGCGGAATCACCATCACCGCCATTCGTTTGGGGCGGGGCGATGTGGATGGGGCTAACAAAGCCTTCATGCACGCGCTGACAGGCACGCTTTTTTTCACAGTGATCCTGTGCCTGGTCGGTACTTGCTTCGCCGAGCCGGTTCTTGCGCTGCTCGGCGCGGACGGTGTATATCACGACCTGGCAAAGGATTACCTGATCTGGTATTCTATCTTCATCATTCCCGCAGGGCTTTCTGTCACCCTGCAGGGCTTCTGCCGCAATGACGGGTCGCCCGTATTGGTCAGCGTTGCTGTGCTCATCAGCACAGCCTGCAATATCTTCGGTGACTGGCTGATGATTTATCCTCTGCAGATGGGGATGGCTGGTGCAGCGGTTGCTACCGGCATCTCGCAAACCATCACCTTCCTGATTGTCCTCAGCCATTTCCTGAGAAGAAAAGGTCAACTTCGCATTGCACGATTCAAGCCAGAAGGCGCACTGTGGCGGAAAATCGCCGTGCGCGGCTTGCCGGAGTGCATCGCCCAGTTCGCTACGCCCATGACCACACTGTGGATGAATCGGATGCTGTTCCAGTATTTTGGGGACATCGCCATCAACGCCTATTCGATCATCTGCTATGTGGCCTCCTTCTCTGTGGGCATCTTCTTTGGCACCTCGGAAGGCCTGCAGCCGCTGATTGGTCAATGCTACGGCGCAAAGGATAAAAAGGACATGAAGTTCTATTTTCATTCCGGCCTCTGGATCAATCTGATCGGCGGGTCACTGATCTATGCGCTGTTGTTTTTCTTCGGCGGCGCGGTATGCAGGCTGTTCGGAACGGATACAGAGACGCTGGCGTATACCGTCCGTGTCATGCCGCTATATGCCTGGGGGTTCATCGTCATGTCCTTCAACCTGATGATTTCCTCCTATTTCTACTCCACCAAACGCAGCCGCCAGGCGGATGTGGTGAATGTGCTGCGCAGCTTTGTGCTGAATACCGCCGTGATCTTGCTGCTGCCCCGCATTCTTGGCGCGAATATGATCTGGCACGCCTTTGGCATCTTTGAAGCGTCGGTGTTGATTGTCGCGGTCGTTCTGCTGAAGCGGTCGGAGAGGAACGGAATCGAATTCAAGTAAAAGGGAGTTGATCGTATGGATTTGCTGACGGGCAGCGTCCGAAAGCATTATTTCAAGTATTTGTCTGCCGCCTTTGGCAGTGCGCTGATTACATCCATTTATGGCATTGTGGATCTCGCCATCGTTGGCCAGTATCATGGCCCTGAGGGCTCCGCCGCCATGGCGGTCATTGCGCCGGTATGGAATATCCTCTATGGATTTGGCCTGCTGACAGGGATCGGCGGTTCTGTCATATTCAGCACCCTGCGCGGAGAAGGACAGAAAGAAGAATCGGATCAGTTCTTTTCATCTTCCGTCATCGGCACAGCGATCCTGGCGCTTCTTTGCTGGATTGGCTTCATCTTCTTATCCGATCCTCTGCTGAAGCTGTTCGGCGCTCAGGAGGCGCAGATGCCGCTGGCAAGACGATATGTGCTGCCGGTCAAATTTGCTGTGCCCTTGTTTTTGTTCGTGCAGCTGTTGTCCGCTTTTCTCCGGAATGACGGCGACCCTGGCCGGGCGACGCGGGCGGTCATCATCGGAGGCATCTTCAACGTTTTCGGCGACTACTTCATGGTGTTCACCCTGAACTGGGGGATCTTCGGCGCGGGCGTGGCCACTTGCCTCGGCGCGCTGCTGTCCGTCTGCATCATGCTGGGGCATTTCCGACTGAAAACTAATACGCTCCGCTGGGTGAAGCTGACAGGATTTGGAAAGAAGCTGGGACGTATCCTTGCAACCGGCTTTTCCACCTTCTTCATAGACATCGCCATGGGCATTCTGACCACGCTGTTTAACCGTCAGATTCTGCAGTATCTGAGTGCCGACGCGCTTTCCGTTTATGCCGTGATCATCAATATCAGCACCTTTGTACAATGCTGTGCCTATTCCATCGGGCAGGCGGCTCAACCCATTCTGTCCGTCAATTTTGGCGCAGGTAAACAAGAACGTATCCGGGAAACGCTGCGCCTCGCATTGTTGACATCAGTCCTATTTGGCCTGATCTGGACAGCCCTGGCAGTGCTGATCCCCAACGGTTTCATCCGCGTATTCATGCAGCCGACGGACAGTATTCTTGCCATTGCGCCGGGGATCATCCGCCGTTATGGCATCTCCTTCTTGCTCCTGCCGCTGAATGTGTTTTCCACCTACTATTTCCAAGCGGTGCTGCGGCCCCGGACATCCTTCATCGTGTCCGTCCTTCGCGGCGCAATCATCAGCGGCGCATTAATTCTGATTCTTCCGGGCTCGTTTGGCGCGGATGCGCTCTGGTTTGCCATGCCTGTCACGGAATTGCTGATCACCCTGTATGTATTGCCGGCGATGATCCAGCGTGCGAAATAAAGAAACTTATGAGGAGGACGTATCATGAACAAGATCATTACTTTTTGTCGTTGCGAGGGTATTTTTCTCAAACAGCCCGCAACAGGTCCCCTGTGGGCAGGCCGCAGGCGATACGGGCGGCGCAATGGACGGCTGTAGTTTCGAGCGTGCAGGGGCGAGCGGCGGGATGCTCCGAACGCAGGCGGCGGAGCACTTCGTTTTGTACCGTCAGATTTTTAAGCAGCACGCTACCCCACAGCAACACCGTGACCTCCCGGTTCCCGATCCGGAGCTTGCGCAGGTCGTCGCGCAGTAGGCCGTACAGTTGGCCCGCAGCGTCCAGCAAGATTGCCTGGGCCACGGGGTCGCCCCCCTCTGCCGCGGCGCCTACGACGGGCGCCAGCGAGGCGACGGTGTCCTTATCGGTGATGTGCCCGTGAAAATAGACGGTGATGTTCTCCGCGCTGTCCAGGCCGGTACGCTCCCGGATGAGCTCGGCCAACAGGGGGCAGTCCTCCCGGCCGTCCCAGTAGCGCACCAGCGCGCGGAGGGCCTGGGTGGCGATATAGGTTCCGCTGCCTTCGTCGCTGAGCAGATGGCTCCACCCGCCCGCGCGCAGGACCTCACCGTTCGGCTCGGCCCTGCCTGCCGCGATAGAACCGGTGCCGCCGATCAGCACGGCGCCCGGTGTGGGCAGCGCAGCCAGCAGCAGCTCGCAATCGTTAAAAAGCCCCAGAATGGCAGGATCAAAGCCAAGCTCCGAGAGCAGGCCTGCATACTGGGCTTGGCTGCGGGCGGTGTCGATGCCCGCGGCCCCGGCCACCAGCCCCCGGCAATCGCCGGGCGTCAGGCCTGCCCGCTCAAGCGCGGGAAGGATCAGCTCCCGCAGGCGCTGCCGCATGACCTCAACACCCGATTCCAGCGGCGTGCCGCCCCGTCCCTGAAGGGCAAAAATCACTTGCCCGGCTTCATCTACCGCCTCTATGCGGGCGTTGGTGCCGCCGATATCCATCCCAAGATAATAGTTCATTGTAGGTTCCTTTCCGTGCTCCTTTAGCTGATTGCCTTGCCGGAACGTTCCGTATCAGTATATCGCATGACGATGAAGGCGGCAAGGTGGAACTTTGTATTGTGCCGAAAACGAACAGACAGAAAAAGGGCAGTCGCTTTAACCTGTTGATCTTGCCGGTCGCCCAAACGAATCGCCCCGCCGATCGCGCAAAATACGATTGGCGGGGCGAGGGGTATATCATGGTGAAAATCAGGAGATGATCCCGTTCAGCATGGTTTCCAGTGTTTCACGGGCTGCCAGGGCGTTTTCGGGGGTGGTGTTCTCGAGGGTCATCTGCAGGGCGGGGTGATGCTGCCAGACCTCGCGCAGGATGGGTTCCCATTGCATTTCGCCGGTGCCAACCGCGGCGGCCTGGAGAGAACCGTCGGCTTTTCGGACATAGTCCTTCACGTGCAGCACCAGGATGTTCTCCCGCAGCAGGGACAGCGCTTCTTCGACCACCTCATCCCGGCGCTCCAGGTTGCTTTCATGCAGGAGATTGACCGGGTCCAGGATGATCCCGAGGTTGGGAGAGGCAAGCTCATCCAGCACACGGCGGGCGGCCTTCCCATCATAAACGATGTGCTTGAATACCGGCTCGATGGCCAGCACGGCGCCCAGGCGCTCGGCGGCGCGGACGACGGGGCGCAGCCGATCGATGAACAGGCAGAGCGATTCCTCGGTGTGGCTCCGCTCGGGATCGTAGCGATATTCCCGGTTGGGATCCCCGGTTTCGGTGCCGACCACGCCGACGTCCAGCCAGCGGGAAAAACGCAGGTGGGCGATATACCGGCGCAGCGAGCGCTCATACTCCGCTTCATCCGGCGTCGCGAGGTTCAGGTAGCAGCCCAGCACTGCGACATCCAGGCCCGCGAGGTCTTGACGAACGGCGGCGGCCAATCCGGGCGTCAGGGCGGCAGGCTCCATATATGCCTTGCCCAGCGTTTTGCTGAGCGCCAGGTGAACGCAGGAAAAGCCCTGGGAGCGGACCAGCTCGGCGCGTTCCGCCAGCGTTCCCGGCGCGGCGTCGTGCAGCCGCTGACCGATGTTCATACGCATGATCGCGATCTCCGTTTCCCGTCAGGGCTGCTTGCCGATGTAGGCGAGGATGCCGCCGTCCACATAGAGGATATGGCCGTTGACAAAGTTAGAGGCGTCCGAGGCCAGGAACACGGCCGGACCCTGCAGATCTCACGGATGCGGCGGTGCGCAAGGCCGACAGCATCCGCGCCGCCATTCAGAAGCTGCGCTTCGAGTGGAACCACAGCTTCTATTCCGTCACCGCCAGCATCGGCATC
>JAFUHB010000262.1 GCA_017469085.1 Clostridia bacterium
GCTGCGGATTATCGTCGAGGGTGTGCCCCCTCGACGCTCCCCTCTCATTTCACATGCGTTGATTAGTTCTAACTCAATGAGTGAACAGTAATCATGCACCGGTAAGGTGCTGAAAAAACAACCCCAAAAGGAGGATTTCCCATGAAAAAGGTCGTATCTCTGTTTCTGGCCGTCATCATGCTGATGAGCCTGGCCTCCTTCGCTTCCGCGGAGCAGACCGAATTCAACGTGCTGAGCGGCATCTCCGCCCTGTCCGGCGGCTATGACAAGAACGAAGTGCTGCTGGCCATGCAGGAGCAGGCGGGTGTAAAGATCAACTGGGACACCTGGTCTGACAGCCTGAGCGAGGTGGTCGGTACCCGCATCAGCGGCAACGCCGCCAGCAAGAATCCCATCGACGCCTTCCAGGCCGTGGGATTCAGCAACTTCGATCTGATGCGTTACGGCGCTGCCGGCACCTTCATTGACCTGACTCCCTACATTACCCCCGAAGTGATGCCCAATCTGGCGGCTATCCTGGAGGAGCATCCTGAAATCAGAGCCGCTATCACCATGAGCGACGGCAAGATCTACGGCCTGCCCGCCGGTGAACAAATGGGTACTGCCGGTATCGGCCGGGAAAAGGATTATTCCATCTTCTCCGTGCCCCAGTTCGCCATGATCAACAAGGCCTGGCTGGACGACCTGAACCTGGAAATGCCCAGAACCCTGGATCAGCTGCACGACGTGCTGGTCGCTTTCAAGGAAAACGACATGTCCGCTAAATATTACGGCAATGCGGCCGGTTCTACCATTCCCATGAGCACCGGCTTTGACGAGTGGTGCTGGGGCCAGAATGTGTTCTATGCCGGTATCGGCTTCACCAATTGGCCCAACGACGTGTGCATGGACCTGACCGTGAACGCGGACGGCGTTGTAAATTTTGTCTCCGACGATGACAGCTATCGCGCCGCCGTCACCTATTTCCATGATTGGTATGCCGACGGTCTGATGGACCTTGAAATGTTCTCTCAGGACGCCAACCAGCTGATCGCCAAGTGCACCGGTGGCCGTGTGGGCGTTGCCACCTGGTGGGAAATCAATGAAATCATGGGCCAGTATGCAAAGGATTATGTGTATCTGCCCATCCTGAACGGTCCGGAAGGCACCAGCAACGTAACGCTGCGCACCGGCGGCGCGATCAATGCCGGTCAGCTTTCCATTACCGCTCAGTGCAAAGACCCCGCCAAGCTGCTTTCCTTCTATGACCTGTGGTACGTCGGCGAAAACGTGATGCAGCTCCAATACGGTCCCATCGGCGTGTTCTTCAACGAGAAGAATGAAAAGGGCCAGTGGATTTCCATCACCGACGAGGAAGCCCGCGCCAAGTACAACAAGTCCTCCGGCGAGCTCAAGAGCCAGAGCGAGGTGGCCGGCCCGAAGCTGATCCTCTCCCAGTATTACAACGACGTGTGGGAGATGGAAGCCCGCGCCCAGGAACGCCTGGCCGATACTTACGACTACTGGTTCCAGTATGTGAAGGATTTCTCCTTCTATCCGCAGGACTGCGTGTTTACCGAGAGCGAGCTGGACGACCTGGACTTCTACCGCGCCGACTTTGAAAGCGCCGTCAAAGAGCAGGAGGCCCTGTGGATCAAGAACGGCGGCCCCACCGACGCGGAATGGGCAGCCTACAAGGCGACCCTGGAACGCTGCGGCATGAGCACCCTGCTGGACATCTATCAGACGGTCTACGACCGCTACGTGGCCGCCAAATAATCGTCAACAGTCATAACGCTTTGCCGGGAGCCGGATTTCCGGCTCCCGGCTTCATGATATCAACAACGCAGGAGGCCCCTTATGAGCAAGAACCCAACACCGCTGGAAAGAGTCAGGGATTATGAGCGGGAGCAGGCCCCCAAGCTTCCCGCTGACGAACGGCCATTGTTTCATCTGACTCCTTTGGTGGGCTGGATGAACGATCCTAACGGGTTCTGTTATTATAAGGGACAGTATCACCTGTTTTATCAGTATCATCCTTTTTCCCGGCAATGGGGGCCCATGCACTGGGGGCATGCCGTGAGCGATGACTTGCTGCATTGGACGTATCTGCCCTGCGCGCTGGCTCCTGATACGGCAGCGGACGCGGGCGGGTGCTTTTCCGGCAGCGCCGTGCCCCTGCCCGATGGACGGCTGATGCTGGCCTATACCGGCGTACAGCCCGCCGGCACCTTCCGGCGGGAGACTCAGGCCCAATGCGTGGCCTTTGGCGACGGTACGGATTTTGAAAAGTCCCTGCTGAATCCTGTGGTCCGCCATGCTCACCTACCGGAGGGGTACAGCGAATTTGATTTCCGCGATCCCAAAATCTGGCGGGAGGCTGACGGCACTTTCCGGATGGTAGCGGCGAACCGTCACGAAGAAAGGCAAGGCGCGATCCTGCTGTTCTCCAGCCGCGACGGGCTGGACTGGCAGTTTGCAGGAGAAATTGACGCCAGCCGGAAGGAATATGGGCGGATGTGGGAATGCCCCGACTTTTTTCCTTTGGACGGCAAACAGGTGCTGTTGGTCAGCCCCCAGGAAATGCAGGCACGGGAAGAATTTCACGCGGGATACGGCACGATGGCGATGCTGGGCACATTCCATGAAAAGGACTGTCAATTTGATCGGGAAAGCGTTCAGCCCGTAGATCATGGCCTGACCTTTTACGCGCCGCAGACCACCCTTGCGCCTGATGGCCGGCGGCTCATGATCGGCTGGATGGATAACTGGGAAACCTGTAAGGAGGCCCCTCGCCGGCACCCCTGGTATGCGCAGATGAGCATGCCCAGGGAACTGTTCATTCGGAACGGGCATCTGTATCAGCGCCCTATCCGGGAAATCGAAACCATGTGGCGGGATACAGTGAGCCATGAACAGATCACTGTGCAAGAAGAAACTTCGCTTCCTGGCGTGCAGGGGCGAACGCTGGATATGACCGTAACGCTGCATCCTCAGGCATCCGCCTGCCGCCGCTTTACGCTTCATGTGGCCAAGGGCAGGGCGCATTATGTACAGGTTCGCTGTGATCTGGCTCGCGGGGAATTGATTTTTGATCGCAGCCATGGCGGTTCGTGCCGTGATATCGCTCATACCCGTCATGTGAAAGCGGAGGTGCAGAACGGGAATTTAACGCTGCGCCTGCTGATGGATAAGGAGAGCGTCGAGCTGTTCATTAACGGCGGCGAGCAAGTAGTCACATCGCTGATCCCCACTCCGCTGGATGCGGACGGAATCACCTTTGCCGCCGACGCGCCGGTTTTATTGTCAATAGAAGCGCATCATCTTGCTTGACGCCGACATACAGGGGCGCAAAGTAAAAGACGTAAAAAACCGCATTTTCCCGGGAAGAGAAATTAATGAAAAATCATACTATATATTGTAGTTTTTAACCTTTCCAAAATCAATATATGGTATGAAAAATCGAAATTTTCGATTGTGAGCGGCGCTTTTTTTCAAGGGTGGGGATTTGCCTGCCCAATGGAAAAAGCGCCGCTTACAATCGATGATTTTATCATCGCAAGAAAAGGCTATCGGCGAATTGCCTTGTAAAATCAGCAAATTTATGCAAAGCCAAAAAGGAACTCGTTTGAAGAAGATATGGGCGTATAAGATCACTGACAAGATGGCTCCGCCTGGCCCAAGCGATCCGCTTTATACCGGCTCAAAATAGGTGTCAGGATGGTCGGGGTCGAAGGGCTCGCTGGCCCACATGACGGTGATCAGATCGTCGGTGGCGGACAGATTGGTGATGCTGTGCGTATAGCCGGGCAGCATGTGAACGGCCTGGAGCTTTTGCCCGCTGACACGGTATTCCCGGATGGGGTAAGGATGGCCCGCCTCGTCCGTGCCGATTTGCTGCTGCCGGATCAGCCCCTCGCCGGATACGACGATGAACAGTTCCCACTTGGCGTGATGCCAATGCTGCCCCTTGGTGACGCCGGGCTTGGCGATATTGACGGAGAACTGGCCGTGGTCGGCGGTCCTGATCAGCTCGGTAAAGCTGCCCCGGTCGTCGACGTTCATGCGCAGGGGATAGGCGGTCTTGTGCTCGGGCAGATAGCTCAGGTAGGTGGCGTACAGCTTTTTTTCAAGGCTGCCAGGGGGCAGCGCGGGCATCAGCAGGGTGTCCGGCTGATCATGGAACGTATAAAGCAGCTCGGCCAGGCGCGCTAACGTGATGCGATGCGTGACAGGGACCTGGCAATAACGTCCGTCCGGCTCGCAGCGGTGCGGACGGCCCTCGAGCGCGTCCAGCATTTCCTCCACGAGATCGTCGATAAAGAGCAGCTCCAGCTCGACGGAAGGGTCGTCCATTTGGATGGGCAGGTCGTTGGCGATCTGATGGCAGAAGGTCGCCACGACGGAATTATAGTGCGGGCGGGCCCATTTACCAGCGACATTGGGAAAGCGGTAGATCAGGACGGGATTGCCCGTTTCCTCCGCGTAGCGCAGCAGCAGCGCCTCGCCCTCCCGCTTGGATTGGCCGTATACGCTGCCAGCGTATCGCCCCGTCATCGCCGCCTGCGCCGACGAGCTGAACAGGACCGTCGCCTTGCTGCGGCTTGTGTTCAGGCAGTCAAGCAGCGTCTGCGTAAACGATACATTGCCGCGCGTGAAGTCGGCGCTGTCCTTTGGGCGATTGACCCCGGCCAGGTGAAACACAAAGTCCGCCTGGGCGCAGCAGGTGCTCAGCGCTTCGGGCGGAGAATTTAGGTCATATTCCAGGATCGCGTCGATCAAAAGCCCGGGCCGCGTTTTGTCCTGCCCGTCCCGGAGGGCCTGGAGCCTGGCGCTTAGATTGCGCCCGATAAAGCCCCTTGCGCCGGTGATCAGGATATTCATAGGTTACTCCTTGCGCCAGACCATTTTGTTGACGATGCCCACATAGCTTTGGATGATGCGGATCACCTTGCCGGATACGTTCTCGTCGGCGTAATCGGGCACGGGCAGGCCGTGATCCCCGTTTTCGGTCAGGCCGACCGCGATGCGGACGGCCTGCGTAAGCCCCGCTTCATCAATGCCGGCCAGCACGAAGCAGCCCTTGTCCAGCGCCTCGGGACGCTCGGTGGAGGTGCGGATGCAAACGGCAGGGAAGGGCCGGCCGATCGAGGCGAAAAAGCTGCTCTCCTCCGGGAGCGTTCCGCTGTCAGATACGACGGCATAGGCGTTCATCTGCAGGCAGTTGTAATCGTGAAAGCCCAGCGGCTCGTGCCGGACGACCCTTTTGTCCAACGGGAAGCCCGAGGCGTCCAGCCGCTTGGCGGAACGCGGGTGGCAGGAATACAGGATGGGCATGTCATAGGCGGCGGCCAGGCTGTTGACCGCCCGAAACAGGCTCTGGAAATTCTTCTCCGTGTCGATATTCTCTTCCCGATGGGCGGAAAGCAGGATATAGCCCTTTTGATCCAGATGAAGCCGGTCCAGGATATCCGATTGTTCGATCAGGGGCAGTTGACCGCGCAGCACCTCGGCCATGGGAGAGCCGGTCACATAGGTGCGCTCCTTGGGCAGGCCGCACTCGGCCAGATAGCGGCGGGCATGCTCGCTGTATGCCAGGTTCACATCGCTGATGATGTCCACAATGCGGCGGTTCGTTTCCTCCGGGAGGCACTCGTCCTTGCAGCGGTTGCCGGCCTCCATATGGAAGATGGGGATATGCAGCCGCTTGGCGGAAATGGCGGCAAGGCAGGAATTGGTGTCGCCCAGCACCAGCAGGGTGTCCGGGCGGAGCTGACGCATCAGCGCGTAGCTTTGGGAAATGATATTGCCGATCGTCTCGCCCAGGTGAGCCCCCACGGCGTTCAGATAGACGTCGGGCGCGCCGAGGCCAAGGCCGTCAAAAAAGATGCCGTTCAGCGCGTAATCGTAATTTTGCCCGGTGTGCACGAGCAGGGTGTCAAAGTAGCGGCGGCATTTTTGGATGATGACGGACAGGCGGATGATCTCCGGCCGCGTGCCGACAATGATCATCAGCCTGAGCCTGCCGTCCCCGGCAAATCGCGCGGATTCCATAGGCTTTCGATTCCCCTTGATATAAAGTGTGGCCGGAAAGAGTGGTCAGTCGCCCAGCTCGGGCCAGGGCAGCTTTTCCTTGTCCTCCGCGCTGATCGCCTCGCCTGTCTGCACCTCGATCAGAACGAGCTCGCTTTCGGCCAGGACGGTATGCGGGCAGCCCGCCCGCATCGTCAAAGAGACGCCGGGGGAAAGGGGGACGGCGCTGCCGTCCAGAATCGCCTTGCCTGTTCCGGAAACGACTGTCCAGGTCTCGTCCCGGTGAAAATGACGGTGATAATTCATGCGGTGGCCGGGGTTCAGCGTCACGCGGATGGTCAGGCTGCTGCGCCCGACATCGATCACCCGGAAGCTGCCCCAGCTTTTTTCGGCGAACATGACCTGCTGATCGAGCGCCTCCACGTAGGGCTTGATATAGCTGCTGCGCTCCCGCTCCGAGATCAGGATGCCCTCCGGGCTGGCGGCGACTACGACATTTTGAAGCCCCATCTTCAGGATCGGGAGGTTCAGCTCATTGATCACGTAAACGCTTTGACAGTCCTTCCCAAGGATCGCCTGGCCGACCGTCGGCTGGTCCATCGCCTCCGTCAGGGTGTTCCAGGTGCCGATATCCTTCCAGGCGCCGGAATACCGAAGGACGCGGATGCTGCTTTCGCGCTCGGCGACGGCATAATCAAAGCTGATAGGCTTCAGCGTGTCGTAACGCTGAAGCAGCTGCCGATAGCTCCGGTCGCCCAGCAGCGCCTGCGCCCGATCAAGCACATAGCCGAGGCGATAGGCGAATACCCCGCCGTTCCACAGCGCGCCCCGCGCGATATACTGGGCGGCGGTTTCAGCGTCCGGCTTTTCCTTGAAGGCGAGCACATCGGCCTGAGGACCGGCGTCCTTTGGGATGATATAACCGTATTTTTCGCTTGGATAGGTCGGCTCGATGCCCATGAGGACCAGGCTGGCCTGACCGGCCTGCGCGGCCTCTGAAAGCTGCCGCAGCATGGCAAAATAGCCCTCGTCCACATAAGGGTCCACGGGGCAGACGACGACGGGCTCGTTTTCGTCCACGCCGCGCACGTCCCGCAGATAGGCCGTCGCCAGCGCGATCGCCGGGAAGGTGTCCCGCCGACAGGGCTCTACGCTGATCCCTATGTCCTCGCCCAATTGGATGCGCATGTCGGAAACCTGGGCCTTGCTGGTGGCTATCGTGACCTGGGCCTCCGGGTCCGCCTGGCGGAGCTGGCGGTAAACGCGCTGCACCATGGATTCCTAGCCCCCCTCCGGGGCCCGGAACAGGCGGATGAATTGCTTGGAGCGGATATCGTTGGACAGGGGCCAAAGCCGTTTGCCGGACCCGCCGGAAAGCAGGATCACATTCATCTTTCCGCCCTCATGGGCGAGGTCAGGAAATCCTGATAGGCCAGGCGGACGCCCTCCTCCAGCTCCGTCTTATAGGTCCAGCCCAGAGCGGTCGCCTTGCTGATGTCCAGCAGCTTACGGGGCGTGCCGTTGGGCTTGGACGCATCCCAGCGGATCTCACCCTGATAGCCGACGACCCTGGCCACAAGCTCCGACAGCGCTTTGATCGATATTTCCTTGCCGGTGCCGGCGTTGACCGTCTCGCTGCCCGAATAGCGCTCCATCAGGAATACGCAGAGCTCAGCCAGGTCGTCCACATACAAAAATTCCCGCAGCGGGGAGCCGTCCCCCCAGCAAACCACAAAGGGCGCTCCGCTTGCCTTGGCCTCGTGGAAGCGGCGGATCAGCGCCGGCAGCACATGACTGTGCTCCGGGTGATAGTTATCGTTTGGGCCGTACAGGTTGGTGGGCATGACGGAGATAAAATCGGCGCCGTATTGCTCGTTCAGATATTCGCAGTACTTGAGCCCGCTGATCTTGGCGAGGGCGTAGGCTTCATTCGTTTTTTCCAGCGCGCCGGTCAGCAGGCAGCCCTCCTGCATGGGCTGGGGCGCCAGCCGCGGATAGATGCAGGACGACCCCAGGAATTCCAATTTTTTGCAGCCGTTTTGCCAGGCGGCGTGAAGGACGTTCATCTCCAGGATCATGTTGTCGTACATGAAATCCGCCAGTGCCTCGGAGTTCGCGACGATGCCACCGACCTTGGCCGCCGCAAGGAAGACATA
>JAFUHB010000263.1 GCA_017469085.1 Clostridia bacterium
AGCGTCCGGAACCATGACGGTGCCGATGGCTTCCGCGTCATAGTAGGCGTTGAACTTGGCGTCGTCATACGCGAAGGTCGCGTATTCCTCGGCGCTGATTTCCTTCATCTTGGTGTAAGCGTCCGGCCAGGTGCCCTCAAAGTCCAGACGGCTGAGCTTCTGGTAGCCTTCGGCCGCGAAGCCCTCGGTCACGTCGTCCAGCTGGTTGGAGATCTCGTTGCCGGTCACCGCTTCGTTGCAGAGCTGCTTTTCGGCCACGGTGTAGTTGAAGTCCACGTCGTTCTTACCGTCGCCGTAGTGCGCGCTCTGGGCGATCTTGATGTTGTACTTGCCGGCGTCCAGCACATAGGTCTTGTCGGTGACCTCGTCATAGGAGGCCATGTCCTTGACCTGGATGGATACGCGGACGGTCTCGCTTTCGCCGGGGGCAATCTCGCCGGTCTTGGCGAAGTCGCCGAGCACGACATAAGCCTTTTCAATCACGGTCTCGTTGCCGGTCTCTTCCACGCCGAAGGGCGCGGTATAGTAGAGCTCGACCACGTCCTTGCCGGAAACAGCGCCGACGTTGGTGACCTTGACGTCAAAGTCCAGGGTGTCCGCCTTGGTAATCTCGCTTTCAGCGGCGGTCACCGGGGTGACTTCCCATTCGAAATCGGTATAGCTCAGACCGGAGCCGAAGGGATAGACGACGTTCTCGGCATACCAGCCATCGTTGCCCTTCTTGGCTTCTTCATAGCCGCGGGTCTCGTAATAGCGATAGCCGATATAGATGCCCTCTTCGTAGCCGACCTCCCAGGTGTTTACCGGGCTGCCGTCCACAGTGAACTGGGTATAGCCGACCTCGAGGCCGTTGCCGTCCACGCTGTGGGCGTCGTTCTCGGTGTTGATGTTGGCGTTCATGTAGCTGGGGGCCTTGGTGAAATCGGCGGCCCAGGTATCCACGTTGCGACCGGAGGGATTGACCTCGCCGCAGAGGATCTTGCCCAGCGCGTCAAAGCCGTTGTCGCCGGCTTCGCCGATATTCAGGATGGCGGCGACCTTTTCATTGTCCTGGATGGCCTTCAGCTCCAGGGGCGTGCAGCTGTTGATCAGCACGACAACCTTGGCGAAGTTTTCCGTCGCCCATTCCACCAGGCCAAGCTGCATTTTGTCCAGCTGACCCGCGTGCACCAGATCGATGGCGCTGCTGGCGCCCAGGGTCACAATGGCGGTATCGTACTGCTTCAGCAATCCGCCCCAGAAGGGATAGGCTGCCAGATATGCCGGGATCAGCGCGATATCCGAGGTGAACTCGGCCGTGTCGGCATAGGTCTGCTTCACGATGGGGTTCAGCTGGAAGCCAGCGCCTTCGAGGCTGGTGACCACATCCGCCTGGGCGATGGCTACGCCGCCGGAGGCGTCGCCGCCATTCATGCTGCCGCCGGCGTTCGGATGATAGCCGGCATAGCCCAGCAGGGCGACCTTGGCGCCCTTCTCAAGCGGCAGCGCGCCGTCCACGTTCTTGAGCAGGATCATGCCCTCTTCGGCGATGCGCTCGTTCAGGTCAAGACCGGCCTCGAGGGCTTCGGCCTTGCTGGCATAGTCAGAGGTGTACAGTACGGGAGTTTCGGCCAGGGCCGGGATCGAGACGATGCTCATCAGCAGGCAAAGGCTGACCAGCAAGGCCACGATGCGGGAAAGTCGGGACTTCTGCATGGTGTTCCTCCTTACGGTAATATGGGTGATTTGGAAAGATTAATCCCAATATTGAACTATACACAGAAATGTCAGCGCTGTCAAGTGTTTTTCCGCGGTGCATTGGGCGAGACAAGGAAATTTTCATCAGTTTTTTGATCTTCATGTTTTACAAGAAGCGCTTGCCTGTGGGAAAGAGTTTTCATATAATAAGCATGGAAGCTCGCGGGCAAGCGGAGCGGCTGTCCAATACTTTTCCGATAAAGGATGCAAGGAATATGAAACGATGGAGCCTTTTGATCCTGGCGCTGTGTCTGGCGCTTGGCTTACACGTTTGCGCGCAGGCGGAGAGCGGTCTGACCCTGCCCAAGGCAGAGGGAGAGACCCTCATGGAAGCGGGCGGGCTTTCGCTCAATGACGTCGGCGCGTACCGCGTTTTTGTGACGGATGAAAACGGCGAGCCGGTCGCGGGCGCGGCCCTTCAGCTGTGCTCGGACACGCTGTGTGTCCTGGCGTGGACGGACGAAGATGGCGTCGCCGTGTACGAAACGGAGACCGGCAGCTATACCGTCCATCTGCTGAAAGCGCCCGAGGGCTATCAGCCGGACGACACGGAGTACCCGGTGTGGACGGCGTACTGCGATCTCAGGCTGACGCTGCGTCCCGCCGCCACCTGACCCCGCCGAGGAACGCTGTCATGAAGAAACGGCTTTTTTTATACGTCCAGGCCGCGCTCTGCGTCCTGCTGGTCCTCGCGCTCTGCGCGCAGTTCATCGGCCTGTACCGGGAGGGCGCGGCGCGACGCGAACAGGGGGAGCCCACGGCGAGTATTTATACCCGCGAAAAAGTCGCGGAGCGCCTGACGTCGCTGCTCCCGCTGGGTCTGCTGTCGCTTTTCATGACGGTGATCGGGCTGGCCCTGGGCATCCGGGACGAAGCGTGGGACAGACCGACGCTTACAAAATATCAGGGGCGGAAGGCCCGTCCCGTCCAAGCCCCGGCGCGGGGCAAGGACGAATCTGGCATCGGTAACGCCGCCCTTCGGCGGGCGCTGCTGATCGCCGCCCTGATCCTGACCGTAGCGGGGGCGCTCAACGGCAGCCTGCGCGACGTGCTGTATAAGGCCGTGAACGTCTGTACGGAGTGTGTGGGCCTTGGGTAAGATCAAACGCTGGTGGAACGATCACAGGCCGACGACCCGTCGGTTGGCGCAGCTGTATGCCGCGCTGCTTTATAACGCCCATATCAAGGGCTTCGCGGAAGGGAAAATCTATACCGGGAATATGAAGGCGCTCTGTACGCCGGGGCTGAACTGCTATTCCTGTCCCGGCGCGGTGGGCGCCTGTCCGCTGGGCGCGCTCCAGAACGCCATGGCCTCCGTCCACAGCCGGGCGGGGTATTACGTGCTGGGCATCGTCCTTCTGTACGGGCTGATCCTGGGGCGCACGATCTGCGGCTGGCTGTGCCCGATGGGCCTCGTCCAGGAACTGCTGTATAAGATCCCGACCCCCAAAATCAAAAAAAGCCGGGTGACCCGGGCGCTGACCTATTGCAAATATATCCTGCTGGGCGTGTTCGTGCTGGCCGTGCCGCTTTGGTATGGGTGGACGCGCCAACTGCCCCTGCCCGCCTTCTGCAAGTATATCTGCCCGGCGGGCACGCTGGAGGGCGCGGTCATGCTGCTGCCCCATCCGGACAACGCTTCGCTGTTTTCCATGCTGGGCGGGCTGTTTACGCGGAAATGGGTCATTATGCTGGTCGTCGGCCTGGCCTGCGTATTCTGCTATCGGGCGTTCTGCCGCTTCCTTTGCCCGCTGGGGGCGATCTACGGCCTGTTCAGTCGCCTGGCCCTGCTGAGCGTGCGGGGGGACGGCGCGCGGTGCGACGGCTGCGGCGCGTGCGTGCGCCGGTGCCCCATGGACATTCGGCGTGTGGGCGACCGTGAGTGCATCCATTGCGCCCGGTGTATGGCCGTCTGCCCGCAAAAGGCGATCGCCATGAAGGCCGGCGGGATCGTGCTGATGGCTCCGGATGAGGGCGCGGGGCAGGCGGCTCCCGGCGCGGCGAAGCGCAGAAGGCTGGGCCACGTCCTGTGGGGGATCGCTCTGGGCGTGCTGCTGGCGGCGGTGCTGTGGTTCAATGTGCTGGAGCCGGCCGTGCTGCCTGTGCTGCCCCTGAACGCGGAAATGTCCGAGGGGGCGGACGACATCCCGACGGGCTATGAGGTGGGGATGCGGCTGCCGGAGTTTGAGGCGGAGCTGGTCGGCGGCGGGACGTTCCGCCTGGCCGACACCCGGGGTAAGGTGACCATGATCAACCTGTGGGCCACCTACTGTGCCCCGTGCGTGCAGGAGCTGCCCTCCTTTGCTGGGCTCTTGGCCCAGTATCCGGACGATATCGCCGTGCTCGCCGTTCACTCCTCCCTGGTGACGGAGGACGTGGGGGAATACCTGGCTGCCCGGGATTGGGCGATGCCCTTCGCCGTGGATACGGCGGATGACAGGCTGTTCCGCCTGGTCGGCGGCTCCGCGCTGCTGCCCCAGACGATCGTGCTGGACCGAAAGGGCGTCGTTATTTATAACCAGGTGGGTTCCGTCAATGATGAAACGCTGCTCGGCCTGTTTCAGCAGGCCAAAGAGTTATGACCTTTTCCGGGCGGCGATCTGGCGGTAGGCGATCTCCAGCAGGCTGATGTTCAGGGCCGCGAACAGCAGCAGGTACAGGGGCATGACCCAGATGCCAACGGCCTGCTGGAGGTGGCCGAACACCATGGGCATCAGCGTGCTCCCGATATAGGCGGAGGCCATTTGTAGCCCGATGACCGCGGCGCTGTATCGCTTGCCGAAGTTGCCGGGGGCCATGTGCTGGATGGCGGGATAGATCGGCCCCATACCGGTGCCGATTACCACGAAGCCCACCGCGGCGAAAATGTAATTCTCGATGGGCAACAGTACCATCAGGATGCCGATAAGCTCTACCGCGATGCCGATGCGGATCAGCCGGCGGTCGCCCAGCTTGTTGGAGATAAAGCCGGAGATGAGCCGGCCCAGCATCAGCCCGCCGAAGATCAGGGAGCCGAAAGAGGCGATGGTCTCCGCACTCAGGCCCTCCTTCGTGCCGGCGAAATAGCTGGGTGTCCAAAGGAAGCAGGTGGCCTCGCCGGAACAGTAGGCGAAGAAGGCGATCAGCGTCAGCAGGACGCCGGGCACGCGCAGCGTTTCCCGGATCCCGGCGCTCGCCTCGGTTTCCTCCGGGGCGTTTTCCTCATTCTTTTTCCAGAGGGGCAGAGAAAGCACGCACACCAGCAGGATGCCCAGCTGGATGTAAGAGGTCCAGCGGTAGCCCTCGTTCCAGCGGGCGTAGCGCAGCGCGAGGGACATGATATACGGGCTGATGACCGCGCCGACCCCATAGAAGCAATGCAGAAAATTCATGACCGACGAGGGATAATGGTTGGCCACGTAATGGTTCATCGAGGCGTCGATCGAGCCTGCGCCCAGGCCGTAGGGAACGGCGAACAGGAACAGCATCCAATACTGCGTCGAGATCGAGAAGCCGAGCAGGCCCAGCACCGTCAGCAGGATGGAAACGATCACGATCCACTTGGCGTGGAAGGTACGGATCATTTTGGGGCTGAGCAGCGCGGAGATGATCGTCATGAAGGAAATGGTCATCGAAACGTAGCCAGCATAAGAGGAAGGCACGCCGAATACGACCTGCATGGTGGGCCATCCCGAGCCCAGCAGGGAATCCGGCAGCCCCAGGCTGACGAAAATCAGGTAAATGACCGCCAATAAAAGTGAACCCATGTCCACGCCTCCTCCGGCCGGCCTTTTTGACCGGCAACCGACAGCCAGGATTATAGCGCAGCGCGCGCGGTCTTGTATAGCGTCTGAAAAAATTATTTTTGAAAAAATGAAACGCAAATGCGACATTTGAAACACGAATGCGACACAAACGATACAAATGAAACGCGAATGCGACATTTGACACGCGTTTGCTACATAAACGCTACATAAATGCTACTTTACAAGGGCTTTTACCTGTGTTATTCTTATACTGGCCGAAGGGAAGGCGCGAAGGGAACGGACCCGCTCGCGTCTTTTCTTTTGCCGCAAGCATAAAACCTCCGCCAAATCGAACTGGCGGAGGCTTTTCAAAATGCCTTTTGATGTCAGTCTGCCAGGGTGCCCATGGGGTCCCAGGGGTTCAGGGTGCGCGGCGCTTTTTCGGCCAGGGCAGCGAGATAGCCCAGGTATTCGCGCTCGACGGCGGCCAGGAAAACGTAAGCATCGAACCAGCTGTCGGAGCAGATATAGTAGCCCTTCTTGCCGTTTTCGTCGCCCCAGCTGTTTTCGATCTTCCAGCGGGTGGGCTGGCCGTTCTCATCCAAATTGACGCCGGTCAGCACCATGGCGTGGTTCATGGCCGCCAGGCCGTAATCCAGTGCATCGTCCTTGCCCATGCCCATGTCCAGGCCGCTGAGCAGCTCGTCGTTAAAGCACTGGTCGTCCCAGATGCCCTTGGTGCGGCTGCCGTAATGGCCGACGTCGCTGCCGAACCAGACCACCTTGCCCGCCTGCATCTGGCGGATGATGGCGGCCTTGAATTCCTCCATTGTCAGGTTCAGGTGCACCACGGGACGGCTGCCCACCACGTTGCCCAGGAACTGAATGGTGTAGGTCTCGTGATAGGGCTTGTCCGCGGTCGGGGCGTTGATGATGCTGACGGACTCGTTGATCACGGGCAGGGCGTACTTTTCGGCGAAGGCCTTGGGCGTGAGCCCGTGCTCGATGTGGTAGCCGCCGTCCTTATCGACAAACTCAAAATCAAAGATGCGAGGCGGCTCGCCGTAGCAGCTGCACAGGAAGCTGTAGATTTTGCCCAGCATTTCGCTCTTACGGCGCAGGATCAGCGTTTCGTCGATCTCGTCGGCCACCATGCGGCGCAGCTTGGCGGCGCAGATCTTGAGGTTGCGGTTCAGGATCTGGTTCATGCCGTGGGTATTCTCGCTTTGCCAGGTCTCGTCGTAGACGTCCTTGGGGATGACGCCGTACTTGCGGACGATATTGGCGAACATATCCCACTGGCCGCCGTCATGCACGCCGGTCTGCAGGATGAAGGACACCGTGCGGTCGTCGGTGGGCAGATGCGCGGTGTTCAGGATGCTCTCCAGGAAATAGTTGCAGCGCTCAAACTTGTCCCAGAAGGCCAGGTAGCTCTGCGACAGCTCGAACTGCTCCAGATTATGCTCCTTGGCGATGCGCTCGCGCAGCACGTTGGTGGCCGCGAACAGCCAGCAGCGGCCCGACCGGCGCTGGTTGGTGACGGGCAGCGTTTTGATCTCCAGGGAGAACTTGTGGCGCATCTTATCCTCGCCCGCGCAGACGTAGGCGACGTCCTTGATGTCGCTGCGGGACAGCGCCATGGTGGCCAGCTGGCGTTCGGTGCTGACCTGGTATTCCTTGGACCAGGCGTCCAGCTGCTTTTCGGTGATGGGCATGTTTTTCATGGGTAGCGGCTCCTTCCTTTCAGGCAATCGATATGGCGAACGAAGGGATCATTTCCCTTCGAGGGTCTCCAGGGCGGCGTAGATCAGCTCCAGCTCCTCGGCGTTGGTGTAGGTCAGCACGACGCGGCCGCGCTTGAGGCTGCCGGTCAGCGAGGTGCGGATGCCGACGGCGCTCTGCAGGCGCTCCTGCATGTCGGTCAGCTCGGGCGAAAGACGGGGCGCGGGCCGGTGGGGGCGGGCCAAATTCGTTTCCTCCGGCAGCGCGGCCAGGACCTCGAGCTGGCGCACGTTCAGCGTTTCGTTCAGGGTGCGCAGGTACAGCCGATGCTGCAGCTCGGCGTCATGCACGCCGGCCAGCACCCGGCCGTGTCCCGCCGAAATGCGCCCCTCCCGCAGGGCGGCCTGGATGTCGGCGGGGAGGGCCAGCAGCCGCAGGGCGTTGGCGACCGCCGGGCGGGACTTGCCCAGGCGCTGGGCGGCCTGCTCCTGCGTAAAGCCGCATTCCTCCATCAGGGCGCGGATGCCCTCGGCTTCTTCCAGCGCGTTCAGGTCCTCGCGCTGCAGGTTTTCGACCAGGGCGGCCTCCATTTCCTGCTGGCGGGACATATCCCGCACGATGCAGGGCACGCTTTCCAGCCCGGCACGGGAGGCCGCGCGAAAGCGCCGCTCCCCGGCAATGATGCGGTAGCGGCCCTTGGCGGGGGTCACGATCAGCGGCACAAGCACGCCGGACACCTTGATGCTTTCCGCCAGGGAATCCAGCGCGTCGTCGTCAAAGCGCCGCCGCGGCTGGGCGGGATTGCGGTCGATCTCGCTCAAAGGGATCTGCCGGACGTCGTTTTCCTCGGCGGCAGTCTCGGGCAGCAGGGCGTCCAGCCCCCGGCCCAGGCCCATTTTCCTCATTGAATCAGACGGCTCCTTTGTCAGCTGTTATTTTGGATGATCTCGCGGGCCAGGGCCTCGTAGGCCATGGCGCCCTGGGAACGCGGGTCGTAGCGGCTGATGGGCAGGCCGTGGCTCGGGGCCTCGCCCAGCCGCACGTTGCGCGGGATCACGGTGCGGAACACCTGGCGCTTGAAATGCTTTTTGACCTCGGCGGCCACCTGCAGGCTCAGGTTGGTACGGCCGTCGTACATGGTCAGCAGCACGCCCTCGATATCCAGCGAAGGGTTGATGCTGTGCCGCACCCTGCGGATGGTGTCCAGCAGGGCGGAAACGCCCTCCAGGGCGTAATACTCGCTTTGGATGGGGATCAGCACGCTCTGCGCGGCGGCCAGCGCGTTGACGGTCAGCAGGCCCAGGGAGGGCGGGCAGTCGATCAGGATGAAATCATAGGCGTCCTTCACCTGAGCAAGGGCGGCGCGCAGCCGATATTCCCGCCGGTCGACCTGGGCAAGCTCCAGCTCGGCGCCGGCCAGGCGGATGTCGGAGGGGGAGACGGACAGCCGGTCCACGGCGGTCGTTACCACCGTTTTATCCATTTCGCATTGCAGGAGCAGGGCCTCGTACAGCGTCTTTCTGCCGGCGCGCACGTTGGGCCCGCTCGAGGCGTTGCCCTGGGGGTCGCTGTCGGCCAGCAGGGTCTTTTTGCCCAGGGCGGCCAGATAGGCGGCCAGGTTGACCGCCGTCGTCGTTTTGCCCACGCCGCCCTTCTGATTGGCGACCGCGATGATCTTGCTCATTTGGCTTCCTCGGGTTCCGCCGGCTCTTCCTCCTTCAGCCACGCGCGCCAGCGGAAGGCGGGATGGCAGCTGCGGGCCACGCGCGCCAGCGCGTTCAGCTCGTCGGCGGAAGCGTAATCGGCGTATTTGGTATACAGGATCCGGATGGCGGAAAGGCTGGAGGCGCGCAGCGAAAAATCCCGCAGCCACATCAGATGCCGCGCGTCGATGGGATACTGGTCGAACAGGATATACATCAGCTCGTCCGCGATGATGGGAAAATCCTCCGACTCCATCCGGACCAGGCTGCCGTCCGGCAGGCGGACCAGCCAGGTTTCCTCGGTGACCTTGCGCACCGTGGCGCGGATCAGGCCCTCCAGGCCGCTGCGCAGCCCTTCGGGGTCGTCCCGCCCCATCACGTACAGCTGCAGCCTGCGCTGGATCTCCGTGCAAAGCTGCGGGCAGGCGGCCAGGAGGGGCTCGCCGACCCAGGGACGCAGCGCGTCCGCGACCTGCTCCAGCAGGATCATTGGCGTCGCCCCCTTCCGCTGTTCTTCCTGCTGATACGATATCACAAACGGGGCCAAAAGTCCACTACATAGCAAAAGGACGCCGCGATGAAAGCCGCGCGGCATCCTGAATAATCAAATGGGGAAGGGAATCAGGCCAGCAGCATGCGGTCGTTGGCGAGCTCCTTGCCGCTGATCTGGCCGAAGCGGGCGAGCAGGTCCTCCACGGTCAGCTTTTGCTTGGCCTCAAGGTCCAGGTCCATGATGATCCGGCCCTCGTGCATCATGATGGTGCGGTTGCCCAGGGCCAGGGCGTCCTTCATGTTATGCGTCACCATCAGCGCGGTCAGGCCGTGCTCGCGGATCA
>JAFUHB010000264.1 GCA_017469085.1 Clostridia bacterium
AGCACAACAGCCTCATCAGAAATATGGGCGTCAGGCAGGCGACAAAGGTCTCCAAGAGGACCACCCAAAAGACAAGCGACAGCCCAGGCAGTTCGTCAAACCAGGTGCGATCCAAGCCCAAGTCCAGCCATTCGGCGCGGACCAATTGGAAATCGCTTTGCGCCTGACGGATGCCGAGGATGATCCCGAGGATAATTCCGATGACGGCCGCCAGGACACACAGCGAGCGCATCCGTTCGTAGCGCTTTTGAAGCTTTACGACTTCGCTCCTGTCCGCGTAGTAAGTGACAGGTCCGACCTCCTTTTTGCTGGGGGCCGGGCCGTCCGTGATCTTCGCCTGGTAGCTCCGGAGGGCCTCCACCTCCCGGTCCAGGGCGAAGATCCCGTTTTCCGCGTCGCAGACCGCTTTCAAATAATCCCTTAATTCCTGCTGATTCATGACAGGACCTCCCATTCCTACGCTTCCGGCGTTTGGCCGTCTCAACCGTAACATCCGCCGGGCGGGGAAAAGGTTACATTCCGCGAAAAAGTTTTTTCTTTTTCCAAGGGAAAAGCAACATAGAGAACGGTATTACGTCATGATCTTCAGCTTTTCGTCCAGCGAGCCGTCCTCGTCGAATACGATCTGCTCGCGGAAGGTCAGGTATACGCTGTCGCCCGGCTTCATCTGAGCGTAGGTTTCCGGCGGGGCGATCACGCGGACGGTCCTTTGACCGACGCGGACGCGGCAGTCGTTGACGTCGCCCAGGTAATACTGGCTTTCCAGGGTGCCCTTGAGGTCGCCCGCATCCAGCCGCAGCGTGATCCGCTCGGGCCGGATGGCCAGCTCGACGCGGCCCTGCTTATCACCCGAATAGGGGATGGCCTGGTCGGTATCGTCCAGCAGGATCCTGCCGTCCCGGGCCTCGCCGCGCACAAAGACCACCTTGCCCAGGAAGTCGGCCACGAACTGGTTGGCGGGATGGTTGTAGATTTCCTCCGGCGAGGCTACCTGCTGCACCACGCCGCGGTTGATCAGGAAAATGCGGTCGGACATGGCCATGGCCTCGGTCTGGTCATGGGTCACGTAAACGACCGTGATGCCCAGCTTGGTTTGGATCTCCTTGATTTCAAAGCGCATGCTCTCGCGCAGCTTGGCGTCCAGGTTGGACAGCGGCTCGTCCAGTAAAAGCAGGCTGGGCTCGGCGACCAGGGCGCGGGCCAGCGCGACGCGCTGCTGCTGACCCCCCGACAGCTGATTGGGGAAGCGTTCGGCGTACTGGCTCAGATGCACGATCTCGAGCACGCGCTCCACGCTTTTTTTGATGGTGGCCTTATTTTCCTTCTGGATGGTCAGAGGGTAGGCCACGTTGTCGAACACGTTCATGTGCGGCCACACGGCGTAGCTTTGGAACACCATGCCCACGTTCCGCTTTTCGGGCGGGATAAAGGTTTTCCCGCCGGAAACCAGGCGATCGTCGATATAGAGCTCGCCCGTGGTGGGCTTTTCAAAGCCGGCGATGATGCGCAGCATGGTCGTCTTGCCGCAGCCCGAGGGGCCGAGGAGGGTCACGAACTCGCCATCCTGAAAGGTTTCGTTGAATTCCTTGAGCACGACGTTATCGCCGAATGCCTTGGTGACATGCTTGATCGTTACAGTTGCCATTTCGACCGTTCCTTTCTCAGATTGAGAATTCGCCCTTGGTCAGGCGGTTGAGCACGAAGTTCAG
>JAFUHB010000265.1 GCA_017469085.1 Clostridia bacterium
ATCTCGCCCTCGGGCTCGCCGATGCGCGCGCCCTCGCCGATCACGGCGTTCTCCGCCACGATGGAGCGCACGATGCGAGCGCCGGCCGCGACGCGCACGCCGGGCATCAGCACGCTGTCGATCACCTGCGCGCCCTTTTCCACGGTAACGCCGGTGGAAATGACGCTGTGGGTGATGCTGCCGCTGATGCTGCATCCCTCGGTGACCAGGCTGCGGCTCAGCTCCGCGCCGGGCGCGATATATTGCGGCAGGTAGCCGTCGTTGCGGGCGTAGATGCGCCAGCCCTTATCGTGCAGGTCGATCTCCGGCCTCTCCTCGAGCAGGTCCATATTGGCCTCCCAGAGGCTGCCGATGGTACCGACGTCCTTCCAATAGCCCTCGAAGGTGTAGGCGGTCAGCTTGCAGCCGTCGCTCAGCATATTGGGAATGATGTTCTTTCCGAAGTCGTTGGAGCTGGCCGGATCGGCCTCGTCGGCCTCCAGGTACTTGCGCAGCTTGTCCCAGCTGAAAATGTACACGCCCATCGAGGCGTTGTTGGATTTGGGGTTCTTGGGCTTTTCCTCGAACTCGATGATATTGTCCTCGGCGTCGGTGTTCATGATGCCAAAGCGGCTGGCCTCCTCCCACGGGACCTGGCGCACGGCGATGGTAGCGTCGGCCTCGTGGCGGATGTGCTGCTTGAGCATGGCGGCATAATCCATCTTGTAGATGTGATCGCCGGAAAGGATCAGCACGTAATCCGGATTATACTGCGCGATGAAGGCGATATTCTGATAGATGGCGTTGGCCGTGCCCTTATACCAGGTGCCGGTCTTGCCGGTCTGGTAGGGAGGGAGCACAAAAACGCCGCCGGTGCTGACGTCCAGGTCCCACGGAGCGCCCGAGCCCAGGTAAGAGTTGAGCTCCAGCGGCCGATACTGGGTCAGTACGCCGACGGTATCGATCCCGCTGTTGGTGCAGTTGCTCAGCGGGAAATCGATGATACGGTACTTGCCTCCGTAGGGTACGGCGGGCTTCGCCATATGACTGGTCAGGATGCCCAGGCGGCTTCCCTGGCCGCCCGCCAGCAGCATGGCGACGCAGCGTTTTTTGCGCAGCATGTCCATCACTCCTCATGTTCTTTGGGCTGTCGATGAGCCCGCATATTTATGGATCATTCTTCTGTGCCGCAGAGGGTTTTCGACGTCGCGACACAAAAAACCGCACTTTACGGCCCTATATAAAAATATAGGCGCAGTCAACGAAAAATGCAATGGAAGGAATGGAACGAATTTTGACATGAGAGCCAGCCGGAAGGCCGGGGCAGCCCTGCATGAGTCTCAAATGAGTGCCTGTTTGCTATGATCATCACAGCAGCCCCTGTTTCAGGCGGATCCATATGCAAAGATACCAAATCGTATAAAAAACAGCGATGCACCGTGGATAATACCCATCGTGATGATTCGATCGCGAGGAGATGATGTAAGCGATGACCCCGTCCCCTGTCCCGTCCGCTTTGGTCAAGCGGAAGCGCCGCAGAAAAACGCTGTATGAAAGGCTCGAGCCGTGGCTGTTCCTGCTGCCGGCTTTGGCGGTGTTTGTTGTTTTTCTGTATTATCCCTTCTTCAAAACGGTATACCTGAGCGCCTTCCTGACCAACCGATACGGGGAGGCGAAGGTGTTCGTGGGCCTGAAAAATTATACGGATATCCTGACCGGCACGCGCTCCGGAGAATTTTGGAACAGCATATGGGTCACGGTTCGGTTCGTCTTTTTTGTGACCCTGGGCGGGCTGACCATGGGCATCGTCACCTCCCTGCTGGTCGAAAAAAGATTTCCGGGGAACGCCTTTGCCTCCGCCATTTTTGCCATGCCCATCGCCATCGCATCTTCCGCGGCGTCCATGAGCTTCAAGATGATCCTGCACCCTTCCATCGGCCTGCTCAATAAGCTGCTCGGCACCCAGGTCAACTGGCTCAATGATATCCGCTATACCTTCGGGGTCATCTGCGTGCTGGCCGTATGGCTGGCCACGGGCATCAACTTTATTTTTATCAGCGCCGGCCTGCGGAACATCCCCGGCGAGCTGTATGAATCCGCCGCCATCGACGGGGCGAACGGCTGGGACAAGTTCAGGTGCATCACCCTCCCCTGCCTGAGCCCGACGCTGTTTTTCCAGGTCATCATCGACGTGATCAACGCCTTCCAGACGTTCAATATCGTCAAGATCCTGACCCTGGGCGGGCCGATGGAATCGACGAACACCATCGTTTATTCCATCTACCTGGACGCCTTCCGCAATTTCCGCTTCGGCTCGGCCGCGGCCAGGTCCATCATCCTGTTCCTGATCATCATGACGGTCACCCTCATCCAGTTCCGGGCCGAAAAAAGGAGCGTGCATTACTCATGACGGGCAAGGCTATACAGACTCGGCGCTTCCGCTTGACCAGACGCCGGCGCGATGCGTTGTGGACGCTGCTGCGGATGCTGATCACGCTCCCCTTCGTGCTGATCATCATGGTGCCGCTTTTGTATACGGCGATGATGAGCGTGCTGCCGCCGGACGAGCTCTACATCCGGTTCTGGCCCTCCCATTTTGATTTCTCCAGCTACGTCCAGGTGTTTACCAAAACGATGATCCCCCGGCAGATCCTCAATTCCTTTATTGTGGCGGGCAGCGTGACCGTTTTGCAGATGATCACCTGCTCGATGGCGGCGTTCGCCTTCTCTTTCCTTCACTTCCGAGGAAGAAATTTTGTGTTCATGTGCATCCTGGCTACCATGATGGTGCCCTGGGAGGCGACCATCATCTCCAATTATCTGACCGTGGCCCGCTGGGATTGGGTGGACAGCTATAAGGTGCTGATCCTTCCCTACGGCTGCTCGGCCATGGGCATCTTTCTGATGCGCCAGCATTACCTGACCTTTGCCAAGGAATTGCATGAAGCGGCTCGCCTGGACGGCTGCAGCAACTGGCGGTTCCTCGGCTCGATCGTCCTGCCGCTCTCCCGTCCCGCGCTTGGCGCTCTGGGCGCGTATATCTTCCTGCAGCAATGGAACAATTACCTCTGGCCCCTGCTGGTGACCAGCACGGACAACGTGCGCACGGTGCAGATCGGCGTGGCCTCCATGTACGATGTCGACTCGGAGCAGATCAACCTGATGATGTCGGCCGTGGTGGTGTGTCTGGTCCCCTCGCTGTCGATCTTCGTATTCATGCAGAAAAACCTGATCAACGGCCTGATGGCCGGGGCGGTCAAGGGATAATTCCTGTTCCCGGCGTCTTAGAGATGTACAACATATTGAAGGAGGGACTCTCTATGAAAAAGCTGCTTGCTCTGTTTGCCTTTGCGCTGGCACTGACCGTGGCGCTGCCCGCCGGCGGCGTTCGGGCGGAGGACAGGACTACCGTGACCTTCTGGTATTCCCTGTCCGGAGTGAACGCGGACGCGATCCTGGAAATCGTGAACCGCTACAACCAATCGCAGGACAAGGTATTCGTCGACGCGCAGTACCAGGGCGAATACGACGACGCGATCAACAAGCTGAAGGCCGCTGGGATGGGACAATTGCCCTGCGACATCGTACATTCCTATGAGATCGGCACCCGTTTCATCATCGACAGCGGCTGGATCAGGCCCGTGCAGGAATTCATCGACGCGGATCACTGGGATACCAGCGTCATCGAGCCCAACCTGCTGGCCTATTATACCGTGGACGGCAAGATCAATTCGATGCCCTTTAACTGCTCGACGCCCCTGCTGTATTACAACAAGACCGCCTTTGAAGAGGCAGGTATCACCGAAGTGCCCACCACGATCGACGGGATCCTGGAGATCGCCGAAAAGCTGACCACCTACAACGCCAACGGGAGCGTCGACCGCTATGGGCTCTATATCTCCAACTACGGCTGGTTTTTTGAGCAGTGGGTCGGAAAGATGGGCCGCGAATATGTGAACAACGGCAACGGCCGCGAGTCCTATGCCACCCGGGTCATGTTCGGCGAGAACGGCGCGGCGCTGGATATCTTCAACATGTGGAGGAAATTCGCCGAGTCGCCCTATGTGATGTACGCCGAGCGCGGAGGCACCACGCAGGGACGCGCCGCCTTCGTGGCCAATAAGGCCGCCATGGCGCTGGCCTCCACCGCCAATATCGCCGGCACCATCGCCAACGTCGGCGACGCCTTTGAGGTCGGCGCGGCTTACTTCCCCTATGTCAACCCTGACGACGATGGCGGCGTGTCCACCGGCGGGGGCACCCTGTGGATCATCGACAGCGGAAATGAGGCGCGCATGAACGCCTCCTATGATTTCATCAAATTCTGCGTCAATCCCGAAAACCAGGCCTATTGGAGCTCCATTACCGGCTACTTCCCCATCAACGTCAACGCCAGGGATACCGAAACGTTCAAGGCGAACATCGAAAAGAATCCGCAGTTCGAGGTCGCGCTGGACCAGCTGCACGATTCCGGCCCGCAATACGTCGGCTCCCTGCTGAGCGTATTCCCGGAGGTGCGTCAGTATGTGGAGGAGGTCACCGAAAAGGTGTACATGGGCAGCCTCACGCCGGAGCAGGGCGTTGAGGAGCTGGTGAGGATGGCCGACGAGGCGATCGAGAACTACAATCTTGTCAACTATTGACCAAACCCTTCAGGCACTGGATAAAAGTAAAACGGCATATCCTCACGGGCGGCGCTGAAAAGCGCCGCTTTTCGGTTCAGGGAAACATCACATTGTTGACAGGGGGTGTTGCAAGCTGGTGAAATCCGCGGTATAATAAACGCGACTTTAGATTACCGCGATCATGGAGGACGATTATGCCGTACATCCGCCGTGAGTTGGAACGAAAATTTGCAGAGGCCAGCCGGTTCTTTAAGGCGGTGTTGGTCATTGGCGCGCGTCAGGTGGGCAAATCCACCATGCTCAAGCATATGGCGCAGGAGCAGCAGCGGACCTATGTGACGATGGACAATGATCTGGACCGGGAGCTGGCGCTGTCCGATCCGGTGCTGTTTTTCCAGACCTATAAGCCGCCCATCCTGATCGATGAAATCCAGAAAGCGCCCAACCTGCTGAACCAGATCAAGCTCATGTGTGATGAAAGCGAGGAGCGGGGCTGCTTCTGGCTGACGGGTTCCCAGCGGAAAAAGCTGATGGAGCGCTCGCAGGAGACGCTGGCGGGCCGCCTGGGCATCCTGCGCCTGTACGGCCTTTCACAACGGGAAAAAGCCGGGTATCTGTATGCGCCTGACCTGGATTTTTCTATGCCCTGCCTGCAGGAGCGGCAGGAGCGTATGCCGGCAAATGATTTGCAGCGGACCTTTCGGCATATTTGGCAGGGCGGCTTTGCGGATGTTCAGGCCGCGACGCCGGAAATGGCGCAAACCTGGTATCAGTCCTATATCGATAATTACCTGATTGCGGACGCCGTGAACGACGAGGGCATTCAGGATGTCGCCGGCTTTAAGCGCCTGATCCGCGCGAGCGCCGCCCTGGTTGGTCAACTGGTCAACTATCACACGCTGGCGGAAGCCGCGGGCGTCTCTGAACCCACGGCAAAAAAGTGGATCGGCATTTTGCAGGATATGGATGTGATCTATCTGCTGGAGCCTTACGCCAACAACGAGCTGCAGCGCATGGTGAAAACCCCGAAGCTGTATTTCTGCGACACCGGGCTGTGCGCTTACTTGAGCCGTTGGCTGACGGCAGAGACGCTGCAAAGCGGCGCGGCGAACGGCCATTATTTTGAAAATTATGTGGTGATGGAGCTGGTCAAAAACTACGGCTACGCGCCACAGCAGGCCCTTCTGACATTCTACAGGGACGACAAGGCAAAGGAAATCGACGTGTTCGTGGAAGAGAACGGCCGGATCCATCCGCTTGAAATCAAGATGAGCGCAAATCCCAATAAAAAGGAAACCCGCAAATTTGATGTGATTGAGAAAACAACCTTAACGCGGGGCAAGGGGGGGATTGTCTGCATGGCGCAGAAGCCCTTCCCCGTCAGCGCGGAGGATCTACTGATCCCGGCAAATTTGATATAATACGGCTTTCCGTCCACCCCATACCCATCTGCATCAGGACAAAAAATTCTTCCCGTATCTGTATATGGTTGATCAGTATCAGCTCCAGTGAATACTGAAAGCGCCGCTTTTTCACGCGGTCAATCGGTTGGCTCGTCCTCGGAGCGCTCGGCCATCCGGTAGCCTACGCCGACCTCGGTAAAGATATACCGGGGTTGGTTGGGGTTTTGCTCGAGCTTGCGGCGGATGTTGGCCATATGAACGCGGAGGATCTTATTGTCCATGCTGACGGAGGGCCCCCACAGCTCCCGCAGCAGAGCCTTATAGGTCATTACCTGCCCGGCATGGCGGCCCAGCAGGGCCACGATGCGGAATTCATTGGGAGTCAGGTGAACGTCCTGGCCGCGCAGAAAGACGCGGCGTTTTTTATAGTCGACGCACAGCTCGCCGACCCGGTAGCTGCCGGTGAGGGCGAGCTCTCCGTCCTCCGCAGTGGTATGCGTGTGCCGGAGGGCCGCCCGGATGCGGGCGAGCAGCTCCACCGCGCCGAAGGGCTTGGTGATATAATCGTCCGCGCCCAGGTCCAGCGCGCCGGCCTTGTCCTCCTCCGTGCTGCGGGCGGAGATCACCACGATCGGCGTCTGGGTCCATTTGCGGACGCTCCGGATGATCTCGCAGCCGTCCATGTCGGGCAGCCCCAGATCCAGCAGGATGCAGTCCGGGCAATGCGAGGCGATGATGTTCAGGGCATGGCTGCCGCTGCCGGTCACGATGGCGTCATATCCCGCTGCGCCGACGGTGGTTTTTAGAAAAGTGCAGATGCCTGGGTCGTCCTCGATGATCAGCACCTTGCTTTTGATGTCACCCGGCATAGGCTTCTTCCTCCTGATAAGGCAGATAGAACCGGAGCGCAGCTCCGCCGTGCGCGCTGCGTCCGGCCGATAGATCGCCCCCGTGCGCGCGGATGATGGACCGGCATACCGACAGGCCGATGCCCATGTTCCGACGGTCGTCGGTTTGGCTGTGAAGGTCGGTCAGGCTTCCGTCCAGCACACGGGACAGGCGGTCCTTCGGGATGCCCGGTCCGTCGTCCTCCACCGACAGGACGACCCGGCCCGGCTCGGTCGAAATGTGGAGCCAGATGCGGCTTGCGCCTGCCGCGTGGTCGCTGACGTTATCGAACAGGTTGATCAGGACCTGCTCGATCAGCACGCCGTCCATCGGAACCATCAGGATCCTTTCCGGCGTATCGACCTCCACCGGCAGGCAGGCTGGGCGACGCCGGTACTTGAGGATGGCGCTGCCGATGATCTCCTCCAGGACCTCGTCCTCCTTTTTGAGGGCGACGCCGCCGGTAAACCGGGTGATGGACAGCAGGTTCTCGGTGACGCGCACCAGCCATTGGGCGTCCCGATGGATGCCGTCGATCAGCTCGGTTTGGTCATTGGGTGAAAGCTTCTGCTCGCGCAGCGCGGAGCTGGCGCCCAGGATGGAGGCGAGCGGCGTGCGGATATCGTGGGCGATCGCCCGCAGCAAATTGGCCCGGATCTTTTCCCGCTCGATCTCAAAGCGCAGCTGCTCCTGACGCTTGATCTGTGTGGTCAGCGCGCTGATCAGGATGGATACGATCAGCATGACCGCCACCGTCAGCGGATAGCCCGGATAGGTAACGTCAAAGGCCCAGAAGGGGTAGGTAAAGATATAATTGACGCAGAAGGTGCCCAAAAGGGAGGCCGCGATGCCCCAAAGATAGCCGTCCGAGACGCGCGCGACCAGCGCAACGGCCAGGATGAACACCGCCATCGCGAAGGGGTTATTATCGTCGTTGATGCCGGAGAGCGCCATGGAAAGAGCGACTGCCGCGCCCATGATCAACAGGAACAGCAGCCCGTTCCGGAAAAAACGCCTGTATTTGGGTTGCTCCATGGCTCCTCCTTGCTTCCATATTTTTATGGATTATATCATATTTTGCCAAGAAACGGCTAAGACAGGCCCGACGCTTTGATTTCTTTCCGGAAAATTAACGGGCGCTCGGTGTATGATAATCCGGACAAACAAAACGATCGAACGGAGGGGGAGTCGATACGATGCTGAAAACGCTGGGTACGTTTCTGGCGGCGGACAGCAATTTTTTGTGGACGGTGCTGATCTTTGCGGCGCTGATGGGACTGTTCTGGGTGATCTACACCAAGGTGCCGAGGCTGAAGCCCTATCGGGGGCAGCTGCTGGTGATCACGTTTCTGACGCTGTTTACGCTGCTGCTGTTTTTGTGCACGTTCTCGTTCCGCGTGAAGGGGATCATGAAGTACACGACGGCGGCGACGATGCCGCGGACGTGGTGCGCGCTGATGGCGCCGGTGATCGTGCTGGTGTTCGTATCGATCCTGAACGGGACGTGCGAGCCGGACGAGCCGTTCAGGCGGTGGCAGCTGAGCCTGGGGATCGCCGCGCTGGTGTTCGCGAGCGTGTTCCTGTTTGAATACATCGGCTATTACCTGAGCAGCGCGATCTTCCTGGTGGTGATGATGGCGCTGATGCGGGAGCGG
>JAFUHB010000266.1 GCA_017469085.1 Clostridia bacterium
CAGGAAGCGCGCGGGAGCGCCGCGCCGCGTCACGGGCCCACCCTCGCGAGGGTATACCGCCGCAGCATCCCGCGCACGCCCTCAGACAGGCCCTCATACTGCACGGCAACGCCGCCCTCGCTGCGGGAGGCCTCTCCCTCGCTGCCCCGGCGGTTATAGGCGCACAGGGCCATTTCGACCACGGCGGGCGCCAGGGCCTCCGGCAGCTCCTCCCGCCCGGTCAGGGCGCAGGCGGTGTCCCGCGCGTGCAAAAGAAGGGCCAGCAGCAGCGGGTCCTCCTCCGTGTGATCCAGCTCCAGCAGGGCTTTCAGCCGGGGGAGCAGCATGTCGGGCGTCATCAATCAGGCCCCTCCCCCCGGCGCCGCGTGGGCGTAGATGCCGGCGGCCTTGTTCTGGTACACGGCGGCGATGCCTACGCTGCGGTAGCCGAATTTCCAGGCGTCGGCGTCCTGATTGAGCTCGGGCGGCACCACCTTGGGCGCGATGTGCTTCTGGAACTGGATGACGGCGTCCTTGTGTACGCAGAGGAAGTTCAGGTCCAGCGCGCCGTCCGCCTTATGATAGCCGTTGTCGGTCTGGGTGATTTTGGTGTACATGCGGGTGCGCGGCACGCTGATCACCTCGCTGAAGCGCCCCAGTACGGCGCGGGATTTGACGGTGTCCAGGTCCTCGATGAGGCCGCGCAGGGTGGGCAGGATAAACAGCACGCGGTCCTCGAAGGGCACCTCGCTTTCGTCCAGGGCGTTCACGCAGGCCCGCAGGGCCTCCACCACGGCCTCGCCGGTCGACAGGCTGCCGGTCAGCAGCGTAGCGCCGGTATGCCCCGCGTAGGCTGCGATGCGGAAGGCGTCCAGCTCAGGCACGACGCGGGTGCGGATGAACTCGCCGGACAGCCGCCCGAAGGCGATGCCGGCAGTCTCGGCGTCATCCATGCTGTCCACGGTGAACAGGCGGCCCCGGTCAAAGTTGCAGCGCACGGTCTGGTTGGTCAGGGTCACGTCCCCGGCCCGGTAGCCGGAGGCGCGGTCGTAATCGGCCAGGCCGGACATATCCAGCATCGGCACGATCATCTCGTCCGCGTTGGCCCCGGCCTGGGCCAGCACCGGCGCGCCGTCCAGCAGCCCGGTCAGGGTGGCCTGCTTGTAAACCTCGTCCAGCATCGGCACGGTGGCCTTGAAAAGGGAAATGTTGTTTGCCATAACAAACTCCTTGATTAAATATAATATTGATATTATTTGAAATAGTGTGAAGCGTTCCGCCCTGCTTCATCAGCCCTTCAGCCCCATCGCCTCCCGGATGGCGGCGAGGGCGGCGGGCTGCGCCATGGAAGCGCGGGGCTGGGCGGCTATGGGCGCGCGGCCCTTCAGGCGCTGGGCGACGCCCTGGCTGACCGCCTCCCGATAGGCCCGGTCCAGCTTATCCAGGGCGGCGTGGCAGGCTTTTTCGTCGTGATAATTCAGGCATTTGAGGAACACGCGGGGCAGGCCGCGGCTCTCGGTCTCGGCGGCCATTTTGGCGTGCAGGTCGCGGATGCGCATCGCCTTTTCCCGCGCCTCCAGGGAGCGGGAGAGGGCCTGAAGCTCTTTTTCGGTCATAGCAAAATCCTTTCGATGAAATGATGAAATCCGGCAGGAAAATCCCGCCGTTATCCTTCCTCCTCCCCCGTGATCAGGGCCCGCTCAAAGCGGATCTCCACCTGCTCGGCGTCCAGCCGGATATCCTCGGCGGCTTCCAGCCAGGCGGCGTACAGGCGCAGACGGGCCCGGAGGGCCTCGCGGAACCAGCGCTCCTTGACGGAGGCCAATTGCTCGAGGCCCATCAGCTTATAGCGGATGGCGACGCCGGAGGCGTTCTGGGAGAAGGAACGGTCAGACAGGTCGGGGATGAAGGAAAATTTGTGGATGTCCTCCCGCAGGGCGGCGCGGAGCACCTCGGTATCCGCCTCGTGCAGGGTGTGGGTCAGGTATTGGGCGGAGGCGTCGCTGTCCGGCAGGGAAAGGCAGCGGTCCCGGCGCAGGCGGGCAGCGGGGTCCTCGTCGGGCACGCGCTCCTCGACGAGCGTGCCGTCCTCGGCCACGCGGCGGCGGGTGTGAAAGGTTTCGCCCAGCTGGCAACCGGTCAGCACCAGCAGGCTGTCGGCGAACTGCTCCTTGTCGTTCAGACGGTCGGACTGCAGGAGGTCGTAGCCGTCGATCAGGGGAAGGACGCCCTCAAAATCCCCCGCCTCGTCAAAGTTGTTCCAGTATTCGATCAGCGGCGTCTCCCGGAAGGGGTGGGGCGACTCGGCGATCATGCGGGCTGTGGCCGGGTCCCGCCCGGAGGCCGTCCAAGTGAACACGGCGTCCGCCGTCAGGACCTCGATCAGCGTGCCCTCCCCCGCGCCGTCCGGCCCGGCTTTGGGGATCAGGGTCACGCCGAACAGGGGCTGATGAGCCACCGTATCGTCGTACACCACGAAGGCCTCCAGCGGGGAGAGGCTGACGGAGCGGGGCGCGCCCTCCTCGTCCAGGTAAACGCGCTCGACGCCCTTGCCGTACACCGAGGCGTTGACGGACAGCTCGCTGTCCACGCTGTCCAGGGCGCAGCGCCCAAAGCGCCGGAGCAGCCGCGCCAGCGCTTCCTCCTGGCCGGGAGAAGCATAGCGGATGGGCCGCCCGGTCAGGTAGCCAGAGGCGGTCAGCGTGATGTAGCGGCCGAAGGGATGGGGCAGGCGCAGGTTGGGCTGGCCCGATCCGCGCTCCTTTTGCAGAATGGCGGGGTTTTGGCCCTCATAATAGGCGCGCAGGCGCTCGAGGCGGCCCAGCGCTTTCCGGTGCTCCCGCAGGGCCCAGCGCAGCGCCTCCCAGCCCGGCGCGGGGCCAACGGCCTCCCGGTCCATGCAGATCACAGGCCCACCTCCCTCTTGCGGCGGACGACGGCACGGCGGTTCAGCTGCTCGCACTCCAGGGCGTAGCGCAGGGCGTCGATCAGGTGATCGTCCCCCGGCTCGGGCGCGGGCAGGCTGTTGCCGGCGGCGTCCTTTTTCCAGCGGTAATGGCTGAGCTCCCGGCACAGGTTGTGGCAGGTCACGTTGACCACCAGCTCATGCCCCTGCAGCCATTGCAGGCCGTGCAGCACGCTGTCCGGGCCCTTGCGGGCGGGCAGGGCGCGCACGCCCAGGGCCCGCAGCTCGGCGATGCTGCGCGGGTCGGCGGAATCACAGGTGATCAGGTTGCGGCCCGCGAAGCGCTCGAGCCGCCGGGCCAGCTCCCAGATCACCAGCCCGGTCTCATACAGCTCGTCAAAAACCAGCACCCGCCGCCCCGGCCGATCCAGGGCGCAGTTGACGGCGGCGCTCGGGTCCCGGGCGAAGCCGAAATCCAGGCCGATGTAGCGGTCCCGGTACAGGCGGCGCAGGGGCCGCAGGTCCTCGGTGTGCCAGTTGGTGAACACGCTGTCCCCCAGCGTCCCCCAATCGCCCAGGGTATAGACCGCGCGGTAGTAGGGATCGGTCTCCGCGCGCAGGGAGGAGGCGTCGTCCTCGGTCAGGAAGCGGTTGTCCAGGTAGGTGGTCTTGAGGATGGAAACCTTGGCGTTCTGATAGGAGGTGTCGCCGTCGGCGAAGCCCGAAAAAAAGTCCTCGTAGATCCAATGCGTTTTATACACCGGATTAAAGGACATCGTGACCCGCTTGAGATGGCGGGTCTGGCCGCGCAGGCGCTTGTCCAGCTGCTTGAAATCGGCGCGGTCGCACTCGGTTGCCTCCTCCATCCATACGTCGGTCAGCGCCCCGCGCGCCGGGGTCAGGGACTTGATCTTTTCCACATCGTCCAGGCCGGCGAAGAGGATCTGCGCGCCGTTGGCGCGGGCGGTGACCGTCATCTCCGAGGTACGGATATCAAACTGGTCCTGGATGCCCAGGCGGTCGATGGCCTTGCCCACCTCGTTCCAGACCGAGGCGCGCAGCGTGTGGCCCACCTTGCGGGCCACCAGGATGTTGCGGCCCTGGAGCACGTCCAGCACCGCGCGCGTGGCCAGGAAAACGCTCTTGCCCGACGACGAGCCGCCGAAAAAGATCTGGTAGCGGTGGGTATCGGTCAGGTAGGGCCGGTAAACGGGGTTCAGCTGGGTCACGTCAAACGCAAGGGTCGCCATCCGGGCCTCCCAGCAATTTCAGGTCGTAGTCCCCGGGCAGGGCGGCCTCCCCGCCCGAAAGGCCCGCGGCCCACAGGATCAGCTTCGCGCCGGAGATCACCACGCGCGGGTCGGCGCTCTCGTCCAGGACGATGCTCCCGACACGCTTGATCGCGGCCGGCGCAAGCTCTCCCGCCGTCAGGGCGGCGGGATCAGGCTTGAGTTTCTTTGGGGTCATAAGTCCTCCTTCTGATAGAATAACGATTCAGCACAAAAGAAAAGGCGCGAGCGGGTTTGATTTCCCGCCGCGCCTTCGCTTCGGCCAGCATAAAGATAACACAGGTTTTTTCCCTTGTAAAGTAGCGTTTATGTAGCGTTTATGTAGCAAACGCGTGTCAAATGTCGCATTTGCGTTTCAAATGTAGCGTTTATGTCGCATTCGTGTTTCATTTGTCGCATTTGCGTGTCAAAAATTCTGAGATTTTGACATATGTATAAGGCTCAAACGGCAGTTTGAAAAGGCCAATTATTGTAAAATTTATCGTAATTCGATAATTAATTATTGACTTAAAGATATTTTTGAGGTATGATCCTCCCGAAAAAAATTTTGAGGAGGGATCGAACTTGGAACAAAAAAAGCTGTCGAAATGGCTCAAAGGCATCCTGATCGGCACGGCGGCCTGCGGGCTGGCGGTCTACCTGGCCCTGCTGCCCGATTACGGGAGGAGCCTTGCCCAAGCCTATCCGGAATTCGCGGGCCGCTTCTGGCCCTGGCTGATTTTCCTGTGGGCCACGGGCGTCCCCTGCTACCTGGCGCTGGGGCTGGGCTGGCGGATCGCCGGCCGCATCGGCGAGGACCGCTCCTTTTCGGAGGGCAACGCGCGGGACCTGAGCCGGATCGCCTGGCTGGCCGCCGGGGACGCCGGGGCGTTTTTCTTAGGCAACGCGATCCTGCTGCTGGCGGACATGAGCCATCCCGGCGTCGTCCTGATGAGCCTGATCGTGGTGTTCGTCGGGGTGGCGATCGCGGTGGCGGCCGCCGCCCTGTCCCACCTGGTGCACAAGGCGGCAGCCCTGCAGGAGCAGGCCGACCTGACGATATGAGCGGAGGAAGCGAATGGAAGGCGAGATCGTTTTCAATATCGACGTGATGCTGGCCAAGCGCAAAATGAGCCTGACCGAGCTGGCCGACCAGGTGGGGATCACCGTGCCCAATATGTCCATCCTCAAAACGGGCAAGGCCAAGGCCGTCAAGGTCAGCACCCTGGCCCGGCTGTGCGAGGCGCTGGACTGCCAGCCGGGGGATATCCTGGAATACAGAAGGGGGAGCGACGGGGCATGAAGCACGCGCTGGCGCTGCCCGTCCTGCTCCTGATCCTGTGCCTTTCTATGGCCGGAGGCGGGGTATTTCTCACCGATTGCGACGACGGCTCCGGCGAGGGAAGCTTTGACCCCGCCCAGGAGGGACTGATGCTGGTGGAAACGGCCCGCGGGGACGAAACGGAGGCCTGCCGCTACGTTCTCGCCTCAAACGGCCGCGTGGCGGAAGCCGGGCCCTTCGACCCGGACCCCGTGGATCTCTATTTGATCCCCGACGGGTGCTTTACCTCCCTGATCGAGGACGGCCGCGTCTTCAACCGGCCGACGCGGGTGATTGCGCTCGACCAGGCGGAGCAAGAGCGGGAGACGCCGAACTTCGTCCGGACCGCGCTCCGGCTGCTGGCCCAGACCGAGCACGCGCTCATGAACGTCCGCGTGCTGCGGGACGGCGAGCATACCTTCGTATACGCCGAGCACAACGTCAACCTCTGGACCCCCTGCGAGCTCTACTATGTTTCGCCCGGGGAGGACCGCCTGATCCTCCTGGGCGAATGGGACGGCGAACGGGTCCAGAGCATCCGCATCCTGTCGGAAGCTCGGCTGATGATTCTCCCGTGATTTTTCTTTTCCCGAGAACGTGACGATCAGGCCCGCCGCGCCGTCTAATGATTGCAACGTTGCAAAGGAGCTGAACGGAATGGACAAGGATTTCTTCGTTTCCCAGGTCGAGGGGAGCGCCGATATGCTGTATCGCGTAGCCTGGTCGATCCTGCGGAGCGACGAGGACTGCAAGGACGCCTTGCAGGAGGCCGCGCTCAAGGCCTGGGAAAAACGGGGAACCCTGCGGGACCCCCGGCTGTTCCGCACCTGGATGACACGGATCCTGATCAACGCCTGCTACGACGCGCGCCGCAAGCGCCGCCGCCTCGTCTCCCTCGAGGAGGTCCAGGAGCCCTCCGTTCCGCCGCCCGACCCCGAGCTGGCCATCGCCCTGTCCAAGCTGCCGGACAAGCTGCGGCTGCCCCTGGTGCTGGTCTCTTCCGAGGGAATGACCTACGCCGAGGCCGCCAAGGCCCTGCGGCTGCCCCAGAGCGCCCTTCGGGGACGGCTGGCCAGAGCAAAAACGCAATTGAGAAAGGAGCTGGATGCGGAATGAAGCGTGACCTGACCTCCCCGGACCTGCGGAGCGCCTTCCCGGCCATGCCGGACAGCTGCCGTAGCGCGCTGACGGACGCCGCCCGCTCCGTTCAGGAGGAAAAGAAAATGAAAAAAGCAACCTTCCGCGCCGTGCTGATCGCGGCGATCACGGCGATCGTTACCACCGCCGTCGCCCTGGCGGCGAACAACCTGGGATGGGTCGATTTCTATCAGGAGCACTATGGCCTGACCGTGCCCAAGGCCGCCGAGGAGGCGCTGGACCAAACCGAGGAGCGCGTTTACGAGGTGGGCCCGCTGACCGTCACCGTGCGGCAGCTGCTGGCGGACGGACGGATCGCCCTGTCCGCGATGGAGGCCCGCGCGACGGACGGGTCGGAGGCCCTGTTCTGCGGGAGCTATGACCTGGAGGCAAAGATTGCCGCCGGCTCGGACGTGATCGCCAGGCGCTACGGATTGGCCCCCGAGACTACCTGGACGGAGGCCGCGAAGCAATTGGAGCTGCCCCTCTATACCCTGCGCCTGACCATGCGGATCGACCCGGCCATGGATGCCGGGGAGGCCATGGAGGACTATATGTTCAACGAGGACGGCAGCGTCGCCTACCTGAACATGCCGACCACCGTTCCCGAGGCCGTCGGCGACGAGCTGCCCGCGACCCTCTGGATGCGGGTCGCGCGGATCGATCCGGCAACCGGGGAGGAAGCGGAAAAGTGGATCGTGGAGGACCCGATCGTCCTGCCCATCGCCCCCGTCCTGGCGGAAAAAACGTATCGGCCCGTCGAGCCCTTCCGGGTAAACGGCTTCGCGCTGACCGCCGTCCGCGCCGAGCTGCGCGTCACCGGGGCCTACCTGTTCGCCGAGTATGAATACGAAGGCGACGTCCCCGCCGAGGACTACGCGCGGCTGGACCTGCTGGTGGACGGCCTGCGCGGCGCGCGCTGGGCGGACGGGGCCGGAGCCGAGTACTCGGACGGCATGAGCCTGACCGGCCGCTTTGATTCCCCGGACGACGTGCGCTTTACCGTGACCGAGATGATCACCGCCGACGCCCTGCCCGACACCCTGACCCTCCTGGTCCAGGGGGAGCAGATCGCCCTCAGATAAGGCGATCACGCGCAATACTTCTCTTCAGCTCGCCGACGGCGGGATCGAAGCGGGCTCGTCCCATTCGACCTCGGCGTCGGCGAGGCGCATGAACAGGTACTCGTCCTCGCGGTAGGTCTCAAAGCGGCCGGTCACGGTGAGGCCGGTGCCGGCGGGCGGATAGTCGTCGGGGAACGCATGCTCCCCCGCCCAGACAAACTCGACGCCCTGGGCGCAGCAGGCGGTGGCGTCCGGGATCACGCAGGAAAAATACACATTGCCGGTCGTCTCATCCTCAAAATAATCGAACCAGCCGGACATCCGGATGACCTTGCCGATAAACGCGTCGGGCTCGTACATCATGTTGTATACCTGGGAATAGACCACCGTGCCGCTCATTTGGGACAGGTCTAGGTCGATGGCGCGCGGCGCGGCGGTCGGCGCGGGCCGGTCGGCGTTCGAGGCGGCGCGGCTCGATCTTCGTTCGGTGGAGCAGGTCGCGTCCATCGACGTGAAGGCGGACGAGGCGGGGCTTGCGGAGTACGCGCGTCGGCTCGGCGTTCCGCTGGCCTTCTATTCGGCGGCGGAGCTGG
>JAFUHB010000267.1 GCA_017469085.1 Clostridia bacterium
AGCCCTTGACCAGATGCGGGCCGTGTGCTATTTGCCGTGCTTTATTTAAAGAAAATCTCTGGCAACCCTCTTTGGGTACCAGAGATTTCTTGTTCCATTTTTGTTTTTTGTTTCACTGTCCTCTTGACGGGATGCGGTTCATCTTCCGTGGCGGGCGAGTATTTTATCATCCTTGGGGCAGCTCGATATCGGCGGTATTGATGTATCCGGTCACATCGGTCATGGGATCCCACACGCGCCAGTAGCTGTTGCCGTCCGGCGCTTTTTCAACGAGGGCCAGTATTTGCAGGCTCCAGGGGGTGGCGATCAGCCGGTCCGGCGCTCCGCCCGGCGCGGAGGAAACCTGGAAGCTGCCGCCAGCATCATACACGGGCATGGCCGAGGAGACCTTCTTCATCTGCTCGCCGAACGCCAGGTAACGGGACATCATCCAGCCGGTTTCGCCCAAGATGTCCACGTATGTCCAATCGCCCTTCGTTTCCAGCACGCGCACCGGTGCGCCGTTGTAATATTTGCCCAGGGAGGCGGAGGCACGGTCTGGTTCTTCCCGCAGGTGCAGGCGATCGGCGGGGTTGGGGTTGTTCACGGTGGCCCAGCCGGCAGTATCAATCTGCTGGAGCAGCATGGAAGGGTCCGAGGGAAGCGCACGCCAGTCGATGGCGGTGATGTCGCTCCAGGGGTGGCTGCCGTACACATAATCGGGCGAGCCCTGGGGCAGGGCGATGTCGGAAAGGCCCCGGAAGCTGATCCAGTAGCCGCCCAGGGATGCCCAGTCGCCCAGGCTCCAGTCATAGACGACCCGAACGCCCCATTTGCCGTCCGGCATGCGCTGGACCTCGCAGTTGGCTGTGCCGGTGTCGATGGTATCGATAAAGTTTTCGACCCCGTAAACGCTGTTTTCCGGCAGCGGAGCGCTGACGGTCAGGGCCCAGCCCGCGCCGTTTCGCTCCGCGCAGACCAGCACCTTTTCGCCATCCGGCCGACGGGCGAGGTACTGGAGCCCGTTATATACGGAACCGCCTTCCCATCGATAGCTTGGCGTCAGCTCCTGAGCCGCCTTCCGCAAAGCGGCGCTGCCCGGCCAGCCCGGATAATCCCAGTTTTCCGGGAACAGGGCCTCCAGGGTTTCCTCATCGGCATTGCTCACGCAAAGCACCTCGGCCATCCAGCCCGCCGGCACGGCGTAAGGGTCGAGCCAGGCGATGATATTGTCGTTTTCGTCCTCGTCCCAGCTTTCATACGTCAAGGTCTCGTCCGCCCAGGACACGCTTTTCGCGTAATCGTATACAGGCGAGTCGTCGGTCGACAGCTCATGAATCTCCCGCGATGAAAAGCGCCAGACGCCGTCCTGCCCCAGCCTGACCGTGACGGTCGTCCAGCCCCGTTCCCACCGCTGGGTCAGGAAAAAGACCCGGTCGTCGTCCATAAAAACGTCCCATTCGCCATAGAGCAGCGAACGGTTTTCCGCGACAGCCGTCCAGCGGCCGTTTTCCCTTTGCAGGACGATCAGGCGCGCCGGGTCGCCGGTCTGCGCCAGCGCGGCGACGTCTCCCCATTGGGACAGGCGGACGTCCGCCCCCTCCGCGGCGCGCAGCATGCCGCTTGCCTCGTCCGTGACGACCAGCTCCCGCAGGGAAGCCGGAAGCGCGGGATCGTTTTCCGCCAGGCAGGCGGAGGCCGGGATGATCCATAGCAGCGCGAGCAGGATCAGCAAGGCTCTTTTTTGCATATCGCTTCTCCCCTTTCATCATAATAACGAATAAGCCGGGCGATTTTATCCCGGCTAAATGCGTTTTCGTTTCGTGTCAAATCAATCCCAGCGTATGGCAGGCGACCATGATGCCGTCCTGCCAGAGCGGCGAGGTCACGAGGTCGGCCTCCTGCTTGAGCCTTTCATCGCCGTTGCCCATGACCACGCCCATCCCGGCGGCGCGGATCATCTGCAGGTCGTTCATGCTGTCGCCAAAGGCCACGCTTTCCTCGATCGGGACGCCCAGCATCTGACAGGCCCGCTTCAGCCCCTCGCCCTTATCGACGCCCTTGGGGACAAGCTCCATCAAAAAGGGGTTGTGGCACATGATGCCGTAATCGTCCTTCAGGGCGTTTTGCAGGCCCTCCGGGTCCGCGTCCGGCCGTCCAAGGGCGGTCATTTTGCAGATATCCCATTGATCCCAATGCGCCATCAGGGGCAGCAGATAAGGCCCGAGCTCGCCCTGCATCTTGGCCAGGTAGGGGTTGCCGGCAAAATCCGGCTCATGGAGGTATAAATATTCGTCGCCCTCCAGGATGGGGTAATAGCGGTATTTCTGGACGGCGTCCATCCCACGGCGGATCTGCTCGCGGGACAGGCCGCGATAAAAGACTACCTGACCGTTCAGCTCGATGCGGTTGCCCGCGCCGGACACGATGCCGTCAAAGCCCAGGGACAAAAGCTCTTTGGACCGGATATAGCCCTTGGTGCGCCCGGAACAGATCAGGGTCTGATGCCCGTTTTTGCGGAGCAATTGAATGGCCTGGCGGGTGCTTTCGGGGATGAACAGCGCCTCGTCCCACAGCGTCCCGTCGATGTCAAAGAAAA
>JAFUHB010000268.1 GCA_017469085.1 Clostridia bacterium
CCTCCTTAATATCGCGGCCTTGCGCCGCTGACAGATATATTTCACAAAGAGGGGATCAACCCTTCTTGCCTACCACCTTTTCCGCTACGTTGGCGGGAACGGGCTCATAATGGTCGAACTGCATCGAGAACAGGCCGCGGCCCTGCGTCTTGGAGCGCAGATCGGTCGCGTAGCCGAACATCTCGCTCAGGGGCACAAAGCAATGCACCGTCTGATCGCCCATGTTGGGCTCGAAGGAATCGATGCGTCCGCGGCGGGCGTTGATATCGCCGACGACGTCGCCCAGATACTGATCCGGGATCACGACCTCGACCTTCATCATCGGCTCCAGGAGCACCTCCTGAGCCTTGGGCAGGCACTCCTTGAACGCCATGGAGCCGGCGATCTTGAAGGCCATTTCAGAAGAGTCTACGTCGTGATAGCTGCCGTCGATGACGCGCGCTTTGAAATCGACCACCTCGAAGCCGCCCAGGGCGCCGGATTTGGCCGCCTCCTGGATGCCGGCGTCGATCGCGGGAATGAATTCCTTGGGGATGACGCCGCCGACGATGGCGTTTTCAAACACATAGCCTTCGCCGGGCTCACGGGGCTCGAGCTCGATCACGCAGTGGCCGTACTGGCCGTGACCGCCGGTCTGGCGGACGAAGCGGCCCTCGGCTGTCGCCTGCTTGCGGATGGTCTCCTTATAGGCGACCTGCGGGCGGCCGACTGTGGCTTCCACGTGGAACTCGCGCATCATGCGGTCCACGATGATCTCCAGATGGAGCTCGCCCATGCCCGCGATGATGGTCTGGCCGGTTTCCTGATCGGTGTAGGTCTTGAAGGTGGGGTCTTCCTCGGCCAGGCGGCTCAGCGCCAGGGCCATCTTATCCTGACCGGCTTTGGTCTTGGGCTCGATGGCAACCTGAATGACAGGATCCGGGAACACCATGTTTTCAAGGATGATCGGATGCTTTTCGTCGCAGAGCGTGTCGCCGGTGGTGGTATCCTTGAAGCCCACCGCAGCGGCGATTTCACCGGCGTAGACACAGTCGATGTCCTCGCGGTGATTGGCGTGCATCCGCAGGATGCGGCCGAAACGCTCGCGCTTGTGCTTGTTGATGTTGTAAGCGTAGCCGCCCGCCTCCAGCGTGCCCGAGTAGACGCGGAAGAACGCCAGCTTGCCCACGAAGGGGTCCACGGCGATCTTGAACGCCAGGGCGGAGAAGGGAGCGTCGTCGCTCGCTTCACGGGTGATGGTCGCCTCCGTGTCCGGATCCTTGCCTTCGACCGCCGGGATATCCAGCGGAGAGGGCAGGTAGGCGATGATCGCGTCGAGCAGCATCTGAACGCCCTTGTTGCGGTAAGAAGAACCGCACATGACGGGGGTCAGCTTGCAGGCGATGCACTGGTCGCGCAGGGAGCTCATGATTTCCTCGACGGTCAGTTCTTCACCGCTGAAGAACTTTTCCATCAGCTCGTCATTATCCTCCGCCGCGGCCTCAATCATGACCTCGCGCGCCTTCTGGGCCTCCTCCAGCATGTCCGCCGGGATATCCTCCTCCCGGACGTCCTTGCCTTCGTCGTCGTAATAAACCTCCGCCTTCATCTTGACCAGGTCAATGATGCCGGTGAAGCTCGATTCCTTGCCGATGGGCAATTGGATCGGGATCGCGCGGGCGTTGAGGCGGGTGTTCATCATTTCGATGGCGCGGCCAAAGTTGGCGCCCATGATGTCCATCTTATTGACGTAGGCGATACGCGGCACGTGATACTTGGTGGCCTGACGCCAGACCGTCTCGCTCTGCGGCTCGACGCCGCCCTTCGCGCAGAAAACGGCGACAGCGCCGTCCAGCACACGCAGAGAACGCTCGACCTCTACGGTAAAGTCAACGTGGCCGGGGGTGTCGATCAGGTTGATGCGATAGCCCTTCCACTGGCAGGTGGTGGCGGCGGACGTAATGGTGATGCCGCGCTCCTGCTCTTCTTCCATCCAGTCCATCGTCGCAGCGCCGTCGTGGACCTCGCCCAGCTTATGGGTGCGGCCGGTGTAGAACAGGATGCGCTCGGACGTGGTGGTTTTACCGGCGTCGATGTGCGCCATGATGCCGATATTGCGAACTTTGTCTAACGGATGACTCCTGGGCATAAACTTCTGACTGTCTCCTTCATCACTGTGAAGCGCCGTTTCCAATCGAACGGCCGCTTATGGGCCCCGCAAAGGGCCGCGCTTCGCAGGGAGAAATTACCAGCGATAGTGCGCGAAGGCCTTGTTGGCCTCGGCCATGCGGTGCATTTCTTCCTTACGCTTGACGCTGTTGCCGGTGTTGTTGGCAGCGTCCATCAGTTCGGCCGCCAGGCGCTCGGACATCGTCTTTTCACCGCGGTTGCGGCTGAAGTCGACGATCCAGCGCAGACCCAGGGTCTGCCTGCGCTCGGGGCGAATCTCGACGGGGACCTGATAGGTCGCGCCGCCGACGCGGCGGGTCTTGACCTCCAGCTGCGGCATCACGTTATTGAGCGCGGCCTGGAAGACTTCGTTGGGGTCCTTGTCGGTCTTGGCTTTAATCATCTCGAAGGCGTCGTAGCAGACCTGCTGGGCCGTGCCGCGCTTACCGTCGAGCATGATCTGATTGATCAGCTTGGTAACGACCACGGTCCCGTATACGGGATCGGGCAGAACTTCGCGCTTTGGGACAAATCCACGACGGGGCATGTTGTTCCCTCCTCAATAATGGGGCTGTTTTCCAAACGATGGATATGGGCCGCTGTCCACAGCGAGTCAGCATCTCGCCGTTCCGGAATTTATACGGCGCGGGACGCGTATTGAGCCGCTCGGCATCTCCCGGTTCCACGTTCCGGCGAAGCCCGGGTCAGAGCAGGCATACGCGCCTTGGCGGCAGCCGGCGAATCTCCCTCGTCAGGAAACCGGCCTTACTTCTTGGGACGTTTTGCGCCGTACAGCGAACGACCCTGATTGCGCTTGGCGACGCCTGCGGTATCAAGCGCGCCGCGGATGATGTGATAGCGGACGCCGGGCAGGTCGCGCACGCGGCCGCCGCGGATGAGCACAACGCTGTGCTCCTGCAGGTTGTGACCGATACCAGGAATGTAGCAGGTACCTTCGATCTGGTTGGTCAGGCGAATTCTGGCGATCTTGCGAAGGGCGGAGTTCGGCTTTTTGGGCGTCGTGGTCTTGACGCTTAAGCAAACGCCGCGCTTCTGCGGGCAACCCTGCAGGATAGGCGCGGTCGACTTATTGGCAACCTTCTGCCTTC
>JAFUHB010000269.1 GCA_017469085.1 Clostridia bacterium
ACCTATCTCTTTAAAAATCGGAATGGTACTTTCATCCAACGCAAAGTACTCCCCAAACATGAAATACCTCCTACAATTATTTATCGGCCCTTTGGTTTTCTACAACCGTCACAATGCCAACTGCAATTTTTTTCAGTGTTTCCTGCTTCTTATCAAAATCATCCATATAGGCTAAAAGCGCCCTTTCCACAATGAGGGTCTTTGTTTGCCCGGCTTCCTCACAGACGCCCTCTAACCTGTGATACAATTCCTTATCTAATTTGATATTCAGATAAATCCCATCTTTCTTTGGACGTGCCATAATTCATCTCTCAATTCATAGCTTCCAATTCAATATATAATACATTAATTAACAACATTATTCAATCTTTTCTTTATAATAATAGCTTGCTTGTTTTAGTCTTTATAATAATATAGCTTGTTTTAGCGTCTAAAAAATCCTTAAATAACAATCTCTGTCTTATTTTCAAAAAAGTTTCTTTCTATCCTTGACAAATGTTCTGTTAATAACGCAGGAGGATCACTTCACGCAGTTTGAGCGGCAGTCGAATGACCGCGTTTGTCAGCTCATCATCCACCTCATCGAATGGAACGGCAGCTTCCGGCAGCATTTCCGGTGTTAGGCGGCGATTAAAAAAGCGGTGCCAGCCGGAATGATTGATGTCATAACAGGTGCGCATGGCGATCTTCATGATCCAGGTCTTTTCGCTGCAATCCCCTCTGAAGGTGTCCATGGACCGGAACACCTTGATAAAGGTTTCCTGCGACGCATCCTCCGCTAGGGATTTGTCACACAGATAGAGATAGCATGTCCGCAAAACAGCCGCCTGATACCGCTCCACCAGTCGCACAAATTCCTGATCCCGATGCGAAGCGCTGTCAGGGCCCTGAACATTGCTCACGTGCCGTTCACCTCCTACACCTATTTAGACTGATGAGGAAGAGAAAAAATCGTATCTCTGGAAACTTTTTTGCAGCACAAAGCCGCACAGATAGGATATCATGAATTCAGAGTCAGAGGAAGCGCTAAGTCCATAGGTCAGATAGGTTTACTGTAGCACGGAGTCCATGACGATGCTCCCGAGATGGGCTCCGATTCCACGCTAGCGCCGACCATGAGTATATATCCCCGGAGCCTGTGATTGTCAGGATCGGCTCAGAGTACACGCTTCCCGCATAAAGGCGCCGTTGCCGTTGCCGAAAAGGCCGGCGCAGTCGGCGGGATTGACGCAGATCATAAGGAACCTCCCCCTGAAGGGCAAAATGAAAGCGCCGCCCGTATGACGACGCATGATAGTGGTTAATAGTATTGTTAATAATATTTTGCCTATGTCATATCAGAAGATCAAATTGAACAGATTCTTGATAATGAGGGCGATGACAAATGCAATAATTGCACCTATGATCAGTAGAATTGGTTTTGGAATGTTGATGTCTTTTCTGCCTTGTCGGAGCTTATACAGCAACCCGGTAGACATGAAGCAGATCATGATTATCATGACCTTTATCAAGGTTTGGCAGAATAGCATGACAGAGCTAACAAGGTCATTCCCACCATTTGGAAAGATGATCTGCAAAATCAACAGTACGGCTATAGCACAAACCCCAATCAAACTTTGATTGCGGATGCTTGTCAGCATTCCAGCCTTTTCTTCTGTGGCATAATCAGCCATTGTCGTGGCGACTTCTTTTTCATTCTCGTTCATGGTCTCGCTTTTCCTTTCTCCATTGATTAGTTCTGGGATGGTTACTTCGTAGAACTCGGCGATTTCAACCAGCAGACTGATATCGGGCATGTTATTCCCGGTTTCCCATCTGGATACTGTTCGTCCAGATACGCCCAATTGTTCTGCAAGCTGCTCCTGCGTCAGGTTCTTCTCCTTCCGGAGCACTTTAAGGAATGCCCCAATTTTGATCTGATCCATTCAGGGTTCCTCCTTTCGCCGCTATCATACGAAAAGGGTCGTTCTTTGAACACGACACAAAGCGAGAAATACCGTGTTTACAAGAACTCGACACACTTGTCTAATTCATAAATGCGTGCTTTTGATAAGTGCGCAACCCAAAATACCATGAAAACAGAATTCTTGAAAAGATAGAATCCGTTATAGATATCTCCAATTTGGCCTGACAACGATCTTCGTCACCGTCCCCGTCCAGCTGATAGCATTCATTCCCGGCTTCAGCACAGGAAACTCGCCGTTCATGTGGTCATTCATCAGGGTGCTGCCCTGGTAGTCTTCCTGCAGCACGGAGTCCATGACGATGCTCCCGAGATGGGCTCCGATTTTTTGCTGGCTTCTCCCAATCCTTACGACCGGCATACCGTCCGCGGCACCGGCGAATTCCAAAGAACGCGCCCGCACCAAGCCAGATGCGGACGCGCCTTTTCATGATATGTACTTTCTCTGTGCCGAATCGGTATCCATTACTGCGCCGAAGCCGCGCCACGGTCGTTCATGATGCAGCCCGCCGCATAAGCACCCGAATAGGCGGCGTAGCTGATGCCGTAGCCGGCTCCGGGGTACTTGTTATCGTACAGGTTGCCCTCCGTCAGCTCACCGGAGCAATAGAGGCCGGGCACCGCGTTGCCTTCTCCATCCAGGAGGCGCATCTGATGATCCACCTTCACGGAGGGGATCGTGCCGAAGTGCATCACATAGATTCTCTCCGCATAATAAGGAGCCGTATCCAGCGGTGTCGCCGAGGCAGCAGGCAATCCGAACTCCAGCTCTTCACCGTTTGCAGCTGCCTGGTTATACTGCGCCACGGTTTCCAGCAGCGTTTCTTGATCGATCCGCATCCCTTCGGCCAATTCCTCCAGGGTGTCAAACCGACGCACCAGGCCGCTGTCGATACCGGCCTCCAGCGCAGCAGTGTTTTCAAATTTCCCATCCATCAACAAATACGCGGACAGATTATTTTCCCCGATGGCCCGGATCATGGCGTTGGCATTGGTCTCATTGGCAAAGCGCTTACCGTCGGCAGCGACAACAAAGTTGCCGCTCAGCTTCGCCGTCGTCGGAGACGCGCGAAGGCTTCCGCCCATCGCGTTGGCCTGCCCGACGATTTCCGGCTGGAAGCGTTCGGTCAGCACGATACCATCGCCGGTCGCGCCTGCGCCGCTCCGAGAGATCGAGCGCTGGTACAGCGGGATATATTTTTCCAGCATCGCGCGGCTATTGGAGAAACCGCCCGTAGCCAACAGGACTGCGTCGGCATAGATGTTGTACGTCTTTTCAGCATCCTCTACCTTGACGCCGATCACCTGTCCGTCTTCCACGATCAGCTCAGTCACCTGGCTGTGCATTCTCAGGTCAAACGGGTCCTTCCGAATCGCCTGGTTCAGGAAGGAAGTGAAACCGGCGCCGTTGCCCATCGCGGCGATGGCGGAAAGCCGATCGTTGTTTGCGCGGCTGGCGGGCGTAACGTTGTTCAGATTGAACTCTACGCCCAGGTCCACCAGGCGGTCCATCCACGCGTCCGCATGCTCATAGATGTTGGTAACATACTCGCGGTCTGCTTCATGACCCATGGATATCTCCAGAACGCTGATGATATCTTCCATTTCCGCTTCTTTGCCTGCGGCTTGATGAGTTCGGGAGTGCATCGCGATCATTGCGCCGCCCGCCATCGGAAGCGATCCGCCGATCACGTCCAGCTTTTCCAGGGTAATAAAGCGAACCTCAGGGTAATTGAGCTTGAATTCATAGCTGGCCATGATGCCGGAGATCCCGGCGCCGACGATCACGACGTCAGTCCGTTCATCTTCCCCCCTGAACCAGCTCCCGCTTTTCGGCGGCCTGTTGGAAACGGGTGATGTCGCCCGCCTGCTCCAGCGCCTGCTGCGCCGCGCGCAGCACGGCATAGCTGGTGATGGTAGCGCCGGACACAGTATCCACCGCAAGGGACTGATTGGCCTTGATGCGTTCGGCAAGCATAGCGCCAGCCAAATCGCCCAGGCTCTTCGTTTCTTTATTTTCGGGTACGATGATCTCTTGGATTGCTCCGTCCTTCACCGTGATATGAACAGTCACAGGGCCGTTCATGCCCTGGGATACGCCCTCATAGGTGCCGTCCGTCAAGGTTGCTGCGGCAGCGCACGACAACGCGGAAACGAGCATGATTGCCAATAGGATCAATGCGCAAAGCTTCTTCATTTTTCATTACCTCTCATTCTTCGCCAGTTCATGGCCAAGGAGCACACCGGTCACGGTGCCGCGAGCCAGCGAATCGCCGCCCACATAGCTGACCAGGTAGCCGCCCACGCACTCGCCGACGGCATACAGGCGCTCGATCGGCTGATCATCCTGTCCGATCACGCGCATCTGCTCATCCACCCGGAAACCGCCGTGCGTGGTGCCGACGCCGCTTGCGACGGTCATGACATAATAGGGCGCCTGCAGCCCGCCAAAGAAAGTCTCCGCGGCCCGGCCAAACGCATCTTCCTGAGCGCCGTTGGCTACCGCCCCGCACTCATCCAGCGTCGCCTGCAGCGCAGACACATCCACGCCAATCAGCTTGGCGGCGTCCGCCGCGGTTTCGCAAACCCGGATCATCCCATTGTCCACATAATTGTTGAGGTTCTGAGCCACCTTTTCGCTGATTTGCAGCGCGTTTTCGCCCCAGATGAGCGCGGCGCGGTGATCAGGCTGAGCAAACAGATTGTCCTTAATACCGCCGCTGTTATTGGCCATCTCGTCAAAGAAGCGCTTGCCGTCCGTCTGGCTGACCATGATCGCTCCGGAGCCGCTGACAGCGCTGGTCAGAACATTCAGCCCCATACGCGTTTCATGCATCGTATCCATACGCACATTGTCCATCGTGATCATCTGCGCACCCAACGTGTCCCGAGCCGCCAGCAGCATCGCGCCGTCCAGGTTCTTGGTGCCGCCAAACACCAGGCTGCGATATTCCTCGCCCCAGCTCTCGGCGATCAGATCGGCATTATTGGCAAATCCGCCGCAGGCCAATACGATGCTCTTCGCGTAATAATCATGCTCCGCGCCGTAACGGTCCTCCGCTTTTACGCCAACTACCGCGCCCTGCGCGTCCGTCAGATAGCCGACCGCCTTGAGCCCGGTCCTGACATCCGCGTTTCTTTCGTTCAGCTCCGCCTTGATCGCGCCGACCACGCCGACCATTCCTCCGGACACACGATGCGTTCTGGCAATGTCCGAGCCGGCCGTGTTGGAAACCAAGCCAAACTTGATCCCCAAGGTGTTCAGGAACTCCTCCGCGATCACGCCGTTTGGCGCCATCACAGCCACCTGGACCGGGTCCTTGCCCTTTTTCAGCAGCCATTCTTCAAACGCCGCCAGATCGTCCGTAATACCGTTTTCCTTTTGCGCTTCCGTTCCGCCAATGTGATAGAGGCCGGAGGCCAGGACCGAGTCACCGCCCACGAAATCGCAGGCCTCCAGCAGGATCACGTCGCCGCCGTCCCGAACAGCGGTCAGCGCGGTGGAAAGCCCCGCAATACCGCCGCCCACGACCAGGATATCCGTTTCATTGCTCCGGTCGTCATAGACGTCCACCGAATTGGGCACGGCACGCAGCGCCGCAACATCGGCGCCTGCCTGCTTCGCGCAATCGATCACGCCGCTCAATAGCGCCGCGCTGCTGACCGTCGCGCCGCTGACCGTATCCACGCCCAGCGATTGAGAGGCCAATATCCTTTCCTGCATGATCCGCAGCCCCTCGCTGCCAACCTGGGCCGTTTCCTTATTCGCGCCGACGTTGATCGCCGTAATGGATTCATTTTCGCCAAATGTCACGGCAACGGAAAAATTGCCTTGCATCCCATGAACCGTTGCCGTATACTCTCCTGGTACAAACCCTTCCCCCAGTGCCGAAAGGCAAATCAACGACACGGCAAGCACCGCGAGCGCCAGTAGAACCATTTTTTTCATCTGCAAAACCTCCCTGATTCTTTTGCCAGCTTTGATCGCTGTCCTGATTGTTCTATATCAGATCAAATCCCCTTTTTCAACCGTTTTGAGATCATCCAAACAGTTTTAATGTTAATTAATATTGAAAACGATCGACAGCCGTTTTAATAATCATGTGACCATTATTTCTACGGAGCGTAGACCATCATGCTGAAACGAATCCTGCCGCCCCTGGTTTTCATCACAACGCTCGCCCTGGCATTTTTCCTATACCTTCAGCTGGATACGGCGCAGGAAGCGTATATGGGCGGTGAATTACTTTCAGAGGAATGGCTATCCTCGGTCCGGCCGGTTGCCGGGCTTCGGTTTGATCCTGACCGCAGCGGCTTCGCCTTTGAAATCCGGTCGACCGGCCAACGGGATATTTCGATCGCACTGTCCAGTGTTCGCCAATTTAACGTATATCAGGACGGAGAGAGTATTGTACGGCGCGATAACGATTCTTCTTATCAAAAGGCTGTCGTCGTTCCGCTGAAGCCCTTTGACGGCATCACGTCCATCCTGATCACCGGCGCCGATCAAAGCAGCCCGATCCGGTACAAAAAATTGAACGTCCTGATCGGCGGAACGGACGTTCTGGATCGCCGGATGAATGAAATATCCGGATGGAGCCATCTGGCGCTTGGTCTTCTTTTGGCGCTCGGCCTGTCCGGGGCCATATTATACGGCTTCAAGCCCAGCGAAAAATACCTGCTCAGCTTGGCGATCGGGGCGTTCCTGAATATGATCAACCTCGCGATCCCGCTGAACCTGCTGGGCATCAGCGTTTCATACGCGCTCAACGCTACGCTGGGGCATACTTTGCTGGTCGCCTGCGTACTATACCTGGCCTGGATGTGCGTCAGTTTATATGACGAAAGCCTGCCAAGCGGCGTCAGGCGGCTGCTCCATCCGGGGATTTTGCTGGCCGTGCTTGCTGTATTTCCGTTTTTATCCGAAATCCCCTACAATATCTGTCGCTTTCTTTTATGCATCCCCGTGGTGGTTTCCCTTACGCACGCTGCGCGCCAAAAACGCTTTGGCGCATATCTGATGCTGATGTGCTATGCGATCATGGAGGCGACGATCCTGTTCATGTTCATGCATAACCACATCGATTTGCCTATGGGACCAATCAGCGGGCTATGGCGCATGTCGGAAATCGCTCAAAGCGTCCTGCTGACGTGCGCTTTCATCGTCGTCTGCCGACGGTTTGCCGGACAATTCATCCTGGCGGAGAACCTGAATCGAGAGCTCGAAAATATGAACGAGCACCTCGAGGACCTCGTTCAGCAAAGAACGGCTGAATTGCGGGAGCAGCAGGAGCAAAAGCACGCCATGATGCAGAACATCTTTCATGACGTGCGAAGCCCCATTCAAATCCTCAAACGCTGCATCGATCAGCAAAAGGCTGACGATTGCTCGCCCGAGCTCGTCGAAAAGATGGACACCCGCCTCACCTACCTGGATCGTCTCGTATCCAATCTTTTCCTGATTTCCAAGCTGGAAAGCAAAAAAATCATCTTTGATGAGGACGACGTTCCCATGCACGAGATCGCCCGTGAAATCAGCGTTGCCAGTTCCGAAAAAAAGAACGGAATCCGCGTCGTATGCGAAGCAAGCGACCCCTGTATCGTTTGGGGAGACCGCCTGCGCCTGACGCAGATGCTCCAGAATATTGTGGATAACGCCATCCACCACTCGCCGAAGGATCAGCCCGTTTTATTGTCCATCAACCGTGTCGATACCAACGCCGTCATCACGGTAACGGACTTTGGCAAGGGCATCGCGCCCGAGGACCTTCCCCATGTATTCCAGCGGTATTATCAGAGCAAATTATCGCACGACCCGGAATCCTTCGGATTGGGACTGTCCATCGCTAAGGAAATCGCCGAAGCGCATGGCGGAACAATCTCCGTGCTCAGTCCTGAAGGACAGGGTGCTCGTTTTGTCATCGAACTCCCGTTGATCGACGAAGCGGAATGAGGCGCGGAAGAATAAGAACTTGATCCGGCTGGTTCCATCAATGCAGCTCAATATGCTCAAAGAAATCGTTCTTTGCTTCGTCGGGGCCGACCGCCGTATAATACAGGCCGAACAATCTATTGTTGTAGATTCTTTCTTTCCGGTTCATGTTGAATTCCTTTTGCTGGGAGCGATGCTTGTCGTAGGCTTCCTTCGCCAGAAAGATGGGAGAAATGGGGCTGTCCGGGGAGAAGGGCTGGTCCCAATCCATTTCGATCGGATTTTCGTCGTACAAATGGAGGTACACCTTCTTGACCTCCCAGACGCCGTACTCCTGGACTGATTCGATATCATAGCTTTCATCCATCGCAAGGGGGATCGCGCCCGTTACCAGCATAACCGTCAGCCGATGCTGCGCGTGGCCGTACTCGCCCTCCAGGTCAGTGCCCACGACGACCTCCGGCTTATATTTCCTGATCAGGCGCACCACTTCCTTTTGCGGGTCGACGCCGTTCAGGCTCCAGGTGTCCAGGGCGCGCTGCACATAGGTGCCCCACTGATCCTTCCAGTTCAGGAAGATGGGGTGATTGCGAAGCCCGGCCGTCCACAGGCCGTCCAGCGCCTCAGCATAACGGCTGCGTCCGCAGTTCGTCATATAAACCACGCCCACCTCCGCGCCTTTTTGGCAGGCATAGGGGATGGTCCCGCCCAGGAACAGGAGCTCGTCGTCCTGGTGGGGGGAAAACGCCATCAGATCCAGCTTTTCCGGCAGGGGCTGCCATTGCTGCACGGCATTGTCGGGATGGTTTTCATCGTACACGCACAGGCTCCTGACCCAATTGCCTTCATCGGCCAGGGACAGCTGCACTTGCCGCGCCTCGGGCGGCAGCGGCACGGCATCCGCGTAGAAGCCCGTCGTCCGCGTTTCCGCGCTGATCGTCTGTTGGTCGGCGTCCAGGCAGACGACGGTGAAGGCCTCCGCCGGACGCTGCCATTCCAGTGTCATCAGCGACGCAGAGCCGTCCTGGGGCAGGGTGACGGTCAAAACCTCCTGAGCGGAGGAAGGCGTCCAGCTGCGCCCGCCCTGGTCCTGGTTTCTGCCTGCCGAGAATTTGCACTGGTCGTTGATGTTGCGGATTGCCTTGAACTGACCGCATACATACACCGGGGCGCGGTAAAGGTTCACGACCCTGCCGTTGGCTGCGCCCTGAATGAGCAGCGTTTTTCGTCCGGCGGTTACGGACGGGAAACGGATCGCGGCGCACGCGTCCTGAATGTCCAGGCTCGCGGCGGGTGTTTTTACCTCCTCTACCACGACCTGCTCCACCTGCTGCAGGCGTTCGTCCCACAGAACGAAAAACAGCGTGTCCAGCGGCTCCTCCGTCCGCACGGTGCCGTGGACCGGCATAGTTTTCGCCTGGGAAGGCTTATAAAACAAATACTGCTCCAGCGCAAGATCGGCGACCGCGTTGCCGGAAAACGCCGTGTCGCGCTCGACGCCCTTCACCTTCAGCTTATTTCTGGGCACATATCCCTCAGCGCCGTCGAAAACGATCCTGTAATAATTCCCCCGGACGCCGACGACTTGACATTCGACGCCCTTCTTCAGCGTACCCAGCCTGACCGCCTGATCCGCATCCCGGTATACGATCGCTTCCGTTTCGCCCCGACCCAACGTAGCCATCACGCTCACGGTCGCGGGGCAGGTGGATTCCACGGCGTTCGCGCCGCACGCAAAGCAAATCAAAGCAAGCAGGAACAGAATCATCGGCAACAGCCTGATACGAACCTTTTTCATTTCGGAAAACCCTCCTTTGACCGGGCAGAATTATGGCGCTTGATTGTCATTGGGGCGGGAAAAACGCGTATCCCCGACCGCGCTCGTTCCGGATCATATCCTTTTGTCCCGTCGCCTTTTCCATTTTGGCCCGGATATTATGGATATGCACGATCACCGTCCGGGTGTCGCCAAAGCTGTCCACACCCCAGATTTGAAAATATAATTCCTTTGTCTTAAAAAACATGCCCTGATGCTCAATCAGATAGGACAGAATGCGGAATTCGATCGGCAGCAGCTGAACGAGGCTTTCGCGCCAGGCAAATGTATAGCATTTGGGATCCAGCACGATATCCCGGCCGTCTCCGACATAATCCTGCTTGCGGTCCGTCTGGCTGCGCCTGAGGTTGGCCTGGATGCGGGCGTGCAGCACCTTACTGTCAAACGGCTTTGCCACGTAATCGTCCCCGCCCTGGCCCAGGGCGCGGATGATCGTATCGCTGTCATCCAGACAGCTGATAAAAATCAGCGGGCAGCTGTACCGCAGCCGGAGGGCGGAGCACAGCTCGATCCCGTTCATATCCGGCAGCATGATATCCAGCAAGATGCAGTCAAAAGCGTCGCTTTGCCGCAAGGCGTCCGCCGCGCAGCCGACATGAAGGATATGATACCGGTCGGAGGCCTCGTGAAGGTCCCGCGCCATCACGGCCGCCATCTCCTCGTCGTCCTCCACCAGGAGGATCGTGACCGGCGTCCGCGTCTCCATCTCTCCCATTCGTTTCTCTCTCCTTATACTGCACAAGATCACTCAGGATGACGTCATCCGCTCCGCCAGCTTCTCCACGTGCCGGCGGGCGAAGCTGGCGTCCTCCGCGCGCTGCGCTTCGGACAGAGGGCGATCCCCCATCAGGCCCTCGAACTGGCTGACCTTGAGGCCCAGCGCCTCCTGCACCTCCGGGTCGCTGCCCTCGGGCGATACCAGATAATAACACAGCAGCGAATCCGCGTGGCCGATCCGATGAGCGCGGTCCTCCGCCTGGGAATGAACGGCGGGAGACCAATCGAGCTCCCCGAACACCACGCAGGTAGCCCGCTGCAGGTTCAGCCCGCTCGCCGCCCGCAGGGAAATGCAGCACAGATCCGTCTTGCCCGCCATAAAGCGGTCCACGGCGTCCTGCTTCTGGGCGGCGCTCTCCCGCCCGGTAATGAACACCGGGCGCAGCGTTTTGAGTTCCCGCCGATAATGATCCATCACCGCGTGATGATGGGCAAACAGCAGCACGCTTTCCCCCGCCTCCACCAGGGCGCGGACGAACTGGCATACGAAGGGAGCCTTGGCCAGCCCCGTCGCCTGGCGCTGGCCCAGGCTGATCTGGTCCTCCAGCAGGGCGCGTTCCGAGCGGGTCAGATCACGGTCGAACTGCCACCTGCGCAGCTTATCGAACACCGGCTCCATCAGCTTGCGATACAGGGCGTCATCGGCGTCGATCTCCTGCACCAGCCTCCGCTTGTCCGGCAGCTCGGGCAGGACCTCCTGCTTGGTCCGGCGCAGCATCAGGCCCTCCCGGCGCAGATACTCCCCCAATTCCTCCGGATGCCGCACGATATGATTGCCGTAGCCCAGGCACCATTCCCGGGAAAAGGAATCGAAATCCCCCAGGAAATGGTAGTCCAGGATATTGACCACATTCCAGATTTCACCGCCCTGATTATAGATCGGCGTGCCTGACAGGCCGTACACGCGATCGCATTTTTCGGCGATCAGGCTGGCGGCGGAATATTTTTCGGAGCCCGTCCGCCGCAGCTCCTGGATCTCGTCGAACACGACGGCCCGGAAGGGGTAACGCGGCAGCTCCTGCTTCCAGCCCCGCAGGAGCAAATAATGCACGATATAAAGGTCGGCCTCGGGCAGCGGATAAGGCGTAAGCCCCCGCAGCACATGCACGCGCGGTTCGCGCCCGGAAACACGCAGAAAACGCGCCGTTTCCGTTTGCCAATTGCGCACCAGGTGAGGCGGCACGATCAGCAGCGCGGGAAACGCCTTCAGCGAGGCCAGCGCCGCCAGCGCCTGCACGGTCTTGCCCAGGCCCATCTCGTCGGCCAGCAGCGCCCGGGGCGTCATCAGCAGGAAGGAAAGCCCCTTTCGCTGGAATTCCTTCAGCGTGCCGGAGAAGGCGGAAGCCGGCGGATCGGCAGCCGGCGGCGCGACGCGGGCCATCTCCCTGCGCCGATAATCCTCCCTGGCCCGCTCCTTGGCCTCCTGCCACCGCCTTTCGTCCTGCACGGATATGACCAGCGGATAGCGGAGCATGACCCAGCCCAGATCGGCGGCGGCCCGCCGGGAAGCGGGCACGCGCACCTCCCCCCTCCGGCCTCCCGACGCGCCCGGCCAGAGGCGCTTGAGCAGCTCGGTCATGGGCGCTTCGCCGCGCACCATCCAGCAGCGCGAACGCTTGTTATAGGACAGCGTGCCGTAAAAGTGGGTCGGAGCCGCCTTGGAATCCTCCAGATAAGGGGGCAGGGGCACCGCCTGCAGGGCCTCCGCGCTCATATAGGCCGCCATCGGATCGGGCATAGCCTCCTCTGCCGCTTCTTCGCCCCCGGTCAACGCGCCTTGGGCCGGCAGGTCCGCTGCGTTCTCCGCTTCATCAGTCTCCCTAAAAGAGATGGTAGGCGCGACAGGCGTATTCTCCTCCGCCCCCGCCGAGCCGTCCAGCGCGAGGCCCCAAAGCCGCTGCAGCGAAACGACCGCCAGCCGCTTGCTGGCGACCGTCACCGGCATCGGGCAGCCTCTTTCCGTAACCAGCACCAGGGCTTCCACCCGCTCGCTCTGCGCGTAGCGCGTCAGCTGCCGAAGTACGGCAGACGCCTCGGGACGGCCGCGTTTGAGCTCGATCCCGATCCCCTCAGCCAGAAAATCGATGCGGCACCGCGGCGCAAGCCGCGCCTCGTGCTCAAACTCGATCCCGGCGTCCTGCAGGGCCGCGGCGGTCAGCGCGTGCAGGTCGTATTCATCCGTCACCTGCGGCGCGCGGATGGTTTGCAGCGCCCCGAGCACCCGGTCCAGCATCCGGCCTTCCTCCCTTTCTTCAAAGCTTTTCGTTATTATACAACAATCGAGCGCCCGTAAACAACACCGGCCTTGCAAGGAATCATCTTCATTATGGGAAATCGGCGTGAAATCGGTCAAATTTCGCGTTCTTTCGGCCTTGACAGATATCCGGTTTGTATATAAAATAATAACGATCGGCAGATCGCGCCAGGTGTGTCGCCCGCGCGGCCGTGCTGTTTTTCTGATAGATTCGCCAGACACGTTGCTTTGGCCGGCGTTGGCCGTTTTCCCATGATATAGGGTGTCGGTCGGGCTGATCAGCCCGGCATGTATAGAAAGGTTGGTCCTATTCGGAGCTTTCCCCCTGTGTTGATTGCATAACGTCGCTTGTAAACGTATAGTGGTCCGCCCGCGTATTGCGCATACCTGCCCGCGTCCGGACACCGCGAAGCCTGATCGGTTGAACATGCGCGCCGTACGAAATGCCGTACGGTTTTTTGCCGTTCATTCAGGATGAATCATACCCGTGAAAAAATCAAACAAAAAGGAGGGTTCCGACAAGTTGCAGTGGTATTTCGTATTGCTGATCGCCTTGGCCATGCTGTGTCTCGGCGCGGCGATCGGCTATTTCTATCAGAAAAACGTTGTGGAAACCAAGATCGGCCGTACCGAGGAGTACGCCAAGAAGCTGCTCGAGGACACGACCCGCAAAGCCGATGAAAAGAAAAAGGAAATGATCCTGGAGGCCAAGGAGGAGGTCCTTCGCCAGAAATCCGAGCTGGATAAGGAAATCAACGCCCGCCGGGCCGATATCCAGCGCTCCGAACGCCGCGCCCAGCAGCGGGAGGAGCAACTGGACAAGAAGCTGGACGCCCTGGACCAGCGCGACAAGGCGCTGAGCAAGCGGCAGGACGCCGTCGCCCAGCTGGAGGCCGAGGCCGAAAGCTATAAGGCCAAGCAGCTGACCGAGCTGGAGCGCATCGCCGCCATGACGCAGGACGAGGCCCGCCAGACCGTGATCGACCGTGTGCAGAAGGACGCCTATCACGACGCCGCGGCGCTGGTACGCGACATCGAAAGCAAGGCCAAGGAGGAGGGCGAGAAGAAGGCCCGCAACATCATCGCCCTCGCCATTCAGCGCTGCGCGGCCGACCATGTGGCGGAGACCACCGTTTCCGTCATCAACCTGCCCAACGACGATATGAAGGGCCGCATCATCGGCCGCGAGGGCCGCAACATCCGCGCCCTGGAGACCGCGACCGGCGTCGACCTGATCATCGACGACACGCCGGAGGCCGTCATCGTATCCGCCTTTGATCCCGTCCGCCGTGAGATCGCCCGCCTGGCGATCGAAAAGCTGATCATGGACGGCCGGATCCATCCCGCCCGCATCGAGGAATGTGTGGAAAAAGCCAAGCGCGAG
>JAFUHB010000270.1 GCA_017469085.1 Clostridia bacterium
CATTATAGCATATTTCTCTATTTTTGTGAAGTACGGGCACAAAAGCGGGATTGAAACTTTCCCGGAAATTTTCCGTTTTTTTTGACCTTGCGTTAGGGTACGGCGGCGAATATACTGATTTTCATCACCACGCTATGCAAAAACATTCAGGAGGACAGCCCTTATGGATCAGGTAACGGTCTTGGATGAAATGCGGATTATCCCGGCATACGGCTTCCCGGAGGCGGAGGAACTGCCCATGTTCGCCGAAAACCGGGTGCATCAGCGCTCCAGCGGCAACCCCTATCCCTGCCGCGTCGTAACGAGGGTGGACCGAAAGTCCCGGGAAAACCGGGCCTTCCGGGTGATCACGCTGGAAAACGAATATCTGCGCGTCGAGCTGATGCCCGAATTAGGCGGGCGCATCTATTCCGCCCTGGATAAGCGGACCGGGTATGACTTTTTTTATAAACAGCATGTGATCAAGCCAGCCCTGATTGGGCTGCTGGGCAGCTGGATCTCCGGCGGCTGCGAATTCAACTGGCCCTGCCATCACCGCCCCAGCACCTTCATGCCGGTAGACGTCTCGATCGACAAAGAGAAAAGCGGCGCTGTCACCGAATGGATGAGCGAGCATGAGCCGCTGGACCGGATGAAGGGCATGATCGGCGTTCGTCTGGCTCCGGGCGAGGCACGCTTTGACACCCGGATGAAGGTGTATAACCGTACCCCCTCCCGCCATTCCTTCCTCTGGTGGGAAAACGCCGCGGTGCCGGTCAACGAGCACTACCGCCTGGTATTCCCGCCGGACGTATCCTACGTGCAGTTCCATTACCGCAAGAACGTGACGACCTACCCGGTCGCGTCCGGCGTGTACAACGGGATCCGCATGGGGGACGGAACAGATATTTCCTATCACAAAAATACCCGTCAGCCCACCTCCTATTTCTGCGCGGAAACCAAATATGATTTTTTCGGCGGCTATGACGAGGAAAAGCAATGCGGCGTCATTCATATGGCGGACCGGACCGTGAGCGTGGGCAAAAAGATGTTCACCTGGGCCTATCATCAGCTTTCCCGCAGTTGGGAAAGGGCGCTGACGGACAGCGACGGCCCCTACGCGGAGCTGATGGCCAGCAGCTATTCCCTGAACCAGCCGGATTTTGCCTGGCTCCAGCCCTATGAAGGGAAGGAGTTTTCCCAGCTTTGGTATCCCGTCGGAGCGATCGGGACGCCGCTGTGCGCGTGCAGGGAGGCCGCGATTGCCGTTTCCGACGGGGAAATCCGTCTCCAGCCTGCCGTAACGCTTCAAAACGCCGTCCTGACGGTCAATGGCAGGGAGCACGCGATCAGCGCCGGCCCCAACGACATCGTAGCGCTGCCCATAGAAGGGGAAGCGACCGCCGTTTCCCTGCGGGACGAAAGGGGCAGGACGCTGCTTCGATATGAGCAGCCCGACAGATCCGCCGTGGAAATGCCGGCCACCATCCCCGACAATCCCACGCTGGACGCCTGCCGCACGGCGCAGGACGCCTATCTTTCGGGCGTACACGTGGAGCAATACCGCGATCCCGCCGCGCGGCCCGACGCTTACTTCCGCGAGGCGCTGCGCAAGGACCCGGAATACGCGCCGGCGCTAACCCGCCTGGCCGCGTATGAGCTCGACCATCTCCGGCCGGAAGCCGCTTATGACCTGGCAACGCGGGCCTGGAAAAAGGTGACGGCCCGAAATTTCCATCCGGAAAGCGGCGAGCTGCAATACCTGATGGGCCGCATCCTGGAAGCGCTCGGCAGGGACGAGGCGGCCTGGGATTGGCATATGCAGGCGGCCTGGGCGCAGGACGCTCAAAGCCGCGCGCTGACCCGGGCGGCCATGATCTCGGGGCGGCAGGGACGCTATGAGGAAATGGCGGCATTATCTGCCCGCGCCCTTCGCGCCGATCCGGGCAACGAATCGGCCGCCGCTCTTCAAGTGATCGCCCTGCGCCGCACAGACCCCAAGGAAGCGGAGCGCGCGCTTGTCGCGCTACTTTCGGACGATCCGCTGAACCTGATGGGGCTGGCGCTGCTCCACGGGCCCACAGCCGCCCTGTACGACGCCCTTGGCGAGGACCGCTGCCAGGCCGCGCTCGACCTGGCCGAAAACCTTGCCGAAGCGGGCGAGATAGGCTTCGCCGTCCAGATCCTGGAAAATCTGCCGGAAAAATGCGCGCAGACGGAATATGTCCGGGCCTATCTGACCCAAAACGAAACGATCCTGGACGGCGCCAAGGCCCTTTCCTGCGGGATCGCTTACCCAAGCCGGGCACTAGAGGCCCGGGCGTTAGCCTGGGCGACGGAGCAAAGGCCGCAGGATGGCAACGCCGCCTTCCTGCTCGGCTGCGTCCTGTACGCGAACGGCCGTCACCGGGAAGCGGCCGACGCCTGGGAAAAGGCGATGGCGACAGCGCCTTCGGACTACCGGGCGTACCGCTGCCTGGCGGTCGCGTATTATTCCCATCTGGGACAAAAGGAAAAGGCTCTCCCTCTGCTGGATCAGGCGCTTGCGCTCCGTCCGCACGACGGCCAGCTGGTCTGGGAAACGGCGCTGCTGATGGCAAAGCGTCGGGTTCCGGCAGCCGAGATCATTTCCTTCCTGGAAAACGAGCCCCTAGACCGGGAGGATGTAACGATCGAGCTGTGCCGGGCCTACAACCGGGCCGGCGCTTGGGGAAAAACGCTTTCTCTGATGGAACAGCGTAACTTTACGCCCTGTGAAGGCGGCGAACACGCCGTGGCGGAGCAATTCATGTTCGCCCATCACGCGCTGGGCCGCCGCGCCCTGGCAGGTGGGGACATTGGCGAGGCGCTCGGCCACTTCCGGGCGGCGCAGCACCTGCCCGACCACCTGGGCTCTGGGCTTTGGAACGAGGTCCTGCTGGTGCCGCACCGCTTTTACGAGGCGCTCTGCCTGCAAAAGCAGGGGGATCAAAAAGAGGCCGCGGAAATATTCCAATATATCTTATCCTTCCGCCAGGATTATTTTACCAACATGCACCTGCCGGAGCTCCCCTGCTGGCAGGCGATGGCGTATCGCTGCCTGGGCCTGCCAGCCCCGGCGCGGGAGCTGATCGCCGCCCACCTGCGCAGGCAGCAGGCGGCAACAAACGCGGTCGACGCTGGGTATTATAAAACGACGCCCTTCTTTATCTCCTATATGGAGGACGCAAGCGATCAGCGCAAGGCCGCCTGCCTCTGGCAGACCGCCATGGCCCGCTTTGCCGCCGGCGATGAAGCAAAGGCGGCGGAGCTCGCCGGGGCCTCGCTTGCCCTGGAGCCTATGAACCTTTACGCGGAGCTGCCGATACATTCCTGAAAAGCGCATATGCTTAAGTCCGATTCTTGAAATTTACCGTGGATCCCTGTATACTACTCACGGCAACGGACACGATAAACGGAGGAATGCTCATGCTGTACATTCTGAAAGGCGCGGCAATGCGCTGCGCGCCGGATGAGCAGGCGCAGATCATGGAAACCGCCGTCGTTTCGGACCAGTGAGTGAGGCGCATATGAAAGACAGAAGATTGTTTGCCGCGGGAAGCTACTCCTCCCGCGGCGGTCCCGGAATCCGGGTGTTTTCGCTGCAAAACGAGCGGCTGGAACCGCTTTATGACGTCGACGCTCCAGATCCCCTTTGGCTGACGCTGAGCGAGGACCGCCGGCATTTGTACGCCGCCTGCGGCGGGGAGGGGCCCGAGGAAGGGTTCATCCGCTCCTACACGCCGGTCGATGGCTTCGAGCATGGCATGCGGCTGGAAGCGGAGCAGCCCGCGCACGGCGTCTGCCCCTGCCATCTGGCGCTGTGCGGCGGCGACCTGATCAGCGCGAATTACGCCTCCGGCAGCGTTTCCGTATTCCCCCTCCGGGACGGCGTACCCCAGCCGATGGCCCAGCAATTTCGCCATGTCGGCAGGAGCGTCGACAAGCGGCGGCAGGCAGGGCCTCATGTGCATCAGGTCCTGCCGCTGGACGTCGATGCGTTTCTGGCGCAGGACCTGGGGCTGGACCGCCTGATCCACTATCGCAAGGCCGGGAATACCTGGGAAAAGGTCCGGGAATACCCGGTTCCCGCCGGGGCCGGTCCGCGTCACGCGGTCGTGTTCGGAAACATGCTATACCTTGCGACGGAGCTGAGCAGCCGCCTGCTCGTATATCGCATGGAGGGGTATGCCTTGTCCCTCCTGCAAGCATGGGAGTTGCCGGGATGGCCAGTCGACACGCTCAATTACCCGGCCGCGATCCGCCTGAGCCCGGAGGGGAAAACGCTGGCAGTTTCCTGCCGCGGTGCCGATGCCGTCGCGTTTTTTTCCGTCGGGCCGGACGGGCTGCTTGATCCGGAGGAATGTCTGCCCATCCCGGGCTGCTGGCCGCGGGACATCCACCTGTTGGACAGCCGGACGACGCTGTGCGCAAGCCAGAAGAGCGGGGATGTGACCCTGCTGCGCCGCCAAAATGGGACTTTTGAGGCGCTCAGCGCCCTCCCCATGCCCGGCGCGGTCGCAATCGTGGAGATCGGCGGAAAGGACGGTGAAAAAAGATGAGCGACGTTGTCTTGCGCAAGGCGCGTTTTGGCGATGAGGAAGCCCTGGCCGCGATACAGGCGGGCAGCTGGCAGGCCGCCTTTCCGGATATGGTGACGGACGAAATCATGACGCGCTATACCGATCATGACCGGCTGTGCGCCATGTTCCACCGTGTGATCGAACAAGGGCGGGGAACGCTGTTCCTCCTGAGCGTGGACGGCGCGCCCCATTGCTTTTCCTGGTGGAGCCCGGCGCGGGACGAGGCGTTTGCGGGCTGGGCGGAGATCTGCGCCCTGCATAGCCTGCCGGGCCACTGGCGTCAGGGCTTTGGCGGCATGATGATGAACGCCGTGCTCCAGGACATTCGGGACGCCGGATACCAACAAGTTCTTTTATGGACCTTCCGGGAAAACGCGCGCGCCCGAAGCTTCTACGAGGCGCAGGGCTTTCGCTTTACCGGCGACGAAAAAAATCCGCTCGGCACCGTCGAGGTGCGTTATGAGCGGATGGTCTGACGAAGTAGATCGCGCTGACTCACCGTCGATCGAATGGTGAATCAGCGCGATTTTGATTGGATATAACGGTCATATCAATCGATACCGTTTTTTCAAGCATGATCAGCCGAACAGGCTCTTGACCTTGTCCAGGAAGGTTTTGCTGCCCTCGTATTCCCGGCCTGTCGTCTGAGACTCAAACTGCCGGAGGATCTCCTTCTGCTTTTCGTTGAGGCGCTTGGGCACCTCGACCTTGACATGCACCAGCAGGTCGCCCTTCAGCGTGCTGCCTACCCTGGGCAGGCCCTGACCCTTGATCCTAAATTCAGTCTCGGACTGCGTGCCTTCGGGGATGTGGTACTTGACGGTACCGTTCAGGGTCGGCACGTCGATATCCGCGCCGAGCGCGGCCTGCGTGAAGGAAATTGGCATGTCCAGCAGCAGAGTCGTTCCGTTGCGCTTGAACAGCTTATGCGGCTTTACGCTGACAAAAATGTACAGATCTCCAGCCGGGCCGCCGTTGACGCCCGGACCGCCCTGGCCGTGCAGGACGACGGATTGGCCATTGTCGATGCCCGCCGGGATCTTGACCTTCGCGGTGCGGCGCACGCGCTTGATGCCTGTTCCTCCACAGGTCTGGCACTTGTCGGTCACGATCTTGCCCGTTCCGCCGCAGGTGGTGCAGGGCCGGGTCACAACCATGAAGCCGCCCTGCATCCTCACCTGACCCGCGCCCTTGCAGGTGGGACAGGTCTTGGGCTGAGTGCCGGGCTTTGCGCCGGTGCCGCCGCAAACCTCACAGGTTTCATCCCGATAGAACTCGAAGGACTTCTCGCAGCCGTTCGCGGCCTCCTCAAAGGAGATCTTGAGCTCGTACTGCAAATCCTCCCCCGCCCGGGGCGCGTTGCGGCGGGCCTGGCTGTTCATGCCGCCACCGCCGAACAACTGGTCGAAAATATCGCCCACGCCGCCGAAGCCGGAAAAATCGAATCCGCCGGCCCCGCCCGCGCCGCCAAAGGGGTTCTGGGGACCGTCCATGCCGAACTGATCGTAACGGGCGCGCTTTTCCGGGTCGGAAAGCACCTCGTTCGCCTCGTTCAGCTCCTTGAAACGGGCCTCCGCATCCTTATCGTTGGGATGAAGGTCAGGGTGACATTCCTTGGCCAGCTTGCGGTACGCCTTTTTGATATCGTCCACGCTCGCCGTCTTGGGTACGCCCAGGACCTCATAATAATCACGTTTTGTCGCCAAATGTATCACTTCCTTGAGGCTGACATATCATCGAAGAACAGGGTACAGGGATCAGGAGCGCGGGAATATGTGTTTCATTCCCCCCGCTTTCCGGTCCCTGATCCCTCATTTTTGATCAGCGCTCGATGAATGGTTACTAAACTTACTCAACCGTGCCGTCCGCGTTGTAGGAGCCGTCGTCATTCTGGCCGTTCTGCTCCGGGCCGGGGTTATAGCCCTGCGCGCCCATATCGGGGCCGGGCTGGCCGCCCTGCTGCTGGTAGAGCTTGCCGAAGATGGCGTACACCTTCTGCGTGAGCGCTTCCATGGCGTTCTTGATCTCGGAGGCGTTGTTCCCCTCACGGACCTTTTTGAAGGAAGCGATTTCGTTTTCCACGGTAGCCTTGTCCTCGGCGGACAGTTTATCGCCGTTTTCGCGGAGCTGCTTTTCCATTTCGTAAATCAGCGAATCGGCGCGGTTCAGGGTCTCCACCTCTTCCTTGTGCGCCTTATCGGCCTCGGCATACTGCTCGGCCTCCTTGACGCGCTGGTTGATTTCTTCCTCGGTCATATTGCTGGAAGCGGTGATGGTGACCTTCTGCTCGTTGCCGGTGCCCAAATCCTTGGCGGATACGTTCACGATGCCGTTGCGGTCGATATTGAAGGTGACCTCGATCTGCGGCACGCCGCGGGGCGCGGCGGGGATGCCGGTCAGCTGGAAGCGGCCCAGGGTCTTGTTATCATACGCCATGGGGCGCTCGCCCTGCAGCACGTGGATCTCAACGCTGGTCTGGCCGTCGGCCGCGGTGGAGAACACCTGGCTCTTGCTGGTCGGGATGGTGGTATTGCGGTCGATCAGCTTGGTGAAGATGTGGCCCTCGGTCTCAATACCCAGGGACAGGGGGGTGACATCCAGCAG
>JAFUHB010000271.1 GCA_017469085.1 Clostridia bacterium
ATCCCTTCCCGGAAACGGATAATCCTAACGGCCTGATCGGAAGCCGTTCTTATATGGAGGATGTATTCGGCCCGGAGGGCACCCAGCGGGGCGGACAGGACGATTACCTCGCGCAACTGCAACAAGATTTGGAGGCCGGAAAGGTCCTGCCGGAAATGTATATCGCCTGCGGCACCGAGGACGGCCTACTGTCCGTCAATCGGGAATGGCGCGACACGCTGTTGGCGCACGGTCAGCGCCCCACTTACTTTGAGGGGCCCGGCGCGCACACCTGGGATTTCTGGGATCAGCAGATCGAGCGGTTCCTGGACTGGCTCCCCTTGGAACCGGAAAGCCGCGCCCTTTCCAGCGGCAGCATCGATTGATAAACCAAACCCGACCAAAGGACGAAACACAACGTGCTTCCTCCCGTGGTCGGGTTTGACTATATCATTGAATACGGATCAGAGGCCCGCCTTTTCCCGCAGCTGCCGCGCCTGATCGGTATGCTCCCAGGGCAGATCCACATCGGTACGCCCAAAGTGACCGTAAGCCGCTGTCTGGCGATAAATGGGCCGCCGCAGGTCCAGACGCTCAATGATCGCGTCGGGCCGCATATCGAAGGTATCGGCCACCAGCTTGGACAATTGGTCGTCCGGCAGCGCGCCGGTGCCGAAGGTATCCACCGTAAAGGATACGGGGCGAGCCACCCCGATCGCGTATGCCAGCGCGACCTGGCACTTTTTCGCGAGCCCTGCTGCCACGACATTCTTGGCCGCGTGACGGGCGGCATAAGCCGCGGAGCGATCCACCTTAGTGGGATCCTTGCCGCTGAACGCGCCGCCGCCGTGCGGGGCGTATCCGCCATAGGTATCCACGATGATCTTGCGTCCGGTCAGCCCGCTGTCTCCCGCGGGACCGCCGATCACAAAGCGCCCGGTCGGGTTGATGAAATACTTGGTGTCCGCCGTCAGCAATTCGGCCGGGATCACAGGCTTGACCACATGCTCGAGCATCGCCCGCTCGATTTCGTCATGGGTCACATTTTCATCATGCTGCGTAGAAATCACGATCGTATCGATCGCCACCGGGCGATCGTCCTCATAAACGACGGTCACCTGGGCCTTCCCATCCGGCCGCAGGAAGGGGCAAAGCCCCGATTTGCGCACGCGGGACAATTGGAGGGTCAACCGATGCGCCAGCGCGATCGGCATGGGCATCAGCTCCGGCGTTTCATCGCAGGCGAATCCGAACATCATGCCCTGATCCCCCGCGCCGGTCTCCTTGTCCTCGGTGCCCCGCTTTTCCAGCGCGTCGTTGACGCCCTGGGCAATATCGGGCGACTGATCGTGCAGCGCCACCAGCACCGCGCAGGATTGGCCGTCAAAGCCCTTCTTTGCGCGGTCATAACCGATATCCGTCACCACCGAGCGCACCAGGTCCTGCACAGGCACATAGGCCTCCGTCGTAACCTCGCCCATCACCATGATCAGTCCCGTAGTCGCGCAGGTTTCGCAGGCCACATGGGCATTGGGGTCATGCGCCAGGATCGCGTCCAGCACGGCGTCTGAGATCTGGTCGCACATCTTGTCCGGATGTCCCTCCGTAACCGATTCCGAAGTAAACAGCTTCCGCATATCTTTTCCTTTCCGGGAGACGCGTGATCTCCCCGATCCGATTTCTGAATACCCTGTCGGAACGTTTTTTTACAGCCTACCCTTCAAAAAACCGCCCTTCTGCGTGCAGAAGGGCGGGATGAATTGAGCTTGCTCGCCTTATCTGCCAGCGCGGGAACGCGCTGCTGGAATTGGCACCTTGCGTTTGACCGCCGGTTGCCGGGCTTCATCGGGCCAGTCCCTCAGCCACTCTGGATAAGGTATTCAGTTGCATGTATTATACTGGCAGCGATCCAGGATGTCAATATGACAATCTTGAAGGCTTGTTTATGACAGAGAAGGGCAGGCGGGTCACATCCCGGCGATATCGGGATCCTTTGCGCCGGTCTTTGCGCCTTCCCTGCGCAGCAGCGACAGGCTGGACAAGCCGGTGATCGCTTCCGCCGTCGTCTGGTGCATGCTCTGCCGGACGAATTGCCCAATGATATCCAGAAATTCCTGCCGCCTTTCCCGCGGCATATCCCCCATCACGCGCAGCATGTCCTGCGTCAGGCGCCGGCGGTCGCTCAGCGCTTCGCTGATGCTGCCCGTTTCCGACCCCTCCAGGAAGGAAAACAGCGTATCCGAAAAGAACTTCCGGTTCTCATCGCTCAGCGTGCCCAGCCACTCCCGGCACACCCTGTCCATATAAAGGCTGGCGGAGCTCCGCTGCCCTGGCACAAAGCGGTTGCCGTACACCTGCCAGCTGAGCGCGTCATGCTGAACGATGCCGGTCACGTTGCTCTTGACCACCTGATGGCGATAACGGCCCGAAAGGATCACCCCGATCAGAGAAGACTCCGGGATCACGCTGACCACCTTAGGCAGCACCGCCTCATACTCCGGACTATGGACGATCTCGTCCCGAAATCCAGGTCCGTCGAACGAATAAACCTGCGCGATCCGCTTCAGCAGCTTTGACTCCGCAAAGGCGGACGCATACACGGCAAAATTCCCGCCCTTGGAATGGCCGCCTACGCGGACCGGGCCTTCCGCGCTTTGAAGGACCTCGTTCAGAAAATCGCGGGCCCGCATCTGGCCAGGCGTGGCGGCCAGGTAGCTCAGATTAAAATCCTCCCGCCAGCCCGCGATGGTATCGTCTGTCCCGCGAAAGGCAACATATACGCTGCCGTCGCCGACAAGATAAGCGGTCGCCGACATCTGCTCGTCGTTTTTCTCGTCCACATGATTGATATAGCCGATCACCCGAAGCCCGGCAAACCGCGGGCAGTCCCCCACCTTTTCGAGGATCAGCGGCGCGGTTTTGACGAAGCTCTCCTGCGCCAGGATCTCCTCCACGCTGTGCAGCGCGAAAAATCGCGCCGCAGCCTCTGTCGCCGTCAGGGGCTCCGATAGAAAGACGCCCTCCAGCCCCGTATAGGACAGGAAGGCGAGCAGCAGCGCGTCGACGTCGTTAAAGGGGTCGACCTGGAAAGGAACGTCGCCGCGACAATCGAGATATTCGTACAGATTGGCCATATCAGCTTAAGGTAACGCCCCGATCCTCCGGGATCGTGCGCCAGAATACATAGGAAGTGCAGATCGTCACATCGTAGACGGACAGCTGATAATCTCCCAATTCAAAGTAATAAAATTCCTTCGCGCCGTCATCGCGCATGTGCGGCGCCTTGGCGTCCGGCACGCCGACGATGGACACCGTCACGCCGCCCAGGTTGGGCCGGGCGTCCAAACCGTTCTCATCGATATAACGCTGCATCCGCTCCTTATAATTGGGGTCGTTGTAGCAGCTGATCATCAGCGGGTAGTCAAGATAATCGGCCAGCTCAGGCGCTGTTTCGGCGGTATAGCCGTACTGACGGAGGGTGCCGATGTACATCAGGATATGGCGTCCGCCGTATTTGGCGGCCAGCATGTCCCCCACCTCAAGGCGCTCGGCAATCTCCTCCGCCGTCAGCTTTTGCCCGTTCTTGGGGAAATAGGAGGGCGTGTAATGGCCAATATCCAGCACCAGGTCCTCCAACCGGTAGGCCTTATAAGCGCTACGCTTGAGGATCATATCGCTGATCTTGGGATGGTGCTTGTCACCCACGATATCCTGCATCCAGCGCATATAGCCGACGCAGTCAAAGCCCCATACGTTCTTGGTGCCCGGCATGCCGTATTTGGAGATCTGGGTGATCTTCATCACCTTGAAAAGATACTCCGTTTTCTGTCCTCCAAAGGTATACGGGATACCGGTCGGGTAAGCGGGCGTGACATTCGCGCCAGTCAGCTCGTTATAACGGGTCAGGAAGGGATTGCCCTCCTCCAGGCCGGACAGCGCAGCGTCCAGATAAGGGCTGCGCTGCACCGTGCCGGCGGTCTCCGCCAGCGCAGGAAGATAAACGGTCAGGATCGTCAGGGACAGCAGTACGGTAATGATTCGTTTCATAGAAGCTCCCGGTTCATTTTTTCATGAACTTGAAAGAAATAGTCAAAGGTAACGCCGCATAATTAAGGTGGTCAGATTGCACATGGATTTTTTGGTCTGATGAAGCCGTATGGAGGGAGACGTAGCAGCGCTACGTCGACCGGAATGAGGCAAAATCAGAACGGAAAAGACATGGGCAAGATGTGCCGCCGTATTGTGCGGTGGTGCCTTAATCCCCAAAGGAAATGCCGATGTCCCGAGCCAACTCGACCATCTGGTGATCCTTGGGCACGGGCTTGGCAACGCCGGCGATATCGCTCAGCTTGTTGTGGGTTACCTCGTTGCCCACCAAAGCTACGGAAACGCCGTACTTTTCCTTGCGAATCAGCTCGGCCGCATGCACGCCGAACTGAGTGGACAGCACGCGGTCATAGGCGCAGGGACTTCCGCCGCGCTGGATATGGCCGGGCACGACCGCGCGCGCCTCGACGCCCACCAGCTCGGACAGCTGTGAAGCGATACGATCGGCGATCCCATGGAAGCCCTGCTCCTTGCGCAGCGCTTCGCGCTCCTTGCGCTTGAGCTTCGCTTCCTTCCGGTCCATCGCGCCCTCGGCAACGGCGATGATGGAGAAGGCCTTATTGCCCTTGGCCCTGCCCTCCACCATCTTGGCGACCTCCTCGATATCATAGGGGATCTCGGGCAGCAGGATCGCGTCGGCCCCGCCGGCCATGCCGCTGTACAGCGTCAGCCAGCCGGCCTTATTGCCCATGATCTCCACCACCATGCAGCGGCCATGGCTCGCAGCGGTGGTATGCAGGCGATCAATCACGTCGGTAGCGATCTCCACCGCGGTATGAAAGCCGAAGGTAAAGTCCGTACCGTAGATATCGTTGTCAATGGTCTTGGGCAGGCCGATCACGTGAAGGCCCTCCTCGCTCAGGAGATTGGCCGTCTTATGCGTGCCGTTGCCGCCCAGCGTGACCAGGCAATCCAGCTTCAGGTTTTCATAGGTCTTTTTCATGGCTGCAACCTTGTCCACATTATCGTCGCCGATCACGCGCATCTCGCGGAACGGACGGCGGCTGGTGCCCAAGATGGTGCCGCCCAGCGTCAGGATGCCCGAAAAATCCGGCTTGGCCATCAGGCGGTATTCGCCCTCGATCAGGCCGCGATAGCCGTCCAGGATGCCGATGATTTCAGCGTCAAAGCTTTCATAGGCTGCGCGGGCTACGCCGCGGATGGCCGCGTTCAGGCCGGGGCAATCCCCGCCGCTGGTCAGGATACCGATACGTCGTTTCATAAGCTGCTCCTATCCGATCGTTTATTTCTTTTTGCCTGTGCTCGTCAGTCCGAAAATCCCCAGGAGGTTGCGGGACAAGGTGCGGCCGGTCTCCCGCCCGGCGCTGGTGGTCGCCGACTTGGCGAAGGAATCCAGCAGCTGCTGGGCGTAGCTCTTTTCCGCCTTTTTGCCGCTGGCTGTCGTTTTACCGGTGCCGGTCACGGCGTTGACCGCGTTGCTCACGGCATCCTTGGCCTGCTGGGCCAGGGACGGCTTGGCCTCCTGAACGGCGGGAGCCGCCTGCGCGACGTACTGACCAACGGAAGCGTCCCACACGAGGACTGGCGGCTGAGCGGCCGCTGCCGGCGCCTGCGGGACGGCCTGCGCAACGGGAGCAGGCTGCACGGCGGCCTGCATCTGCGCGATCTCTTTGATTTCATATTCGCCCGTCTGCGGGTTATAGACGCTGAAGGTCATCGGCGCGTACACAGGCTGAGCAGGCTCCGCCGCTTGGGCATACACCGGCGCGGCAGTCTCCATAATCGGCTGCACGACCTGCGTTTCCACCACGCCCTCGCCCATATACCGGGCGGCGAGGATCTCATATGCGCTCTCCTGGTCAAAGGATTCGCCGTACTTATCCAGATACGGGCTGGTCGCGATGAAGGTTTCACGCAGCGTATCCGAAATCGCACCGATGGAGGATTGCGGCGGCAGGATGGTGGCCCGCTGCACGATGGACGGCGTGCCGTCTTCCTGCAAGAAGGAAAGCAGCGCCTCGCCGGTCTTGAGCTCGGTCAGGGCGGTCTCCGTATCGAACGCGGGATTCTGCCGGAACGTCTGCGCTGCGGCGCGGACTACCTTCTGCTCCGCCGGGGTAAAGGCCCGCAGCGCGTGCTGCACGCGGGCGGACAGCTGGCTCAGCACGGAGCTGGGAACGTCCATCGGATTCTGCGTGATAAAGAACACGCCGACGCCCTTGGAGCGGATCAGACGGACGGTCTGCTCGATGCGCTCCATCAGCGCCTTGGGGCAGTCGTTGAACAGCAGGTGGGCTTCGTCAAAGAAGAACACCATTCGCGGCAGTTCCTTATCCCCGGTTTCGGGCAGCAGCGCGTACAGCTCGCCCAGGAGCCAAAGCAGGAAGGTAGAGTACAGCGTCGGTTTATTGAACAGCTTATCGGCGGCCAGGATATTCACGGTGCCCTGCCCGTTTTCATCCCGAGTCAGCCAATCCGCCAGCTCGAGCGCAGGTTCGCCGAAAAAGCTGTTGCCGCCCTGGTCCTCCAGGATCGCGATCGCGCGCTGGATCGCCCCGACGGAGGCCTTGGTGATATTCCCGTAATTCAGGACGTACTTGTTCGCGTTATCCCCCACGTAAGCCAGCATGGCCTTGAGGTCCTTGAGATCGATCAGCAGCATCCCCTCGTCGTCCGCGATGCGGAACACCAAGTGCAGCACGCCCGACTGCGTATCATTGAGGCCCAGCATGCGCCCAAGGAGCAGCGGCCCCATTTCGCTGACCGTCGTGCGAATCGGCACGCCGCGCTCGCCAAATACATCCCAGAAGGAAACCGGAGCCTGCGCAAACGCAAAATTGGTAACGCCGCAGGTGTTCAGGCGCTCATCGATCTTGGCGTTCCGCTCGCCCGGCTTTGCAAGGCCGGCAAGGTCCCCCTTGACGTCGGCCAGGAATACCGGAACCCCCAGCTGTGAAAAGCCCTCTGCCAGCAGCTGTAAGGTGACGGTCTTGCCGGTGCCGGTCGCGCCGGAGATCAGGCCGTGTCGGTTGGCCATTTTCGGCAGCAGGCTTACCGCGCCCTGCGCGCTGGTCCCCACCCAGATGTTTTGATCGAGCAGCATGTTGCAGTCCTCCTTTATGTCCTTTCAATCTTTATCACATTAATCTTGGCCCTGTGAAAGCTGATTCCAAGCCCGGATCATCGCGGTTGCTTGGGCGGAAATCCCTTCGCCCCGGCCCTCATAACCCATGCGCTCCGTCGTCGTCGCCTTGACGGAAACGGATGTCAGCGGGATTTGCAGCGCCTCGGCCACATGCTCGCGCATCCGTTCCACATAAGGCGCCAACTTGGGCGCTTGCGCGACGATCGTCACATCCACGTTGACCGGGACAAATCCCGCCTCCCGTAAGATGCGCGCCGTCTCCCTGGTGAGCGTCACGGAGGAAATCCCCTGATAGCGCTCGTCGCTGTCCGGGAAATGGCGGCCGATATCCCCCAGGGCAGCCGCTCCAAGCAAAGCGTCGCACAGCGCGTGCAGCGCCACGTCGGCGTCCGAATGTCCGAGCAGGCCCTTCTCATAGGGGATCTCCACCCCGCACAGGATCAGCGCCCGCCCCGATACCAAACGATGGGCGTCATAACCAGAGCCCACTCGGAAAGGGATATCTGTCAGCGCGTCGGCCATGGCTACGTCCTCCGGGCTCGTCAGCTTGATGTTCTCCGGGCCGCTTTCCACCAGGTAAACGGGAACGCCCAGCGCCTCAACCAGCGCCGCGTCGTCCGTCAGCGCGTCCCGGGCCGTCTCATGCGCACGAATCAGCAGATCCTTTTGAAAGCCCTGCGGGGTCTGCGCCTGCCAAAGCGCGGAGCGATCGGGCGTCCCGACGATCTTACCGTCCTGATCTCCCTGCTTGACCGTGTCCCGCACGCGCATCGCCGCAATCGCCGCTCCGGAAGCTCTCGCACGGTTCAATACATCCCGCGCGACCTCCTCGCGGACCAACGGCCGCGCACCGTCATGCACAAGCACGGTATCGCAATCGGCAGGCAAAGCCCGTAAACCGGCGTAAACGGAGGCCTGTCGGTTTTCACCGCCGGGCACGATCGCAAGAGGATGTACCCCATTCTCCGCAAAGCATTGAGAAAAAATCGGCTCCTCCCCCGCCCTGACGACGACGACCAGCCCGTCGAGAACACGCAATAACGTCCGGGCCGCGCACACGCAAGCGGGGATCCCTCCGATCGGGATCAGCGTTTTATTGCCCGCGCCGCCCATCCGGGTACCGCTGCCACCGCATACCAGCACGGCAAACGCGCTCATGCGGTTTCCCCCCGCCGAAGCAGGGAAAGAACGGCCTCATATACCCCTTCTCCGGCAGTTTCCCAGCCGCGAGTCATCTTGGCCGCCAGATCCGAGGAAGCGACCAACGCCCTGAGCTCCAGGATATCCATATCATGATCGGACAGCCGCATCGTCACCTGATAATCGCCGCGCTCGGTCTGCTTCATTTCGCTGACAAAGGAGCGCTGCTTGCGCAGCTTTTCACGCCAGGCGGGCGCCAAGGCTTCGATACGCTCCCGGTCGCTGGCCGGGATGCGGGCGGCAAACATATCGAGCGTTTCCTCCCCAGCCTCAGTCAGCGCATAACGCCAGGCAGTATCCTCCTCCGTGCGCACGGCTTGCCCCTCCCGGCACAGGCGGGACAAGGCGGGCATCAGCTCAAAATAGGCCAGACTATCCGCATCCGCGCAGAATTTAAGCAGCGCCGCATCCGATACCGGGCCCAACGTCTTGAGCAGCAGCAGCACAATCAGGCGGCATTCCGCTTCCGGCCGCCGCCGCTCGTATCCCCTGCTCTGTCCCGATTGCTCCGCCATGCCGCTCCTCCGCGTCCAAACATACTTCGCCAAAATGGTTAATTCTATATGCAGCCGACAAAATCCTTCCAAAAACGAATGTAAAACAAATTTCTCTTTCTTAAGTTTAGGCATGCCGCCCCGGCCATTGCATTTTGGCAGGCGGTCCGGTATGATAGGCTCCGAACAATACTTTGGGAGGAAACGCATGATCAAGGCCGTTTTCATGGATATCGACGATACTTTGCTGGATTTTCAGGCCTTCGTGCGCCAAACGATGCGGGATGGCTTCGCGCGCTTCGGCTTGCCCGCCTATGAGGAACGCATGTATCCTGTATTCCATCAGGTGAACGCCCGGCTTTGGGAGCGCATCGAGCGCGGCGAAATCACCCGCGCCGACCTCCTGGACCTGCGCTGGCCCGTCATCTTTGACGAGCTCGGCTTCACGGGCGATGGCCGCGCCTTTGAGCATTATTTCAAAGATGCCCTGCTGCACAGCGCCATTCCCGTCGAAGGAGCGGAAGACCTCGTCCCCTGGCTAGCAGAGCGCTATATCCTTTGCGCGGCCAGCAACGGCCCCTACGCGCAGCAGGAAACGCGTCTGACGATCGCCGGATGGCTTCCTTACTTTCGGCACCTGTTTATTTCCGAGGAAATCGGCGCGCAAAAGCCTACCCCGGCCTTCTTCGATACCGCCATGCGGCGCCTGAACGCTTCCCTTATGCCCGGCCATTCCGGCCCGGTGCTGCCTGGCGAAGTGATCATGGTGGGCGACAGCCTGACCTCCGATATGGCCGGCGGCCGAAACGCCGGCATGGTCACTTGCCTGCTGGACACAAGCGGGCATGCGCAGCCCGACGACCGCGTCGACCATCGGATCAGTAAGCTGGACGAATTAAAAACGCTGTTGGGAAGGATCTGAAGCCATTCTTGTGCAGGTGAATACAGCAAAGCCCAGTCGGACGACTGGGCTTTACCGCATCAGATTGGCCTGATATATTGGAGGCGCCACCCGGATTCGGACCGGGGCATAAAGGTTTTGCAGACCTTCGCCTTACCACTTGGCTATGGCGCC
>JAFUHB010000272.1 GCA_017469085.1 Clostridia bacterium
CTGCACCTGTACCCAATAGATGACCAGATTCATGTCATCCTTACGGTATACCTGGCCGTAAAGCTCCGGAACGCCGATCTCATATGGCGCGTACAAATCGCGTGAATAGCCGCTGTTCTGGTGATAGCTGTTCCCCGCCGGCGCCTGACCGCCGCCATCATAGCCGCCATTGCTCCAGCCAGAGACGCCTGGCTGAGGCTCCTGCCAGCCGCTTTCCTGCCAGGGCTCGTCGGGCGCTTCATATTCCCACTCCGTCTCCCGCCAGGTGCTCACGTTTTCGCCCGGCACATAACCGCGGATCCACTGGCCGCTTTGCTGATACTCGATCCAGCCAAAGCCGTTCTCATAATCGTACAGCGCGACCTCCGTGCCTCTGTCCAGGATGCCTGACCGCGAGGCGTAATGATATCCGGGGCCGTAATAAACCACGCTGGACGCCGTCAAATACGCGTCCGCGTAGGCCTCCCGCTCCCACGGGATGCTCTCGTTACAATCAATGCGCTTGCGGCCCGTATACGCCCGATACAGCCGTCCGTCCCGTCCCCAGAACTCCACCTGGCACCAGATCGTACCGTGTGTCTCTACCTTGCTGATGACCGAGATCTGCGTACTGGACGGCAGCGTACCCAGCTCCTCCGTATATCGCGTGCCGGGCCCCGATCGCGTCGCCATCCGCTGATTGAGCGTTGCCGGCACATCGGCAATTGCCGCAGCATATAGCAGCGACAGCGCGATCAGCAGCGCAAAAACCTTTTTTTGCTTCATCCTTCTCCCCCTTGTTCGCTTGAGCGCAGCTGTTCTATCAGCCGCTGAAATTCTTTCCGGATCGGGTTGTCCGCTTCCACCCTGCCGATCCTGGCCTCCGCCTTCTTTGCCTCGGCCAACGCCTCCTTTCTTTTTCCCTGGGCCAAATAGATCCGGGCGATCCACATGTCGGCCTCAACCACCCGGCGGTGATCCTCCTCCACCATTCCCTTCAGGCATTGCCGCATGCGCTGGAAGAAGGAAAGCGCGCTGGAGAGCTTGCCCATATCATAGTAGATCATGCCCCGCAGCCGCCAAATGGCCGCAAGATCATACGGATTTCCGCTGATCAATCGCCGATACGCCCGAAGGACCAAGGTATTCGCCTCTAAGGCGTCCGAATAATCCCGCATCATATGATAGGCCGTCGCCATGCTTTGCGCCTTGACAACGTCATTGAGGTTCACGAAGGTCATCTCCCGAACCGGCACCGATAAATACCGCCGGAAGTACCGGTCCGCCGTCTCCCGGTCCCCCTCAAAGGCCGCCAAACAGCCCAGATAATAGCAGGCCCCCTCCAGGTCCCGTCCATGGACCAGCGCGTATTCCTGGCTGGCGGCCTCGACCGCCGCCTGAAAGTGCACCTTCGCCTCCGTAAGCTCCTGCGAAGCATAAGCCACCGTTCCGGCCATAAAATGAACGTGCGTCAATATTTCCCGACTGGCGACGGGCAAGGCTTCAACCAGCCGAAGCGCGCTCGCCGTATGCCGGGCGGCTGACGCAAGATCAAACGTCTGCTCCAGCTCCCCCAACGCCAGCACCGCTTCTCCCGCCGCCGCGTCGCCCGACTGACCGCACGAAGGCAAAAGCTCGCGCAGCCGCTCGTTCAGCGCGGTCATACTCGGACGATCCGAGAGGACGTAGGCAACGTTGATCATGCTTCGCAGCGCTGCCCTCGACACGCCAGGCTGCGCATGGACGACGCGGGCAAGCGCCGCTTGCTTCCCCGCGCTATCCCCATCATGGTCGGCCAGGATCACCTGATATGCAGCCAGGATCACCGCTTGATCCGGTAGCTCCCCGAAAGAAGCGCACGCCTCGCCGCATGCAACCAGCTCTCGCAGCGCTTCCCAGTCGTCTTGCATGAAGGCAACGTTCAGCGCCATCGGCAGCAGGCGTCCCGCCCCTTCCCAGCCGGCCTTGATAAAATGGAGCAGCATTTCAAGCCCGGATTGCGTGTCGGGCTGTCCGGACGATTCATATCCTCCAAATAATACGGTCAATCTCTCCCCGAGCCTCGGATATTGAGATATGGACCCGCAGCGAGGAAGCAGCGTGTTCGCCACGATGGGCTGCATCCGATAGCCGGCCGGCTCATGCTCCAGCCATCCTGACTGGGCAAGCGTATAGAGCCTGGCGGCCAAATCCGCCTCCGCGCCGATGATGTCCCGCGTCAGCGGGGCAAGCTCCCGCGGCTGACGGGGAAGGCCCGAAAGCGTTGACAACAGCGCGAGCAGCCGAACAGAATCCTCCTCCAGGCTATTGACCAGAAACAGCTTGTCGAACAGCTCTCCAAGATATTCCTCTTTGCCGTATCTGCTGATCTTGAGGTTCGTGATCCCCGTTCGGCGAATTTCCCGCAATAGCTCGGCAACCGTCATCCCCCGCATCGAACAGATCCTGCCCAGGAGGCCCAGCGCCAGCGGGAGGCCCCCCGCCAGGCCATTCAGCTGCGCGAACGCCTCCGCCGGATCGGAAAAAGGCATTTCCGCCGTCGCTTCGAGCAGCTTCCGCGCCTCCCCGTCCTCCAGGGCCGGCACAGGGTTGGCATAGAACCCCGGCAGCTCGCGCAGGCGCGACGTAACGATCACATCGCATTGCAGCGCCGAAAGCGCGTCCACTTCTTCCTCCGTAGCCACGTCAAGATGGTCCACCAACAGCAGGGCGGCGCCTTGGCCAGGACGATCCAGCAGCTCCCGGATGTCCTCCCACGGATCCTTGGCGGAATGATCCTGAGCAATGAACAGAGCGTCCAGCAGATTGCCCGTCAGGGTTGCTCCGCCCTGCACAAAGGCAACACGCGCATACAGAGCTTCCCGCTCACATTCGGCCATTGCCTGGCGGACCAACTCCGTCTTGCCGATGCCTCCCACGCCGCAGACCAACACCTTATGGTTGCCGCGCAGGGCTGACATCAGCGCCGCCAGCCGCCCCTGCTCATCGATAAAGCGCTCTCTGGGCAGGCCCTGGCTGTTCAGCGCACAGCGGCCTTTGGTCAGTACCCGGGGCACAAAACGGCCAAAGGTGACGTTCTGATAGCGGAGCCACATGTAATCCGCGGCGCACAGAGGATCCTGGGTCAGGCGGGCGATTCGGCCGCTCCCCATGCTTTTCCCTAAATAGGCGTAAATCGTCAGCCAGCTGAGCTGAACCGCTATATCGAACAGGTAACGCTGGGAGGATCGCGCGCTTGTCGGCCCATCCTCCCGAACGAGGGCTTGAAGATGCTCCCTGACCCCGGATGGAATCGCCGCATCACCGGCCAGGCATCGGGCGATCAGAGCGCTCAGTTCCTCTGACCGGATCACGCAATCGACGTCAAACTCCGACAGGAATTGCATGAATGACACCGCCAGCCGCAGCAGACGATCATTGTCCATCTCACGGCTGAACAGCTGAAACAGCGTGGAGCGGGCGCCGGCGGAGCCCGTTCGGTTCATGATATTGCTCAGGCTGCGGGAACGCTTATCGTCTGTCGAAAAGAACTCCGCCTCCGTTTTTTCATCCATGATCGGCGCCAGGATCCGGCGCCAGAAACGGATCAGCGTCAGCTCCTTTGCCTGAAAACCGGGCAATACCTCCAGCCGCCCGCCGTCCAGACGGCCGCTCAGGAACTGATAGACGGTCTTGGGACACAATAGAATATCCATGCTCATTCTGCTTGGCCTGACATCCCTTACTAAAATTTGAAAGCCTTTTCCTTGCCGACGGATCAAGGGCATCATTGTACATTGGACGCTATGATTATAACATATGACTCATTCGAGCCCAAAGAAATAAATCCGGATAAGTTGCCAATTTTCCCAACGTTTTTGCCAGTCACCTGACTTGACCCGACAACTACCTCGGCGCAGCGTTCGCTTCAAAATTGTCAAAAACATGGCCCGCCCCGCTTAACATGTGTAAATTGCGCGTAAATTCTCAAAGTAAATGCAACAATAGAAAAAGAAGTTGCAGTTACTGGAAGAAAAGGCAGCAGTAAAATTAAGAGAAGACAAAAAAGCAGGCAAATTAATGCTCAAAACGGTGAAAAAGGGTAATCAAATAAAGCC
>JAFUHB010000273.1 GCA_017469085.1 Clostridia bacterium
CAAACTCGCAAGGTTGTATGGTACGTCCCCAGCCCACGCGCAGCCAGGCACTCACGCCCGAAATGGCCGTTGCGGCTGCCAGAGTAAACAACAGCAGCAAAAGAACCGCCCAATAGATCAGCCTGGCCCTCGAACGATAAAAATCAATAGGGATCGCAATGACGACAAATACGACAATGAGCGAGGCAAGAATAAAAATGGACTGCCAGGACGCCGTATTGGAATTGACGATATAATTCAGCAGCGACAGGTCCGTCCCCTTATCCGGGTCAAACGTCGCCACCGCGATACTGGCCACGCCTATCACGGCCAGCAGATAACTGATTACCAGGAGAAACCACTCAAGATGCGGCTGCGTCCGTTTGGAATCTCCCGGGTTGGTTTGCTGTAATACAGACATCTTTTCTCCTCAAGGATCGTTATAATGATCCGGCAGGTCGTTTTCGTACATGACCGTGTCGCCGGGACGAGCCAAAGCCCTCACCTGAGCGATGGCCTCCTCCAGCGATGAACAGACGAAAATGTTCGACGGCTCAAAATGCTGATCGAGCAATCCCTCGCGGATCGGTTCGGTGTGCCGCTTGCCAACCAGGATGGCGATATCGACGCAGCCTGCCATGTGCTGTCCGAATTCCCGATTATACTCAGCTTCCTGTTCGCCGAGCTCCACCATACCCGGCGTAACAATGATACGACGTTTGGGAAACATGGAAAGAACATGCAGCGCTTCTTTGGAGGAAGTCGGGTTGGTATTAAAAGCATCGTCGATCACTGTCACGTTACCGACCGAGGAAACGATTTGAAGCCGATGCTCAATGGGCGTCAGCGTCAGAATGCCCTGTTCTATCTGTCTGAGCGACAAGCCGAGATATCTGGCAACCGCCGCGCCGCAAACAATATTCGCGATATTATGCTTCCCAAGCAGCCGAGTTTGGCAGAAAATTTTTTCGCCGTCACGGAAGCATAGCGTAAAGCTGCTTCCGTTTGAATTGACCGCGACATCCTCCGCCCAGGCGTCAGAGCCCGCTTTTCCGATCAATTGCTTGGGTTTATCGGTCGCTTCATACAATGCTGTAACGATACCGTCATCATTCGCAAAAAAAGCCATGCCATCGTTTGGAAGCGCGTCGATCAGCTCGTACTTGGTTTTTTTGATTCGCTCGATCGAACCAAAGGTATCCAAATGCTGTGGCCCTACGCTGGTCAGGATGCCGATGGTCGGATGAACGAGGGAACAGAGCTCCTTGATCTCACCGACATGCCGCGCACCCATTTCACCGATAAATACCTGGTGGGAGGGCAAAAGGCGTTCGCGGATCACACGGGTCAGGCCCATCGGCGTGTTGAAGCTGGCCGGCGTGGCAAGTACATTATACTTCTGCGCCAAGATGTTAGCCAGCACAAATTTTGTGCTTGTTTTCCCATAGCTGCCTGTGATGCCGATCCGGATCAGCCGGTCGTTTGCCATCAGCTTTTTTTCCGCGTCCCGAAAATATAACCGAAAAATCAACCGCTCGACCGGAAGCGCCAGCACGCCGGACAACGCAACGATCAAGGGCATCAGCAGGAACGGGAGCGTCAGGATCAGCATCACGCCAATCGCCTGGGGACCAGAGAACTTTGTTGACAAACCGACTGCCCAGAGTGCCGCGCACACCGCGCATAACGCGGAGGCGATCGCAAGCGCCACGTACAGCCGTTTGACGCGCGCGGTCATAACAAATTTCTTTTTCTGCGGTTGCTTTTTTTCAATTCGGTTCAAAAGCCACGCTGTCGCAAGTACGACCGCGTCCGCAATGAACCACAGCCATGGATGGTTGCCAGACTTGTCAAGCCGCCAGATGATGGCCTGACATACGATAAAAACGATCGCTAACAGCATACCCGGCGCAAAAGCCTTATGCCATTGGCGGCGGAGCGTAAGAAAATAGCCCCTGAACTGATAGCTTTCCAGTTGAAAATAATGCAGAAGCAGGCGCGCGGACAGCGTGATGCTGGCGGCGACCGTGATGATGTAAATCAGAACCATGAAAAATTTGTTTTCTATCATTCGTCAGATACCGATTTTATTGAAAGAATGTTCGCACAATGGTATTAAAACGCTCCCATTGATGCAAAAAGGCGAAATGATCGTCATTTTCAAACACAACGAGTCCTGCATCCGGAATCAGGGCTTCCATCTTTTGTCCCATCCAAAGGGGCGTTTCTGTGTCTTGCTCGCCAAAAACCAGAAGAGTGGAAGCTTGTATCGCAGGCAGTAGCTCGGTCAAATCTTCATTGATCACCTTGACAAATGTTTTCCGCATTTCTTCATCCAAGGCTAAATAATCGGGAGATCCGTGCCTCTGGATCAGCGCCTCTTTATAATGTGCCGCCGGCTTACTCAAAAATGGCACCGAGGCCAATCGATCATAGAACCGTTTTTTTCTTTGAAATGCCTCGCTTTTTTTCTTCTGTTCATCAGTCAATGGTTTACGGATACCCGCCGCGCCGGTCAGGACCATGCGATGAACAAGATCGGGATGCTCGGCTGAAAGCTTAATGGCTACGCGCACACCGAAGGAATGGGCGACGATATCGACAGGCGCATGCATTTGCGTCCGAATCAGTTCTGCGACGCCTTGTTCAAAATCACCGACGTTCCAGGGCCTGGGCGGCTTTTCGGAGGAACCGTGCGCCGGAAAATCCGGCACAAGCACGCGTCGATCCCGGGAAAGCTCCTGGGCAATGGGTCGAAAAAAAGTATGGTCGCATCCCCAGCCATGCAGCATCAGGACCTGAGGTTCGCCCATCCCCCATTCTTCCACGTACCAAGATGCGTCGTTCAATGTCAGCTGCAATTGCTCAATCTCCCTGTTCAGCCAAGATTCGCCAGATATAACGGCACTTATATTGAGAGCCCGAGCATAGCGGCTGATATTCAGGCGGAACCGGGACGATCGCCTCCAGCGCGCAGCCCAGGCGCTCACATGTTTTTCGGGAAGCCATGTTATCGGTGTCTGTAGTAATGACAACACTCAACAGCCCAAGCTCGCGCGCAAACGGCTTGATCAATTCGCATGCCTGCCGCGCATAACCGTTTCCACGGTAGGGCTCATCGATTCGATAGCCGATATGCCCTAAATAATAGAGGGATGGGCTTTCCCCCAATCGCAAAGAAACATACCCGATCTTCTTCAGCCCATGACGGCGATAAATGTAAAACAGATATCCGTCGTCGATCCCACATTCCTGGCTGGTAATATCCTGCGAGGTCAATCTGACATCAATCTGATCGTTGCTGAAAGAGGCGTTTCGGGCAAAAAAGGAAAGAAAATTCAAAACCGAGCGTTCCTCATCCAATGATGCGCCGTGCCCTGCGCACCCCAATAATGGGATACGCAGGGCACAATGCAAATCAAGCGTTGGTTACGAGCTGCAGCGTATCGCGGGCGATGGCCAACTCCTCGTTCGTGGGGATCACGAGGATCTTGACCTTGCTATCCGCCGCGCTGACATCAGCCTCAATGCCGCGAGTCACAGCGTTCTTTTCATAATCCATCTTCGCGCCCAGATATTCAAACCCGGTGAGTATCCTAGCGCGGAGCTCGGCGTCATTCTCGCCGATCCCGGCGGTAAAGGAAATGACGTCCACACCGTTCATCACAGCGGCATAAGCGCCGATATATTTGCGAACACCCTCGGCAAGCATATCGATCGCCGTCTGCGCGTCCTCGTTACCCGCCTTTGCGGCCGCCCAAACCTCGCGCATATCACTGCTGACGCCGGAGATACCGAGAAGTCCGCTCTTTTTATTGCAGATTTCCAGCATTTGATTGACATCGATATGATCCTGGTTGCAGATATATTGCACAACCGCAGGGTCCATGCTGCCGCAGCGAGTGCCCATCAGCAGGCCCTCCAGCGGCGTGATGCCCATGGAAGTATCAACGCACTTGCCGGCGTTGATCGCGCAAACCGAGGAGCCGTTGCCAAGATGGCAGTTGATAATGCGGAGCTTCTCCGGCTTCTTGCCAAGATACTCGGGGATCCGAGCGGCGACATAACGGTGCGAGGTGCCGTGGAAGCCGTAGCGCCGAACCTTCAGCCTCGTATAGTAATCCTTGGGAACGCCATAACGGTACGCCTTGGGCGGCATCGTCATGTGGAACGCGGTATCAAATACCGCGACCATCGGCGTATTGGGCATTACCTCACGGCAGGCGCGGATGCCGGCAAGGTTCGCCGGGTTATGAAGGGGACCCAGCGGGATATTTTCTTCGATCGCCGCCTCCACTTCGGGATTCACGATCACGGATTCGGTGAATTTTGCGCCGCCATGCAGCACGCGGTGGTCCACTGCGCCGATTTCATCCATCGACTTGACCACGCCATGCTCGGCGTCCGTCAAAGCTTCCAGCATCATCTGCGTCGCAATCACGTGGTTATCGATTTTCTTTTCAACCACGAATTCCTTGCCGTTTCCCTTGTGCTTGAGCTTTCCATTTTCAAGGCCGATTTTTTCCACAAGTCCCTTTGCGATGGTGGACTCGTCTGCCATATCGATCAGCTGATACTTGAGGGACGAGCTTCCGGCGTTTACAATCAGGATTTTCATGTCTGCCTCCCAATTACTTAACGATCTCACCGACGGTGTCGCGACCGGCAGACGCGGCGTTGCTTTCATCGGTATCGATGTGCATGGCCAGCGCATAGGAATCGCTGACACGGACGACAACATCGCCGAAAATCAGGCTACGGCCGTCCGTATCGATTTTAACGGAAACAACATCCTTATCCTGAACGTCATATTTTTCAGCGTCGGCGGGCGTCATATGAATATGCCGTTTGGCCGCAATCACGCCGTGATCCAGCTCGACCTCGCCCTTGGGGCCGACCAGCTTGCAGGCGCCGGAGCCCTCCAGATCACCGGATTCGCGGATCGGCACCGCAACGCCGATCGAACGCGCGTCCGTCAGGGAAAGCTCGACCTGCGTTTCCTTGCGGACCGGACCCAGGATCGAAACGCCGGTCAGCGTGCGCTTGGGGCCAACCACATCAACGCGTTCCTCAGAGGCATACTGCCCCGGCTGCGAAAGCATTTTCTTGACGTGCAACTCGTATCCTTCACCGAACAGCTTTTCCAGGTCGGCTTGGGTCACATGCACGTGGCGGGCGGAGGTTTCAACGATAAATTTCTCAGACATAGCTTTCTCTCCTTTAGAAAGATTTCATTTTATTATCTCACGTTTATGCCCTGATCGCAAGATGTTTATCTGAATTTTATCAAAAATGATCGGTTTATCAGCAAAATCATTCTCTGAAAAATCCTGATGAAAATTCGGGGAAAGCTTGACAAAAAGAATAGGATTGGCTACAATAACAGCATGCGGGTGTAGCTCAATGGTAGAGCTCCAGCTTCCCAAGCTGGCTACGTGGGTTCGATTCCCATCACCCGCTCCATTTAATAGCGCAAATCGTGCGCTATTATCATTTCAAATCAAGCGCCAAGCTAATTG
>JAFUHB010000025.1 GCA_017469085.1 Clostridia bacterium
GAGCAGGCTCCCGCGGACGTCAAAGTCAAGGCCTGGTTCCCGGTCGAAGAATCGGTGACCGCGCTCGAGGGCATCCGCAGCACGCTGGCCCGCATCAAGGCGGCGGACCCGGCTGGCAGCCTGGGCCTCCTGACGCTGGAGACGGACGCCATCCGCGAGGAGGACTGGGCCGAAAACTGGAAGCAGTATTTCAAGCCCTTTCGCGTTGGCGAACGCCTGGTGGTCAAGCCCACCTGGGAAACCTGGGAGGGCCGGCCCGACGACCTGATCATCGAGATCGATCCCGGCATGGCCTTTGGCACCGGCACACATGAAACGACCGCGCTGTGCATTTCCCTGATCGAAAAGTATTACCGGGGCGGCCGCCTGTTGGACGTCGGCACCGGCTCCGGCATCCTGGCGATCGCCGCCGCCCTGCTGGGCGCAAAGGACGTGCTGGCTGTGGATATCGATCCGGACGCCGTGCGCGTAGCCCAGGAAAACGTGGCGAACAACCGCCTGCAGAACGTCGTGACCGTGCGGGAGGGCGACCTTTTGCAGGGCCTGCACGAAACCTTTGATTTCGCCGCCGCCAATATCCTGGCTCCGGTCATCTGCATGCTGGCCGCTCCGCTGACAAAGCACCTGACGCCGGGCGGGCTGTTCGTTTGCAGCGGCATCATCGCCGAAGCCGAGGAGGACGTGCATGCGGCGCTCTCCGCCGCCGGCTATGAGATCCTGGAGATCCTGCACAAGGGCGATTGGGTGGCCTTCGCGGCCCGGAGAAGTTAAGATGCATCGTTTTTTTGCCGAGCGCGCGGAGGGCGCGACCGCTCATCTGTCTCCGGACGAGGCCAAGCACGCCGTGCGGGTGCTCCGCCTGAAGCCAGGCGACCCGATCCAGGTCGTCTGGCAGGAGCAGCTCTACGCCGCCCGTCTCCTCACCGCGGGCGAAACGGCGACCGCCGAGCTCCTTCAGGCGCTCCCCTCCCCGGAGCCAAGGACCCGCGTCACGCTGTATCAGGGGCTCCCCAAGGGGGATAAGATGGATTTTATCGCCCAGAAGGTCACCGAGGCGGGCGTACACGCCGTCGTGCCGGTCGCCATGGAGCGCTGCGTGGCGCGCTACACGGAAAAGGACGGAGCGCGCAAGGCGGAGCGCTGGCAGCGCATCGCGCTCGAGGCCGCCAAGCAATCGGGCCGGACGCATATCCCGCGCATCGAAACGCCGATCAGCGCCGGGCAATTGCCCGACCGGCTTGCCCGGCATCCGCTGATCCTCGTTCCCTGGGAAGAAGAGAGGACGCTCCCCCTCAAAGACGCGCTATCTGCGCATCCGGACGCCCGGGACGTTGCGGTCGTGATTGGCCCGGAGGGAGGCATGAGCGCAGAGGAGCTGGCTCCGCTCCGGGCGATCGGAGCCGTCCCTGTGACGCTGGGTCCCCGCATCTTCCGCACCGAAACCGCCGGCCTGGCCGCCCTCATCATGCTGCTGTACGAGAAAGGGGATTACGCGTAAAGCCTTATGCCATCCGTCGCTTTTCACACGCTGGGCTGCAAGGTCAACCAGTATGATACGCAGGCCATGCGCGAACGCTTTGAGCAGGCCGGTTATGAGGTGCGCCCCTTCGAGGAAACGGCCGACGTTTATGTGGTCAACACCTGCACCGTGACCGGTACCGGCGACCGAAAATCCCTGAACGCCGTGCGCCGCGCTCTCAGGCAGAATCCCGCCGCCGACGTGGTGATTGCCGGGTGCCTGGCCCAGCGGGACGGCGAACACCTGCTTTCAACCGGCGCGCGATTGGTACTGGGCGCTGCCCACCGCGGCGAGGTCGTCGAGCTGCTGGAAAAGGCGCAGCGGGAAAACGCCCGCGTGGCCGTCGTTGACGACGTCCGCCGCGCATCCTTCGAGCGTCTGACCGTTTCCGGCGACTTTGAGCGCACCCGCGCCGTCGTCAAGATCCAGGATGGCTGCGACCGCTGGTGCAGCTACTGCATCATCCCCGCCGTGCGCGGCGGCATCCGCTCGCGGGAGCCTGCGGACATCCGGGCGGAGGCGCTGCGCCTGGCCGCCGCCGGATATCAGGAATTGGTGCTGACCGGCATCCACCTGACCAGCTATGGCCGCGATTTGCAGGATATCGGCCTGATCGACGGCATCCGGGCCGCTGATGTGCCCGGCATTAGGCGGCTGCGTCTCGGCTCGCTGGAGCCGGTGATCGCCACGCGCGCCTTTGCCGAATGTCTGAAAAATATTCCGTCGGTCTGCCCGCAGTTCCATCTGGCGCTGCAATCCGGCTCCGATCCGATCCTCCGGGCCATGCGGCGCCGCTACACCACGGAGGAATTCGCCCGCTCCTGTGAGCTGCTGCGCGAAGCTTTCCCCGGCTGCGCCATCACCACCGATGTGATCGCCGGCTTTCCCGGCGAAACAGAGGCCAAATTTGAGGAAACCGCTGCCTTCCTGCGACGGATCGGCTTTGCCCGCGTCCATGTGTTCCCGTACAGCGCGCGCCAGGGTACCAAGGCCGCGTCCCTGCCAGATCAGGTACCGAAGAAAATCCGTGAGGAGCGCGCCCGCGCGCTGATCGCGATCGGGCGGGAAACGGCCCTGCAATGGGCACAGACCCAGCTGGGCCGGATACGGCCTGTCCTGATCGAGGACGAGGAGGGCGGCATCCCGCGCGGCTATACCCCGGAATACGCCGATACGCTGGTGCCCGGCGGCCTGCCGGGCGAAATCGTCGACGTCCGCCTGACCGACTATCGGGAGGGAATGTTCCTGGGCGAGATCGTCACGGAAAAGCGAAGCGCCCGATAGACATTCTCCTTTTCCGTACCCCATATTGGAAAAGAGTGTTCCTATTCCAATTTTTACCTACAAGGAAAGAGGTGCCATTATGTCTGATTGCCTGTTCTGCAAAATTGCCGTCGGTAAGATCCCTTCCACCAAGGTGTATGAGGATGACCGCTGCTATGCCTTCCGGGATATCAACCCGCAGGCCCCCGTACACGTGGTGCTGATCCCCAAAGCCCATATCGACGGCCTCAACGGCCTGTTCAGCCTGGAGGATCCCGATCTGAGTGCCCTACTGCGCGCCGTGCCCCAAATTGCCGCCCGCGAGGGGATCGCCCAGAGCGGCTACCGCCTGATTTCCAACTGCGGGCCCGACGCCTGCCAATCCGTCCAGCATCTGCACTTCCATATCCTCGGCGGACGGAAGATGAGCGAGGAAATGGCATAACCCGATCGCTCTGTTCAAAAACTGCCGCTGCGATTTCCATGTCGCAGCGGCAGTTTTTGTGTTGAATAGCTTTCATCAATAAATCTCATCGACCAGGCCCGAAGAGATCCACCCCTCGCGGCCGCCGACGCGCAGCTTATACCATGTCACGCCGTTGGAGGCCTCCTTGGCATCCAGCACGGTATACACTTCCCCGTAATGAACGGTTTCGATATAGGCATATTCCTGGCCGGCATCAGCGCGGACCCTGCCGCTGCTGGTCATGATCCTGCATTTGGCGGGCGTTGGCTTTGACACGGGCTTGTCCGCGATATGCGCGTCGGAAGCCGGGATCCAGCCCAATTCCGCACCGCCGCTGGCCTTCCGCACCCGCAGCCATACGGAGGAGGCGTCCGCCCATTCATACGCGGTGATATAAAAGTTCGTATGCTCATTGTAGGAGGTCACCTGAGCGCCGCCGCCCACGCCGGAATACACGGCGCCCGAATACAGCGTCCAGCACTCCCGGCCGGTCACATAAGGATCGCCCGTGCCCTCCTCATCCATAGCCTTCACCGCGGCGTCCCCCTTCAGCTGCTCCCGGGAGGGCCGCTGATAACCGCAAACAGAGCAGCTGTCGCCGCTGAAGCGGTGCCAGTCATATCCAGCAGGCCCCAGATCCCGTCCGCAAACGGAGCAGACATATTCAAACCCATCCGTGTGTTTGACCACGCTGAATTTGACCGAGCCGGTATAAACTCTGGTTTTCGTGGCTTTCGGGTGGTCGGGGCAATTGCCCGCCGCCAGCGCGCAAAGCGGCAGCAGGCAAAAATATACGGTCAATAGCAACCAAAACAGCTTCTTCTTCATGTTGAACCTTCCTTTCTGCTCACACGGCATCAATGGCCGTATACGATGACTTTGGCATAAGCCGGGACCGCAAGGGCGGTCACCTCCGGCATGATCTCCCGATAACCTTCATAGTATTCAAAAATCCATTTCAGGTCCGGAACGTCCTCTAAATTCATATCGATCTTAAAGTGCATGGTGCTCTCCGTCCCGATCGTCACTCCCACATAATCCTTGACGAATACGCGGAGAAGCCGATCGTACTCGTCATATAATGCCACGATCACCTTCAGGTCGCTGCACCAATAGCTCGGATTCTCCGCGTCAAATTGCAGATGCCAGGAAGGCCCGGTGATTTTGCCGTCGATCCAGCTGAAGCCAAAATCGGTCTCCAGGTTTACGACGTTCATTCTCCTGACATTCGTATTGTCCGTCGTACCGTCCAAAAGATAAAGGGAGGGCTCCGGCACCCCGCCGTTCCACAAAAATTGGATCGAATCCTCATCGGGCGCCCAGGTCAAGTCCATGATCAGATATCCCGTTTCCCCCGGCTTCAGCTCCTCCGGATAAAGCGGGCCGGACCACGACTGACCATAATCGACTGAAGCCATAACCAGATTCATCATCTGGTCTTCCGGATTCCAGCGGAGCAGGTCAAGCGCAGCGAAATCCAGGAAAGCAATTTCATTGCCCTGATTCACTACCTCAGCGGCGTAATGATACTGATAGGCCCGCTCGTCATCCGTATTCAGCGTACTAGTATAACCGTAATTGTAGTCAGGATTTGCAAGAACAATGTTGGGTTCCGCCAGCGCGGGGGTCAAAAGGGATACCGCCAGGATCACCATGACAGTCATCGCGACAAGCCTTGTTTTCATCTTCATTCCTCCCGTTCTTTTCTTACGGCAAATCCGTTACGTCAAAGCCATTGTAATAGCACGCCTCCAGCATGGCGCGGGCCACGCCCAGCGTCACATAATCCCGCTCCTGAAAGCCGTTGGCCCGCTGGAAGGCCTTGACCGCCCGATCGGTGCCCTCGCCGTACTTTCCATCGATCGCGCCGGTGTAATAGCCCAGCTTGGCCAGGCAGGCCTGCACCCAGCGTGCGCCCAGCGTCACGCGGGGCGTCATATCCCGCAGATTGCTGACGATTTTCGTCATGGAGCCCGCCGAACCGCCGTCCATGATGGAATTCATGAATTCATAAAAGCCGCCCGCGTACACCGGCCTGCGCCTGCTCCCCAGGTAATCCGCCAGCTCATTCACGACTTGCTGATCCACATAACCGCCGTGTCCCCGATAGCCGCGCGCCTGCATGAAGGAGGCGATCTCCTGCATGGTATGGCTGCCCAGGCTCCCCGTTTCATCCCATTGGCCGCCCTGGTAATAGACCCCGGTCGCCTTCATCTGCACCTGTACCCA
>JAFUHB010000274.1 GCA_017469085.1 Clostridia bacterium
CTTTATCAGAAATACTGGCCCGCCGACATCCACCTGGTCGGCAAGGAGATCGTGCGCTTCCACACGATTTATTGGCCCATCATGCTGCACGCCCTCGGCCAGCCGCTCCCCAAGCAGGTGTTCGGCCACGGCTGGCTGCTGTTCGGGGCGGACCGGATGAGCAAATCCAAGGGCAACGTCGTCTATCCTGGCCCCATCGTGGCCCGCTACGGCGTAGACGCGCTGCGCTATTACCTGATGCGCGAGATGCCCTTCGGCGCCGACGGCAATTACACCAACGAGTCCTTTCTGACCCGCGTGAACGCCGACCTGGCCAACGACCTCGGCAACCTGGTCAGCCGCACGGTCGCCATGCTGGAAAAATATTTTGACGGCACCCTGCCCGCCTGGACGGACGCCGTGGACGAAAACCTGGACGCGCCGCTCAAGGCGCACTGCGCCGCCCTGCCCGCCCTGGTGGAGGAGCAGATGGATAAGCTCCAGTTCTCCCAGGCGCTGACCGAGGTCTGGAAGGTGGTCGGCGAATGCAACAAATACATCGACCTGACCCAGCCCTGGATCCTGGGCAAGGACCCGGAAAAGAAGGAGCGTCTGGCCAACGTGCTGCTGACGCTGGCCGAATGCGTGCGCTTTGTGGCCGTGCTGGTGGGTCCCTTCATGCCCGGCACGCCCGACCGCATCTACGTCCAGCTGGGCGTCGAGGACGATGCGCTCAAGACCTGGGACAGCCTGTCTACCTTCGGCCTGCTGCCCGCCGGATTAAAGGTGCGCAAGGGCGAAGCGCTCTTCCCCCGCATCGACGTGCAAAAGGACCTCAAGGAGCTCAGCGGCCAGGCCCAGCCCGAAGCAAAGCCCGTTAAGCCAGAAGAAAAGAAGGCTGAGAAAAAAGAAAAGAAGCCGTCCCTGCCCGAGGGCTGCATCGGCATCGACGATTTTGACCGCATCAAGCTGCGCACCGCCAAGGTGCTGGCCTGTGAAAAGGTGGAAAAGAGCGAAAAGCTGCTGCGTTTCTCCCTCGACCTGGGAGACGAAACGCGCACCGTGCTGTCCGGCATCGCCAAGGCCTATCCGGAGCCCGAGAAGCTGGTCGGAAAGCAGCTGGTGCTGCTGGCCAACCTCGCTCCGCGCAAGATCATGGGAACCGAATCCCAGGGGATGCTCCTGTCCGCCCTCGATGAAAAAACCGGCGCGCTCCGCCTGCTGACCGTCGACAGCCAGGACGACGTCGCTCCCGGCTCCGAGATCGGCTGATCGGGCGCAGGATCGAATCTATGCTGGAGAAATTCAAGCGTCCGGCGGTCCTGATCGCCGTGATCGCCGCGCTGGTCCTGGCACTGATCGTTGGGCTCGTCGTAGGCGTCACGCGCGGGCAGGAACCGCGCGAGCCTGCCCAGGCGACCGCGACGCCCCTGCCCCAAAGGACGGTCGACCCCTGCGCATTCGGCAACGCCGCCAAGCTCGCAAACGCCATCCTTGACGCCGAACGGCCTTATGAGGCGCTGGAAAGGAAGGTCACTGCCGCGCTCAACGCCGTGACCCCCATCAGCCTGCCCGGCCAGCTCGCCGGCGAGCTCACTCAGGCCGTTCAGGGACGGCGGGACATCGCGCCCGAAAACGGGTATTATACGCTGTCCGGCTCGAGCGGCGGGACCTATGTATATGACC
>JAFUHB010000275.1 GCA_017469085.1 Clostridia bacterium
AATGATCTTAAAATACTCTGCGAAGCTCTGAATTTGCAAGTCACTCTTAAGCTCTATACTCTTGGGGATCTTCGTTCCCTGAAATCCTCGCTTCACTTCTTCTGATTGCACGTACTAATTATTTTGGCTTTTTATGTCCCTGCTCCATAGCTGGCCTGTGTTCACTCATTTCTTTACTGGCAAAGTCGGGTGGATGCCCGCTCTTTGTCTCGTCCGATCTGGGACGGTTTTCCCTGGCATACATCATTTTGATGTCAGATCAGCAAAAACTTTGTTTAACTTTTGGCGTCGCTTCAAAATAGTAGTGGCGCGGTTCTTTTTCCTGTGTTATAATCATAAGTGCCTGTGGTGTTTTCACCGGCAGAGAGGGTGCGTTCAGCATATGACGAGAGCGGAAAGGATCGTAGGGAAGGCCGGGCTTCAGCCTGGAGAGGCCATCCTGCTGTCCAAGGAATCCAACATTTTTTATGTGAGCGGATACGCGGGCGAGGGCATTGCTCTGATCGCGGATCATTACTGCGCGATCGTGACCGATTCGCGCTATACCGAGGCCGCGCAGCGCACGGCCCCCGGCTTTGAGGTGGGCGAGATCAAGACCGGCCAGAGCCACTATCAATTGGCTGCCGAGATGCTGACCGGGCAAAACATTCACGCCGTCCGTTTCGAGGTGGACAAGGTGACGGTAGCCGGCTTCGAGCGGATGAAAAAGGATATGCCCGGCTTCACCTTTACCGAGCTGAACGGCGAGCCCGAATACGTTCGTCGGTATAAGGAGCCGTCCGAGCTCGCGCTGATCCGCGAAGCGTGTGATATTTCCTGCCGGGCGCTGGCCAATATCCTGCCCCAGATCAAGGAGGGTATGACGGAGACGGACGTGCGCATCGCGCTGGAGTTTGAGATGCTGCGCCTGGGCGGCGACGGGCTGGCGTTCGACACCATCGTGGCATCCGGCGACAACGGTTCCCTGCCGCACGCCGTGCCAGGGCCCCGCAAGCTGAAAAAGGGCGATATGATCACCATGGATTTCGGCGCGAAAAAGGGCGGGTACTGCGCGGATATGACGCGCACCGTGAGCCTGGGCGAGCCGGATCCCGAAATGAAGAAGATTTATGGCATCGTGTATGAGGCGCAGTGCGCCGCGCAGGACGCCATGCACGCGGGCCTCGTGTGCAGCGACGTTGACAAGATCGCGCGGGACATCATCGGGAACGCCGGATACGGCCAGTATTTCGGACACGGCCTGGGTCACAGCGTCGGCATCGATATCCACGAGAATCCGCGCCTATCCCCCCTGTGCAAGGATGTGCTGGAAGAAAACGTCACGATGACCGTGGAGCCCGGCATCTATGTGCCCGGCCTGGGCGGCGTCCGCATCGAGAACACCTGCGTGGTGGGCAAGGACGCGTCTGAAACGCTGGTTTACGCGCAGAAGGAACTGCTGATCCTCTGATCGGCGGCCTTAAGTGAGGCCCGGCGCAGCCGGACCGAAAATATCTCAAGACTACTCAATCTGAACAATGGAGGAGATCAGCATGATTACTGCGGGAGATTTCAAAAAGGGCATTACCATCGAATGGGATGGCGGCGTATGGAACATCGTCGACTTCCAGCACGTGAAGCCCGGCAAGGGCGCGGCCTTCGTCCGCACCAAGATCAAGAACGTGATGACCGGCGCTGTGGTGGAACGCACGTTCAACCCCACCGACAAGATGCCCCGTGCCATTATCGAGACCAAGGAAATGCAGTACCTGTATAACGACGGCGATCTGTATTACTTCATGGATCCCGAAACCTTCGAGCAGACCCCCCTGGGCAAGGACGCCGTGGAGGACGCGGTCAAGTTCGTCAAGGAAAACATGAACGTGACCATCCGCTATTTCAAGGGCCAGGCCTTCTCCGTGGACGCGCCCAACTTTGTGGACCTCGAGGTCACCAAGACCGAGCCCGGCTTCAAGGGCGACACCGCCTCCAACACCTAGAAGCCCGCCACGGTGGAAACCGGTTACGAGCTGATGGTTCCGCTGTTCATCAATATCGGCGATGTGATCAAGATCGACACCCGCAACGGCGAATACCTGAGCCGCGCTTAAACGGCGCAGAAAGGACCGTCCCATGAGTGATTTGACCGACCGCGTATCCTATCTTCGCGGGCTGGCGGAGGGCGCTAAGCTGGACGTCACCACCAGCGAAGGGATGCTGATTTCCAAGATGCTCGAGGTGCTGGACGAGCTGGCAAAGGACAATGATGAATTGCACAGCCAGGTCGACGAGCTCAGCGAGTATGTGGACAGCATCGACGACGACCTTTCCGAAATAGAGGAAGACATTTACGGAGAGGACGAGGATGAGGACGACGAAGAGCCCGACTTCGACGCCGAGGATGAGGATGACGACCGCACGGTAGAATATACCTGCCCCTACTGCGGCGAGACCATGTGCTTCGACGTGGACCGTTTCGACTTCGACGAGGATTACCTTTGCCCCAACTGCCACAAGCCTCTCTTCCCGGAAGAGGATGAGGACGGGGACGACGAGGAATGATCCGGTAAGTTTATGCTTGGCGCTGTGGCGCGTTTTGCCGCCCCAGCGCTTTCTTTTCTGAGGATTTCTGATGAAATTCATTGACAGTCTGCTGCGCCGAGTACGCAGCCGAGGGATTGAGCCGAAGCCTGAGAAGGCAGTCCCGGTTCCGACGCCGGGCGAAGCCGCTCCTTCTTCGCCACCCCGTGCTTTGAAAAAGACGGTCCCCTCCTGGACGGCTTCCGGCCTCCTTCTGTATCAGAATCTGTCCGCCCCGCACAGCGCCCGGCCCGCTCTGACTGAGCTTCGGCTGCAGATCCAGGACGGAAAGCCCGAGCTATATTGCCTGCTGGCATCACAGGGCGGCCAGAGCCATGCGGAGGGCAGCTCCCGACAATGGACGCTGCCAAAGGACATGCGCGACGGGCTGACGGTAGATACGCTGATCGCCTGGATAAAGGAATGTCTTACCCCGATCGCCCAATGGACGGGCGAGCTCCCTGATGAAGCCTGGGCCAAGGCTTCCTCGATCCGGACCTGGTGCCTGGACGTGCGGGCCCTGCCCTTTTTGACGCCGCCCGCTCCCCTGATCATGGTAGAAAATCCCTTCGCCCCGCTTCTTGAGGATGTCGGCCCGGACGGGTTGAGCGATGACTCCGGCGTCGCGCTTTGGCTGCGGCTTCAGGAGGGCGCAAGCCTGCGGGAGGCGGTCCCTGCCCTGCACGGTTTTCTGGACCGTTTATCCGCCTGCGATCCGGAGGTGATAGGATGGGTTTACGGCGTCCATTGGCACTCCGCCCGTTCCGCTTACCGCTTTGTGATCCTGCTGGATGATGCGGTGCTGCCGGACGGGTTGGATCTGGCGGACCTTGAACGACCCGAGGAGGGCAGGGAAATCTGGCTTGCCCGGCTTCAAACGCCGGACGTTCTGCTGAACCTGGTCACAGGCCAGGCGTATCGTTGTCAAAGCCGGGAATGGCCGGGCTCGGCCGATGACGCGGCTACCTATGGCGAATGGTGGCTGGCAAAAACGCAATCAACCAATACAGGAAATCAACATGACTGAGAAATATCCACTTTTATCTCCGCTGGCCGACGATTTTCTGCTGGAGCGCGGTCGGCACGCCGTATTGCTGATCCACGGGTTCACGGGAAGCCCCACGCATATGCGCCCCCTGGGCGAGGCGCTGGCCGAGGCCGGCTATACCGTGCGGGGCCTGCGGCTCAAAGGGCATGGCACCGATATTTGGGACATGCTTGCCTGCTCCGCGGAGGACTGGCTCAGCGACGCCAGGAACGCTTATCATGAGCTTCGACAGCGGTACGACAGCGTGGCCGTAGGCGGCCTTTCCATGGGCGGGTGCCTTGCGCTGATTTTGGCCGAGGAGGAGGAAGGCGTTCGTGCCTGCGTCTCCCTTTCCGCGCCCATGAGCACCGCCAATCCGTTCAGCCACCTGGGCCTTGTCCTGTCCCCCTTCATGAAAACCATCCCCAAACACGAGGCCGAGGAACGGGCGCTGCTGGACCAGGCCTACGATATCGGATATTCCGAGATGCCCGTCCGGCAATGCCACGACCTGAACGTATTGATCGCCCGGGCCAAGAAGGGCCTGAGCAAAATACAGTGCCCGCTGCTTTGCGTGCAGTCCCAGGCCGACCGCGCGATCGGGCCCGAAAGCGCCGCGCTGATCCTGGCCCGTGCGTCCTCGCCGCGCAAGGATCACCTGACCTTACAAACCTCTCCCCACGTCGTCACCATCGGCCCTGAAAAAGAACGGGTGATCACAGGCGTGACCGACTTTTTGAACAGCCTATGAAAAAGATTTTTCTTTGCTTGATGCTATGCCTGCTTCTGCTGCCTGCCCCGGCATGGGGCGAGGGCGGGGAGCGGGTGATCGTGTGCTCCTTTTATCCGATCCGGGTGTTCGCGGAGAACCTGCTGCGGGATGTGCCCGACGTGCGGCTTGAAACGCTGGCCCCGGCCGGAACGGGCTGCCTGCATGATTTTCAGCTGCTGACCGGCGACCTCCGAAGCCTGGACGGCGCGAGCGCCTTGCTGATCAATGGGGCGGGAATGGAGGACAGTATCCTGCCCCTGATCACCCGGGAGATGCGCGATCTGCCCGTTCTGGACGCTTCCCAGGATATTGCTTTGCTGGAGGAAAACGGCGCTTACAACCCGCACATCTGGCTGAGCGTCGGGAACGCCATCCAAATGGTCGGCAATCTGTCCGAGGGCCTTCAAGCCCTGCTGCCGGACGACGCCGAGCGTATCGCCCAAAATGCCGAGGATTATCAAATGCGCCTTCAAGCCCTGCGGGCGGAGCTGATCGCAGGCCTTTCGGACATCGACCGGCGGGACATCGTGACCTTCCATGAGGCCTTCCCATACCTGGCCGAGGAGCTTGCGCTGCGCGTGGTGGCCTCCGTAACGGTGGAGCCTGACGAAGCGCCCTCCCCGCGGATGATCGCGCAGGTGATCGAGGCCATTCGCGCGGCGGGCGGCTGTCCCCTGTTCAACGAGCCCGGTATTGATTCGGACGCGCTCCGGACCATCGCTGCCGAAACAGGCAGCCCCGTGTACGTGCTGGATCCCGTCACCGACGGAGAGCCCGCCCTGGACAGCTATGAAACAAAAATGCGGAGCAACCTGCGTATCCTGAAAGAAGCGCTGACGGACTCGCCACAATAATCCATGATATAGTGTATGCGATATAAAAGCGCTGCCCGGAAAAATCCGGGCAGCGCTTTTCAGTAGCTCAAAGCGGTAATCAATGTGTCAATCGAAGAAGAAGTCCTCTCCGTCCTCCCAATCGTCCTCCGCCTCTTCGGCGTCGCTCAGATAAGAGGCCACGATGGCCTGCGGCCAGGCCGCGTTGGCGGCAATGTTGTATTGATGCAGGATCCGGGGATAGACGTCGAAATAGACGTTGGAATAGATCGGAATGATGGGCTCCACCTCGGCCAGGCGCTGCTGGAAGATCAGCCAACGCTGACAATACGTGAGCACGTCGCCAGGCTCAGTCTGGCGCATGGATACGGCCAGCTCATACAGCTCCTCATCGGCGGCCTCGGTATAATTCCAGGTGGGAGTTCCGTTTTCTCCGGGCTGGAAATGCGCGGAGGGATCAAACACCACGTCAAAGTTTGTGCCCAGATAGATCATATCCACGTCCCGCTCGGTGCGGCGATAAAAGACGTCCAGCACCTCCTCCATGGGCAGGGGAACAAAGGTCAGCTCGATGCCGATCTGACGAAGGGAAACGGCAAAGTCCTCCTCCAGGAGCTCTCGGATGCGATTGCCCTCGGGGTACGCCAGCTGAAGGCGAAGCGCGACAGAGGTGCCGTCGATTTCCTTGACGCGAACGCCGTCCGCCCCCAAAGTCCAGCCGTCGGCCGCAAGCAGCCGCTCGGCCTCGTCGATATCCAGCGCGTATTGCGGGATCGTGTCCAGCGACAGCGCTTCCCACTGCGACAGCTCCGCCTCATAGGCTTGCTGCGCCGCGGCGGAGGCGCTTTCCGGCTCCTCCACGGGATAGGCCACCGTGCCCGTCAGCAGCTGGTACATCCATTGTCCCAGGCCATAGTAGCCATCCGCCCGGATGCCGTAATTCCCGACATAGGCGGACACCAGGGCGTCCTTATCCAGGCAGTGAGCGATCGCCTGCCGCACGGCCTGGCTCGAAACGCCCGCCTTTTCACAGCAGAAGGCGATCAGCGTCAGGCCCACCCGCGGATAATTGGCGACCGTGAAGTCCTCCTCCGTGCTCAGCGCCATGGCCTGCTGCACGGTATCTGCCTGCGTGACCTTATTGAGCAGGCCCAGCTCCCCGTTCCGCAAACGCTCGACCATATCGGTGTTGTCCGCGCGGGTCAGGGTCAGGCGCTCGATCATGGGCGTCAGGCCGTTCTGATCTCCCTTAAAATAGGGGTTGATCTCAAATTCCGCCGTATCGCCCTCAAAAGAGGTCAGGCGGTAGGGTCCGCTGGTCACCCCGGGGTGAGACAGATAGCCCGTAGCCGGATCCAGCACGGTTTGAATCAGCAGCGCGGCGGACATTTCACCCTCGATGAACGCGCCCTCGCCCTCGTCGCGCACCTCGCAGCCTGGCGCGATCGCGGCGATGGGATAAGGCTGGCAGTCCAGCAGGCTCAATTCATAGAAGAAGGGCAGGTATTCGTGCCGCACCGTGACGGACAATTGCCGGTCGTCCAGCACGCGCACACCGGTCAGCACTTCGCTCTCGCCCGCGGCATATTCCATCATGCCCAGCACATGTTCCGCGCGCAGCGGCTTGCCGCCCAATTCTGCAATCACAGGGGACGCGCAGAACAGATAGGAAAACGCGTAATCCCGCGCGGTGATGGGGGAGCCGTCCGAATAGCGTAGGTCGCTGTACAGGCTCAGGTAATAGGTGCGATCTCCCGCTTCGTTATCCACCACGGCGATGCCGCTGACCACGGTGGGATTCACGGCAAACATGCCCTCCTCGCCGTTCCAGACGATCAGGTTATAGCCGTGCAGCAGCAGGCGCACGTCCAGGTCGCTGGTGTTGTTTCCCCACATGTCGGTAAAGAAATTTCCTTCCAGCGGCGTCGGGTTGCCTACCGTCAGCGCCTGATAATCATACGCGGGCGTCACCCGCTCCGCCCAGTCCTCGCTCAGGACGGACAGCGGCGTCAGCAGCACAGTCAGCAGCAAGCTCCATGCGATGATTCGTTTCATGGTTGCACCTCCCCGGTCACTCGGGTAGTGTCAAATGCACCACCTGTTTATTGTTCAAAATCCTTGATTTTACGGGAGATTCAAATATAAAGAGCATTGACCTCCCTTTTTGGTATAATGTCAGCGACCAAACCTTCACTACTCCAAGAAATGAGGCAATGCT
>JAFUHB010000026.1 GCA_017469085.1 Clostridia bacterium
AAAGGCTGCCGCCGAGGCCCTGATCGCCGCCGGCGCCGACCTGATCAGCCAGCACGCTGACTCCATGGGCGCTCCCACTGCCCGCGAGAACGCCGGTGTTCCCAACATTTCCTACAATGGCTCCACCGTGGAAAGCTGCCCCAACACCTTCATCGTTTCCTCCCGCATCAACTGGGCTCCCTATTTTGAGTACCTGGTCAACCAGCTGGTTGCCGGCGAGCCCATCGCCACCGACTGGACCGGCACCATCGCCACCGGCTCCGTCGTGCTGACCGACGTGAACGAAGCGGCTGCCGCTGCCGGCACCGTGGACGCCATCGCCGCCGCCAAGGCCGAGTTTGAAGCCGGCACCAAGAAGGTGTTCGATACCGCTACCGAGGGCTTCATCACCGTGAAGGGCGAGGCGCTCACCAGCTACCTGGCCGACGTGGATACCGACGCCGCCTTCACTCCCGACACCGAAGTGGTTTCCGACGGTTACTTCCATGAGTCCGAGTATCGCTCCGCTCCCTACTTCGACGTGCAGATCGACGGCATCGAGCTGCTGAACAGCGCGTTCTGATGAAGGGGATCCAGGCAAACATTATTCCATGAGCTTTTCGACCGGACTGCCGTTCTTTGCGGGACGGCGGTCCGGCCGCTGTTTTTGTTTCGTTAGGGGAGGGCACGACGTGGAACAGCAGCCTGCGCTTCAGATGCGGGGGATCACCAAGCGCTTTGGTAGCGTGATCGCCAACGACCATGTGGACCTGGACGTTTACCGGGGAGAGATCCTATCTATCCTCGGGGAAAACGGCTGTGGCAAAACCACGCTCATGAACATGATCGCCGGCATTTATTTTCCGGACGAGGGCACGATCCGGGTGGACGGCCAGGAGGTCGTGATTTCCTCGCCCAAGGATGCCTTTGATCATGGGATCGGCATGATCCATCAGCATTTTAAGCTGGTAGACCTGTTCACCGCGGCGGAAAATATCGTGCTGGGCGTCCGTGAGGAAGGCCGGTACAACCTGAAAAGCGTGAACGCCCGGGTGTCCGCTATCGCGGAGAAGTACGGCTTTCATATCGACCCCCAGAAAAAGATTTACGACATGTCGGTGTCTGAAAAGCAGACGGTCGAGATCATCAAGGTGCTGTACCGTGGGGCGGATATCCTGATCCTGGACGAGCCGACCGCCGTGCTGACTCCCCAGGAGATCAGCCGGCTTTTCGCCGTGCTCCGCCGCATGAAGGAGGACGGCAAGTCCATCATCATCATCACCCATAAGCTTAACGAGGTATTGGAGATCAGCGACCGGGTCGCCATCCTGCGGCGCGGCCAGCATATCGCCACCGTCCCGACCAGGGAAACCAACGAGGCGGAGCTGACCGAAATGATGGTGGGCAAAAAGGTCAGTCTGAACATTGACCGCACGGAGCCTGTGAACGCCACGCCCCGGCTGGAGGTCAGGAACCTGAGCCTGTTGAGCGCCGAAGGCCTGCGCGTTTTGAAGGATATTACCTTTACGGCCAACGGCGGAGAGATCCTGGGCATCGCGGGCATCGCGGGGAGCGGTCAGCGAGAGCTGCTGGAGTCCATCGCGGGCCTGCAGCCGCTGTCGGGCGGAGAAATCATTTTTCATAATCCCAAAAAGGATAAGCCCGTCACCTTTTTCCATAAAAAAATGAAGCGGGTGCGCGAGCTGGGGGCGCAGGGCGCTTTTCATGATGAAAACGGAAAGCCCGTGTCCTTCGACGGCATGTCCCGCAAGGCGGTCAGGACCTGGGTTGAATCCGGCTAGGTGCTGTTCCGGGAGGACGAGATCATCGACCTGCGCAACAAAACGCCCCTGCAGATCCGCGAGCTGGGCGTCCGGCTGTCCTTTGTACCGGAGGATCGCTTAGGCATGGGCCTGGTCGGCAGCATGGGCATCACCGATAATATGATGCTCCGAAGCTATCGCAAGGGGCACGCCGGTTTCCTGGACCGAAAGAAGCCCAGGGCCCTCGCGGAGGAAATCATCCGGGAGCTGGAGGTGGCGACGCCCAGCGTATCGACGCCGGTCCGGAGGCTCTCGGGCGGCAATGTGCAAAAGGTGCTGGTGGGCCGCGAGATCTCGTTCACCCCTAAGGTGCTGATGGCGGCTTATCCGGTGCGCGGTTTGGACATCAATTCGTCCTATACCATTTATCGCCTGCTCAACGCGCAGAAGCAAAACGGCGTGGCTGTGATTTTTGTCGGTGAGGACCTGGACGTGCTGCTCGAGCTCTGCGACCGCATCCTGGTGATCAACTCCGGCGCGGTCAGCGGCCTGGTGGACGCCCGGACGGCTACCAAGGAGGAGATTGGCCTCATGATGACCAAAACGACCGAACGGAAGGAGGAGGCCTAAATGAGTCGGGCGCATACTTCCCAGGCGCGGGAACCGCTGATCCATCTGAGCAAGCGCACCGACGTTCGTCCGCTGCGGGCCTGGATCATCCGGCTGGCGGCCTTCGCGCTGGCGCTGCTGGTCTGCGGGCTAGTCGCCTTCCTGCTGATCGATAAGCTCAAGGCGCATCCCGAAAAGATCGGCGATTTTTACTACGCCTTCATCAAGGGCTCCTTTTCCACCAGCCGCAAGCTGTGGAAATTCCTGAAAAACCTGGCGATCCTGCTGTCCATTTCTCTGGCGGTGACGCCGGCGTTCCGGATGCGCTTTTGGAATACCGGCGCGGAAGGGCAGACGCTGATGGGCGTGCTTGGCGCGATCGCGGTGGACTTTTATCTGGGCGGACAGCTGCCCGAGTGGCTGCTGCTGATCCTGATGCTGCTGGCCGCGCTGCTTTGCGGAGCGGTGTGGGGCGTGATCCCGGCCATTTTCAAGGCGCGCTGGAATACCAATGAAACGCTGTTCACGCTGAT
>JAFUHB010000276.1 GCA_017469085.1 Clostridia bacterium
CGTTGCCGATGTGGAAATAATCGTATACGGTGGGCCCGCAGGAATACATACGGATCTCACCGGGATGGATGGGATTCAGCTCTTCCTTGCGCCGGGTAGCGCTGTTATAAATCTTCATGCGTTCATTGCTCCTTTGCTTGATCGTCGGCAGAGATCGCCGACAGCTTCCGTTCCAGCTCCTCCACCTTAGCGGTCAGGGCGGAGAAACGCTCCAGCACCGGGTCGGGCAGGTTGCCGTGCTCCAGGTCGATATCAGGCGTCACGCCCCGCTGCCGGACGATCCGGCCGGGGTTGCCCACCACGGTACAGTGATCCGGCACATCCTTGAGCACGATGGCGCCCGCGCCGATCTTGACGTGTCTGCCGATCGTGATCGGCCCCAATACCTTGGCGCCCGCGCCGATCGTCACGTGGTCGCCCACCGTCGGATGACGCTTGCCGGTGTCCTTGCCGGTGCCGCCCAGGGTGACGCCCTGGTAGAGCGTGACGTCGTCGCCGATCACGGACGTTTCGCCGATGACGACGCCGGAGCCGTGGTCGATAAACAGGCGGCGGCCGATCTGCGCGCCGGGGTGGATCTCGATGCCGGTGCGCCGGCGGGTGCGCTGGCTGATCAGGCGGGCCAGCAGCATGCGGCCCTTCTGATAAGCGCGATGCGCCTTTCGATGGCGGCGGACGGCCTTAAAGCCCGGGTAGCACAGGACGACCTCGAGCCTGCTTTTGACCGCGGGGTCGCGCTGCATGACCGTTTCAATATCTTCCCTGAGTTGTTCCCAAAACACGCTGATCGTGTTACACCTCGCTTTGTGTCAGCCCCACGTAGGCGGGATCCGCGGCGGCGATATTGCGCTCCTGCGCGTTGGGCGCGGGCTCCTCAACACGGGCGGCCCTCAGATACGCCCCATTCTTTTGCAGGACCCAGGCCTTGGCCGTATCCTCTGTTTCAAAGCCAATATCCCGCAGGATGCGCTGCTTGATCTCCTCGTCCTCGATGGGGAACATCAGTTCTACGCGCTTATCCAGGTTTCTCGTCATCAGGTCGGCGGAGGACAGGTAAATGACGGGATCGCCCTCGTTGTGGAAGATGTAACATCGCGCGTGCTCCAGGAAGCGGCCCACAATGGAGCGCACCTCGACGTTCGGATGCTTCTTGATGTTCAGGCAGCAGGGACCGCGAACGATCATATGGACCGGCACGCCTTTATCCGCCGCCTTATACAGCTTCTTGATCATCTTGCGGTCGGTAAAGCCGTTGATCTTGATCGTGATCCCCGATGCCTCGTCGTTTTCGGCGCGTTTGACCTCGTTTTCGATCAGCTCGTTCAGCCGCTCGCGGATCCCCTCGGGAGAGGCGACCAGCTTGCGCATGCTGGCGGTTTCGGCAAAGCCGGTCACGCTGTTGAAAAAGCTGCCGGCGTCCTCGCCGATCACGCTGTCGGCGGTCAGCAGACCCATGTCGGTATACATACCTGCCGTCACGTCGTTATAATTGCCGGTGCCCAGGTGGACATAGCGCGTCAGGGCGCCCGCCTCCCGGCGGATCACCAGGGTGATTTTGCTGTGGCACTTGTAATTGGGCACGCCGTAAATTACATGGCAGCCCGCCTTTTCCAGGGTCTGGCACCAATTGATGTTGCTCTCCTCGTCAAAACGGGCGCGGACCTCGATCAGCACCGTGACCTGCTTGCCGTTCTTGGCGGCGCGCTCCAGGGCGGCGACGATGGGGCTCTTGCCGCTGACTCGGTACAGCGTCTGCTTGATGGCCAGCACGTCAGGGTCGTCAGCGGCCTCGTCCAGGAAGCGGAGCACGGGAGAAAAAGCGTCATAGGGATGGTGGAAAAAGAGGTCACCCTCCCGGATCACGGAAAAGATATCCCGGCCATCTTCCAGACGGGAGGAAACGTGAGCTGTAAAGGGCGGGAAGCGGAGGTCGTCAAAGCCTTCCAGGGAGGAGAGCTGCTTCATAAAGAAGTTGGGGTTCAGCGGGCCTGGCACCGAAAAAACGGCTCGGCTCTGCACGCCCAGGTATTTCTTGAGCAACAGCATCAGGCGGTTGTCAAACTGGTCCGGGATCTCCATGCGGACGATCTGGCCGAATTTGCGCTTTTTGAGGTTCCGCTTCATCTCGACGATCAGCGTTTCGGCGTTGGAATCGTTATAGAAAAAATCGGTGTTCCGGGTCAGCCGGAAGGGCTGACAGACGATGGGCCGAACGCCCAGCACCCGGTCGACGAAGGCTGTGATCACGTCCTCCAGCAAAACGCCTCTCGCCCTACCTTGGCCCATGGGCAGCATGACGACGCGACTCAGGTTCTGCGGCACCGGCAGCAGCGCGAAGCGCAGGGAGCCGCCCGCCGTGCGGGGAGGCAGTAGGATGGCAAGGTGCAGGCAGCGCGCGGCCAGCAGGGGGAAGGGCCTGCGCGGGTCGATTGCGTAAGGGGTCAGCAGGGGAGCGACCTCGCGGTCAAAGTATTCGCTCAGCCAGTCATGCTGCGCGCCGTCCAATTGCTTGATCCGCAGCAGGCTGATGCCGGCCTTGCGCAGGGCGGGCAGATAATAATCGTTCAATATTTCGTATTGGCGGGCGATTTGCTTGCGAACCGCGATGTTGATGCGCATCAGCTGCTCGTAGGCGGTCATCCCGGAAACATCCTTCTTTTTGGAGCCGAGCGCCAGCTCACGCTCCAGGCTGCCGACACGGACCATGAAAAATTCGTCCAGATTGCTCTCGCAGATCGAGATGAATTTGCCCTGCTCAAGCAGCGGGTTTTCGGGGTTGCAGGCTTCCTCGAGGACGCGGGCGTTGAATTGGATCCAGCTGAGCTCACGGTTCACATAATGCTTCTTCATACGATCATCCTTTGGTGAAAATGAAACTGAAATCGGTCAATCGACCATCTTGGTCGTCAGGGTCAAAAGCGTCAGCGCGGGCGGATTCAAAAACCGGAAGGAAAAGGGCGCGTATACGGCAGCCGAGCCCAGTCCGGGGCTTACGTACTGCGTGATGCCGCTTAACGTGGATACGCCGGATAACCGGGTGGTCCCCGGGAACCAGCGGTCCGTGTCGTATATACCGACACGGGCGGGCACCAGGATGGGACCAAGGCCGGGCAGGTGGGCCTGGCCGTTGTTGTAATGGCCGGCCAATACCAGGGTAACGGGCTTGGCGTTGTTGCGCAAATCGCCGTTCTCCTGGTAACGCAGGGTGTCAATCGTCTCCGCCGTAAAGGGCGCGTGGGATACGCAGATCTTAAAATCCCCCGTTTTCATCTGTGCGCGCATTTCCTCCGTGCGGTCGATCACGTCCAGCCAGTAGTCCACCGCGCGCAGGGCCGCCTGCTGATCCGCGGTTTCCTCCCGCTCCGTGAGCTCGCGGCGGCTGGCCTCCATGGAACGGCGGGTGGTGTCCGCGTCCATGGTGTAGGTGGTCGCCGGGCAGATCCAGAGGTTGGATTTTCCCACCGTCATCAGGTACGGAGTGTCCAGATAGATCGCGCCATGGCGCTCCGCGGCCAGGATGTAATCGGCCTTGACATTGTAACCGGAGCCTGCGGCGGTCAAGATCGGAGCGGGATCCTCGTCGCCGGCGATCAGGAACACGGGGACCTTATCGTCGATCAGGTCGAGCACTTCGATCAGGGCCGTATAATCGCCGTTTGGCGCGACGGAATCGCCGGTGATGACGACGCAGTTATACTTGAGGTTCTGGATACGCGCCTCGATCCCGTGCTGCTGCGCGCCAAAGCGAGCGCCGTGCAGGTCGCTGATATGGAGGATCTTAAAGCCCTCCATCGAGCTGCTCAGGAAAGGGCTGGAGACCGATTGGCTGACGAGCTGAACCTGGCCGTTGATTACGATGTTGACGATCAGCACCGCCCCGATCAGCATGACCAGGATCAGCAGGAAAATAAACAGCCGCCGGCCGCCGTGCCGGATCTGCTCCGGCGCAAAGCTGAGCTCTCGCTCCTTGTAGCGCATGTCCCAACTCCTTTACTGCGCAGATAACGACATTATAGCGGAAAGAGCCCCCGCTTTCAATGCCATTTTTCTCAAAAATACGCAAAAAGCACGGTGATTCAGTGAAAAAGCGGGGACTTTTTACAGGCTGTCGCTTGCCAAGCGGGGCCCGATGGCATAAAATGAAGAGGAAAGAACGGGGAGGGATACGATGCCCAAAGCGAAAACGCGCTATGTGTGCAGCGCCTGCGGCAATGAAACGGCCAAGTGGTTCGGCAAATGTCCGGAGTGCGGCAGCTGGAATACGCTGGAGGAAACGGAAGCGCCGACCGCGCTGTCCGGACCGGAGGCCAAGCCCTTCAAGCAGCGGGGAGGCACGGGCGGCAAGGCCATGACCTTTGACGAGATCGAATCAGGCGAGCAGATTTATCAGCCCGCCGGGATCGGGGAATTGGACCGGGTGCTGGGCGGCGGGCTGGTGGAGGGCTCCCTTCTGTTGTTCGGCGGAGAGCCGGGCATCGGCAAGTCGACGCTGCTGCTGCAGGTCTGCGCCCATCTGAGCGCGCAGGGCAAGCGGGTGCTTTACATCACCGGTGAGGAAAGCGTCCGGCAGGTGAAGCTCCGCGCGACGCGTCTTGGCGCTGCGAATACCGGTCTGCTGATTTTGGCGGAAAACGCGATGGACGCCGTGGAAAAGCGGCTGAACGAGGTGCAGCCCGATTACGCTGTGGTCGACTCCATCCAAACCATGTATCGCCCCGAACTGGCGAGCGCGCCTGGATCGGTCAGCCAGGTGCGGGAAAGCGCTTCGCTGCTGATGCGCTACGCTAAAACGACCGGATGCACGGTCATGCTGGTGGGACATGTGACCAAGGAGGGCACCATCGCGGGCCCCCGGGTGCTGGAGCACATGGTGGACGTCGTCCTCTCCTTTGAGGGAGATCACCAGCATGAGCACCGCCTCCTTCGCGCCAACAAAAACCGTTTCGGCTCGGTCAACGAGCTGGGCGTGTTCGAGATGACGGCGGAGGGCATGCGCCCCGTGGAAAACGCCTCGGAGATACTCCTGTCCCAACGCGCGAAGAACGCGAGCGGCTCCTGCGTGCTGTGCGCCATGGAGGGGACGCGGCCCATGCTGGTGGATATCCAGGCGCTTGTTTCCCAATCCTACTATACCGC
>JAFUHB010000027.1 GCA_017469085.1 Clostridia bacterium
ATCCCGGGTGACCGTTTCCTTTTCCGCCAACTGAGTCGCCAGCTCGTCCAGTACCCTCCGATGATCTGAAAGGATTTGCATGGCATTCTCATAGCAGGATTTTAGGATTTTGCTGACCGCTTCGTCGATCAGGGCGGCGGTATCCTCGCTGTAGGCGCGGGTTTGGCCGAATTCCATACCGACGAACACCTGCTCGTCAGACCCGAGGTAAACCGTGCCGAGCTCATCGCTCATGCCGAACTTGGTAACCATGCTGCGCGCCACCTGCGTCGCCCTTTGCAGATCGCTTGTCGCGCCGTTGGTTTTATCATCCAGCACCAACTTCTCGGCAGCATGTCCGCCCAGCATCATGGCCATGCTTTGCAGCAGCTGCTTTCGAGTAGAAAAATCGGTTTCCTGCTCCGGCAGCACCAGGGTATAGCCCGCGGCTCCGTTTCCTCGCGGCACAATCGTGATCAGCTGGACCTCGTCGCAAAGGGGCAAATAATGTGCCACCAGCGCGTGACCGGATTCATGATAGGCGGTCATCCGCTTTTCCTGCTCCAGCACCTTATGGCTGCGCTTTTCAGGGCCCATCTGCACCCGTTCGACCGCCTCGGCCAACATGGCTTGCGTGATCTTGGCGCTGCGTGAGCGGGCGGCCAGGATCGCTGCTTCATTCATGATATTTTCCAGCTCAGCGCCTGTCGCAAAGGGCGTCCGCTTGGCGATATAAGAAAAATCCACATCGTCGGCAAACGGCTTGCCTTTAGCGTGCACCTTGATGATGTCCTCGCGGCCCTTCAGGTCAGGATAATTCACCGTGATCTGTCTGTCAAACCGCCCGGGACGAAGCAACGCAGGGTCAAGAATATCCCGACGGTTGGTTGCGGCCATCACGATGACGCCCTGATTGGAGGTGAAGCCGTCCATCTCAACCAGCAACTGGTTCAGCGTCTGCTCGCGCTCATCATGCCCGCCGCCTAAGCCTGCGCCACGATGCCGGCCTACCGCATCGATCTCGTCAATAAAGACGATCGAGGGAGAATTGCGCTTGGCCTGATCGAACAAGTCGCGGACGCGGCTTGCGCCGACGCCGACAAACAGCTCCACAAAATCAGAACCGCTGATGGAAAAGAACGGAACGCCGGCCTCTCCGGCGACAGCGCGGGCAAGCAGGGTTTTACCAGTGCCTGGAGGGCCAACCAGCAGAACGCCCTTCGGAATCCGCGCGCCTACATCCAAATAGGACTTAGGGCTCTTGAGGAAATCAACGATTTCCTTGAGCTCATCCTTTTCTTCTTCCGCTCCGGCCACATCCGCAAAGCTGGTCTTGTTTTTGCTGCTGTCAATCAGGTTGGCGTGGGATTTCCCAAAGTTATTGATGCGGCCGCCTCCACCCATCTGCTGACGGAACAGATACCATGTGAAGCCGATGAATACGGCCATGATCAGCAGCTCGGGCAGCAGCTGCAGATACCAGGGCGTTGTGATCGGGGCTAAATATTCGAGCTTGAACGGGAAGTCCTGTACTGAATATTGGTCGGCAGTTTTACCGTCCGACGCAGCATTGGCCAGCATCGTTTTGACCGTTTCGATAAAATCGCTGCCGATGGTCGTTTCAAAGTCGTAACGGCCCGGATAATCAGACAGAGCGACGCGGCTGTTTTCCAACCGAACGACAAGCGTTGTACCCCGGATGGAGACGATCTCTATCCCCGCTCCGCCGGAACCGCCCTGCTTGATGTCCTTCTCGATCAGGTCAAGCAGCTCGTAGTACTCGATCCTGCTGCCGTTCGTGCCGCTGCTGGACAGCATTACGCCAATCACAATCAGCAGCGCAAGCGCCGCAATGTATATCAGCATCCCTCGGGACGATTTTTTCAAAAAAACACCTGCTTTCTCCCAGCGTTTCGGCTTCATTTGCCTGCTTACGCGTTATGA
>JAFUHB010000028.1 GCA_017469085.1 Clostridia bacterium
AGCCGAACGCCGAATCCCTGGCCGCCGCCGTTCATCAGGTAATCGACGACCGGGCGCTCGCCGTTTCATTGGGGGAGCACGCCATGAGCGAGCTCTACCTGTCCTGGGAGGACAGCGTGACCCGTGCCTATGAACGCTATAATACCGTGATCGATCGCTACTGGACCGATCGCAAGGAGCGCCGCGGAAAGAGCGACACCTTTTTTAAGACGATCGCCAAGCTGTACAAGCAAAGCTGATCGTCGTCATCCACCAATCAATCGCTTGCCGTCCGGGCTAAAAACTCCCGGGCGTTTTATGTTGTTTCCAGCAAGCATTCGCCGATCCGAACCGCCGCCCGCAAAATATCCGGACGAACGGCGGCAGGCAAAATGCGCGTAGCGCCTCGGGCTTCAAAGGTCAGGATCGGCGAAGCTTGCAAGGCTCGGATCGCCGCGATGATCGGTGCAAAGTCCACCGTGCCCATATACGGCAGCAGATGCTCATCCCGCTGGGCATGGTTATCATTGATGTGCAGGCACTTGAGCCGATCCCCCATTTTCAGGATCGACGCTGGCTGATCCTGCCCTGTAATGTTGGCGTGGCCTGTATCCCAGCACAATCCGAACGCCTCGTCGCCCAAACGGGCGAGCAGCTCCATGAGCTCCTCGGCGCTGTGATAAAACCCGGAGAGACCGTTCTCGATGGCAATGCCGACCCCGTATTTCCGCGCGATATCGCCGTAAGGACGAAAATAATCGACATTCCGCGACATCGCTTCCTCCTTTTGTTCAGCGTTCAGGTTCAGGTCGATGGTCCGGAGAATGTGCATGACCGTCCATTTCGCGCCAACCAAGGCGGAGGCCTGAATACATCGCTCTACCATGCGCTCCTTAAAGGCCAGCTCCTCCGCGTCGTCAATATGCTTATAAAACAGCGTATGCGTCTGGTTGACGATCAGGCCCGTATCCGCCAGCGCGTCCTGAACGTCGTCCAGCCATTTGAGCCACTCCGTCCCCGCGAAGGGGCTTTCGTGCCCGCAATGCTCCGCCAGCGTTAGATCAATATGGGTAAAGCCGGCTGCCTTACACGCGTAAATCGCGTCCCGCAGTGAAAAGAAGTGCTTTGCTTTTCGCGCGTCCTGATGGATATCGCTTGAAGTGGAAAGCAGCATGATCACAGTTCCTCCTGTTGGGGCTTTTCATCCTTATATTCCGACGGCGATACGCCGAAATAGCGGGTAAATACGGCATGGAAATATTTATAGTCCGAATACCCTGTTTTCGCCGCGACCTGATAGATTTTCATGGACGGTACCTGCCTCAGCAGCAGAGCGGCGCGGCGCATCCTCAGCGCAATGATATATTCGTGCAAAGAAAGCTGATACTCCTTTTTCATCAGCCGGCTCAGGTGATCCGCCGAAACGGAAAAATGCTCGGCGAGGCTTGCCGCGCCCAATTCCTCCGACAAATGCTCCTCAATATATACCGATGCGCGACGAGGCAGGGAAAGCGGCGCTTCCTCCGGCGCGACGATACGGTCCGCCAGCCGCTTTAATTTATCCTCCAATTCCTTAAGATCAACAGGCTTCAGCAAGTAATCCGATACGTTCAATGCCAACGCCTGCTGCGCATACGAGAATTCGCCATAGCCGGACAGGATGATCGCCTCATACCCGTATTCCGCTTTGGAACGGCGCAGCATTTCCAGCCCATCCATAACGGGCATCCGGATATCGGTAATCACGATTTGCGGCTGAAGCCGGCGGATCAGCGTTAGGCCCTCTTGGCCGTTTTCCGCTTCCCCAATCACCGCACAGCCGCACCTCTCCCAATTGAGCTGTCGAATCAGTCCGCTTCTGATCAGTTGCTCATCTTCGATCACCAGCACAGTTCTCATGGGCTTCCCTCCGTTTTGACCATCCGAAGCCTTAATGTGACCGCCGTTTCCTCGGGACCGCTTTGCAGCGTCAGCCCCGCCTCCTTCCCGAAGGCGAGCTGAAGCCGCCGGTGCGTATTGTATAGTCCAATATGACCGCTGGGCTGCGTCCCTTCCAGCAGGGCAAGCTGCAGGAGCCGCAATTCCTTTTCTTTAATGGCCGGTCCGTTATTGGCGATGACGATATTCAGCCTGTCCGCGGAGAGACGCCGAATATCGATTTCGATCCGAAATGGCTTCGCCCCGGTATAACCATATTTGACCGCGTTTTCCACAACCGGCTGCATGATCAGCTTGGGGATCGGGCACCGTTTCAGATCATCCTCGCAGCGGATCTCATATGTAAATCGTTCCCCCAATCGCAATGCCTGCATATCCAAATACGACCGCAGATAAGTCAGATCCTCTTCAAGGGGCGTTTCCGCGCTGTGGATATCCAGCGAATATCGAAGCATCTGCGCCAGCGTCAACACCATACGGACCGCCCGATCCGGATCCTCGTGGATCGTATACTTAATCATCTCCAGCATGTTGAACATGAAGTGAGGATTGAACTGCGCCTCCAGGATTTTCCGTTCCGCCAAGGCATTGACGCGCTCCAATTCTCTGTTTCGCGCCAACAGCTTATCGATCTCATCCAATACCGCGTTAAACTCAGACAGATAAGTGGACATTTCATCGGCCGAATCTACGGATATCCGCACCAGCGTATTGCCCTCACCATATTGCTTCAGCGCCAGGAAAAGCTTGTCAAAGGGCTCCAGCAGTGGACCAGTTGCCGCCTGATAGCTGACCCGCCTCGTCAGCAGCGCCATGATCCCCACCAGCGCCATCACGAACAGGATCGAAATGCCGATCACCGGCAGGATGTAGTCAAAGGAAATCAACAGATGCACGCCGATCCCCAGGCTTTCGACCGAACGGCTCTGCGCGATATAGACGGAATCCCGATAACCGACAATCGATGCGAGATATGTACGGGGAGCAAAACGCGTCCCAAGCGCCCCGCCCATTGCGCCGTGCTCGTAGAAGATACGCCCGCTGTCCGCTGTCAGAATGATCCGCCCCGTATCCCGGCCAAGCACGCCATTCAGATAATCCCCGGTCAGGATCAGGGAAAGAACGCCTGCCATTTCCTCTCCGTCCATCACGCCGACACTCATGAGCGCCACCGGCGTTTCGGCTTCATAGCTTTTCAGCAGGCGGGGAACAAAGATTGCCCCATCGGCCTTCTGCAACTCGGTCAACAGCAGGATATCCGTTGCGGCGGAATAGTCGCTTCGCAGATCGCATGCGCAAAATCGGCCGTCCAGCGATACCAGCTCAAAACGCGCGCCGGGCGTCAAACGGTTGCGCAAGGCGTACAGCTGCTCATACGCCTGTACGCTGCCTTCACCCGTCCGGACGAAGCGAACGATCGCTTCATCCGCGCGCAGCGTCTCCAGCGCGGCCAGGCTCCTTCCCTCCCGTTCCTCAAGGGCCTCCGCGTTCTTAAGGCAAAGCCTGCCGGCGCGAGCCGTCAGAACGCCCGTCAGAACGATCGGAAGCCCAATGATCACACAAAGGCCGATCAGCAGCACCGGTTTCAGCGTAGAGTGGAACAGATGCCTTCGCAGCGCCTGCTGATAGGGAAAGAGGCTGTCCTTCGTCTTCAAAAAACTCTCCTCCGGACGATCGATCTTCCATGATTATACATCATTTTTAAGCTGGAAAGGCAGTCTTTTTTACAGTACCTGCTGTTCATATCGGATCTGTGTTAAAAATCCATGCCGGTTCGCGCCGACATGGATTGTTAGATTACAGTTCGATTTCCGTCCGTCCAGTCAATTTGAAGAAGATCATCAAAACGAGCACCGTCGAACAGATCAGAATGGTGGACAGCGCGCTTGCCACGCCATAATTGCCGCGAATGACCTCCGTATAGATCGCGATGGTCATCGTCTTGGTACTGCCCACATACAGCATGATGGAAGCGCTCAGCTCGCTGATGATGCTCATCCAGCTCATCAGAGCGCCAGGCAGCACACCGGAGATCATCATCGGCACCGTCACCTTGCCGAAAGTCGAGGTCGGACTGGCGCCCAGGCTTTGAGACGCCTCCTCGACGGAGGTGCTGATCTGCCGCAGGATCGCGCTGGAGGAGCGGATCGTATAAGGCAAACGACGCACGACATAAGCGACGATGATGATGATTGCCGTGCCCGAAATCGTCAGCGGCGGGTGATTGAAGGCCAGCAGCATCGAAATGCCCAACACAGAACCTGGTATGATATACGGGAACATGATGATCGTGTCCAGAATCGCCGTCAATGCTGAAGGTCGGCGAATCGTGCTGTACGACACCAGGATACCGATCACCAGGATGATGGCCAGGGCGATGATCGAATAAAGGTAGGTGTTCGCGATCGAGGAGCCCATGGTCGAAAACGCCTTAATATAGCTGTTCAGCGAGAAGCCCTCGACGAACATCGTGCCCTGCGTATTCTGGAAGGAGTTATAAGCGACCACAATGATGGGCAGCAGCTCCAGAATAATAAAAAGATAGGCGTAAGCATGTGTCAGCACGTTGGAAACGCCCATCGCTTTCTTGGGCTCCAGCGGATTCATGGCGTTCATTTCGATGCTGACGCGGCCCGAAATATATTTCTGCAACAGGAAAATCACGGTGGTGAACGCCACGATGATCACACTGATCGCTGACGCAAAGGAATAATCCTGCGTGACCTCTCCGACAAAGGAATTATAGATCAAGACGGGCAAGGTCCGATATCCTTCACCGATCAGCATGGGCGTGCCAAAATCGGCCAGAGCGCGCATGAACACCAGGAGAGCAGAAGCCAGCATGGTAGGCAGAATCAGAGGGAGGATTATGCGGAAGATTTTCCGAATACGGGTACATCCCATGCTCTCGGCAGCCTCGTTCAGGGAATTATCCAGGTTTTTGAGTGCGCCGGATACATACAGATAAACGAGCGGGGACAGCTTGATGGTGAACACCAGCAAAATGCCGCTGAAGCCATAAATCCCCTGGAATTGAATGCCAAACAAGGAATTGATGATGTTGGTGATGACGCCCGCCCGCCCGAGCAACACAATCCAGGAATACGCGCCAATGAAGGGCGGGGACAGGACGGAGATCAGCATCACGATGTCCAGCACCCGTTTTCCTTTGATCTTCACGGTGCGCGCCAGATAAGCGAGCGTCGTTCCAAAGAAGGTCGTGGAAAGCGTTGCCAGTGACGTTACTTTCAAGCTGTTCCAGATCGTATTGGTATAATAACGCTTGGTAAAAAATTTTTGAAAAGAAGCCAGCGTGAAGGTGCCGGTCGTAAAATCATAGATGCTGTTGAGCAGCGTCCGGGAGATCGGATACAGAAAAAAAAACAAGAAGAACAGGAAGCACAGGCCGGTGATCAGCGCCCAGCCGTCAAGTCGGCGTTTTTTCATGCGTGGATCACATCCTTCATAACGGAAACCTCATCAGAGGCGCGGAATACGTTGACCACATCCACGTTAAAGGCAACGTGAACGGCTTCGCCCACCTGCGCCATGGGCAGATGGATATCCTGCTTCATTTCGATGTTCTGTCCGTTGTTCAGCGTCAGGGTATAGCGGATCGCATCGCCGAAGAACACGCGCTCAAAAACTGTCGCCTCGATCCCGGCGCTGTCAAAGCGGAACTCATTGGGCCGGACGCACAGCTTGAGGACCTCTTCTTCCGGAACGTCCTCCCGCATACCGGGAATGCGCATGACGGAGCCATCGAACAGCTTCACAGCCGTCTCCCCCGCGCTGCGCACGGCGGTCGCGTCCAAAAGACTGCTCTGCCCGATGAAAGTAGCGACAAACAGGTTGGAAGGATGCTGATAGATTTCCATCGGCGTGCCCACCTGCTGTATCTCACCCTTTTTCATGACCGCGATCCGATCCGAAATCGCCAACGCCTCCTCCTGATCGTGCGTCACATAAATCGTGGTGATCTTGCAGGCGTTTTGGATGCGCTTGATGGCCGTCCTCATCTCCACGCGCAGCTTGGCGTCCAGGTTGGAAAGGGGCTCGTCCATCAAAAGCACGTCGGGCTCGATGACAATGGCGCGGGCCAGGGCAATGCGCTGCTGTTGCCCGCCCGACATATTCTTGGGCATCCTGTCTCGAAGCTCGGAAATCTGCACCGTATCCAAAATCTCGTTGACTCGGCGGCTCAGCTCCGGCTCCTTGACATGCTGCTCCTTCAAGCCGAAGGCCACATTGCCAAAGGTGTCCATGTGCGGGAAGATCGCGTAATTCTGAAAGACCATGCCGATCTTGCGCTTATGGGGCGGCATATCATTGATACGCTTCTCGTTAAAATAAAAATCGCCGCCTTCGATGGTATTGAACCCCGCGATCATGCGCAGCAGGGTCGTTTTCCCGCATCCGGAGGAGCCGAGCAGGGTAAAGAATTCCCCTTCCCGCACGCTCAGGGACAGATCCTGGATGACCGTGTTTTCTCCGAATTTTTTCAGTGCGTGATCTATCTTGATGGTTACACTCATGGTCGCAGCGCTCCTTTTGCAGCATGTTTCAAGGCGAATCCCTCCCGTTGCGGGAGGGATTCGGCCAGGTCAACTCATAAGAGGATTTTACTCGAAGATTTCGAGGTAGAGATCCTGATAGCGCTCCAGCACAGCGGGCTTATTGGCGGCAGAGAAGCTGGCGTCTACCACGGAGGCATTCATATCGGCAAGGCCCTTCTTATAGGAGGCGAGCTCAACGTCGGTCCGGATGGGGTTCGCGCCGGGCACCTTCGTGCCCATCAGGCTCTGCGCTTCCTTACTGGTCATGAAGTCGACGAACGCTTTCGCGCTTTCTTCGTTCTTGCAGTTCTTGATCACGGCCACGCCAGAGGGAGAGCACAGCGCGCCTTCCTCCATGACGACCATGTCCAGATAATCGATGCCCTGCGCCAGATAGGCGAGGCAGGGAGTATCCCAGGTCAGGCCAACTGCATATTCGCCGGCTTCAACGCCCTTATAAATCGTACCGGAACTGTTGATGATCTTGCCGTCCAGCTGCTTGAGGAAAGCTTCCACATATTCCCAGCCCGCTTCGGAGGACATATCTCCGTCGCCCAGGGTGACCAGCATATTTTCAATGTGATTATAAGCAGAAGAGGAAGCGGCGGCGTCGCCGTGCGCAATCTTGCCAAACAGAGAGGGATCCAGCAGGTCCTTATAGCCCTTGATTTCGATATCCACCAGGTTCTTGTTCACCAGCAGCACAGGCATGGTGAAGTTGACGTAGTTGATATAGCCGTCCTGCGTGCGGAACCCCTCGGGCAGCTCGTCATTATGGACGGACACATAAGGCGTAAAGAAGCTGGTGTCACGGGAAACATAGGACGCGGAAATCCAGGTAACATCCGCCGAGGGATTGTTCGTCTCGTTCTGAATGCGGGAGTATACCTCGCCGGTGCTGGCCGTGATCAACTCGACATCAATGCCGGTGGCGGCTTCAAAGGCGGGGATCAGCACATCCAGGTTGTCGGATGCGGTCGCCGTGATCAGCACCAGCTTCTGGCCGTCCGCCAGGGAAACCGATGACGTCAGCAAGAGACAAACAGCCAACAGGATACCAAATACCTTTTTCATAAGACATGCTCCTTTCGGAAAATATATTGGTTGATTATGATTATAGCAAAGCAATACCGATCTTGCTATCCCAAATATTCCGGATTTATATCCTAATTTTCCGACTTTTTGTGTCAAAAACGGGAAGAATCCTTCCGCATCGTCCTTTTGTACTGTACTGCGCCGTCAGGCTTCCTTCGGCTCGCCGACCTGCTCCGCTTCCTCCTCGGCATCCAGCTCTTCGCTCTGCGGGCGAAGCGTCATACCGGCCGTATCCGTCACGGGAAGACTGAACACCACCGCGCCCGCCTTTGTGCCGGGGCCCGCGTCCCGAATGATCTGCTGGATCATTTCATTCTTTTTTTCGGTCAGCGTCACGATCAGCACGACGTCCTTTTCGCTGGCAAGGGAAATGCCCAAAAAACGCTCCGCCTTTTCCTGGCCCGTGCCCCTGGCATGGATCACGGTGCCTCCGCGGGAGCCGGCCTTTCTGGCGGCGTCCATGATCATTTCACTGTAACCCTGATTCCCGATCGCGATCAGCAGCTCCTGCTCCGTTCCCTTCAAGGCTTGCTCCTCTCCTTTCACATACCCC
>JAFUHB010000029.1 GCA_017469085.1 Clostridia bacterium
GCCTCGATCTCGCCTGCCTCGTCGGCCAGTTCGCTGTGCGGGAAATCCATCAGCGGAATATCCTGATCGATCGTCACTTCGTAGGGTGCGATCGGGATGTCCGACCCCACGATACGTATCGCGTCGACCGGGATAAAGCCCGTTTCATTCCCCCTGACGTATTGATAAAAGTCTCCCGCCGCGCGCTCCAGGACCAGCTTCGTTCCCGCGGCAACTGTACTCTTTTCCCCCTGCCGGCCGATGGCGAGCGCCTCCGTCTCCGTCACGGCGGCCGTCCGGTTCATCATTTCGCCCATCGTCAGCTGCTGTACGGCGGCCTTGGGACAATATCCCCACACGCCGTCCAGACGCACCAGCAGATAATCGCCATAGGCGTATTCCGGGGTAAAGGCCGTCGCGGCGGGCAGGCGCGCGCCCGCTTCCTCCGCCTCCGTCCCGGGGGCAAGCAGCAGCGGCGTCTCCCGCTCCGCGTAATACAGGGCGGAAGCGTCCAGCGCCCGCACGATCACAGCCTCCGTTCGTCCGCTGTCCACATAGCCTCCATCGGGCAGGCGGTAAAAGCCGTTTTTGACCCCGTCGAACACCATCAGGCGCGCCTCGCGCGTCACCTCGAGCAGCACATCCACAACGGCAGGGGCGTTATAGACCGGGGTCCCCGCCGGCACCGTCGCGGCGATCGCGGTATGCGCCATGTCGTCCGCCGCTGATTTCAGGCGGTCCTTCCGCACATAGCCCTCCGCCAGGCCCAACTGCAGGCGGTAATAGCCCCGGTTCTCCCCCGTGATCAGGTACAGCCTGCCGCCGCTCAGGCGGCCGACCTTTTCACTGTTTTGCAGGGGCAGGGCCAGCGCGTCGGCGTCGCCGTCCGCCCAGACCAGGCCCTCGGCGCTCCGGTCCTCGCCCAGCGTCTGCATATCCCGCCGATGAAGATAAACCGGCTCCTCCCAGCCCGCGCAGCGCACCTGAAAGCAGCGGTCCGTCTCCGCGATCACGGTGACCGGCGTCTCGGGAGGCAGTTGGCCGATCGACACGGCGAACTGCAGGGCCGACCCATACACATATTTACTGCCTGACGAAAACAGCACATAGGGCTCGACCGCCGTCTCCGCCGGCATCGGAAGGGCCGACGGATAATAAATATAGCCGGTCGCTCCTTCATACTCGACCCAGGCGTATTTGGCGTTGACCGGCTGCATATAAACCGGCGTGTTCTCGGGGATCGCCTTGACAAAGGTATCCTGCACGCGCGGTTCCGACCGCATATAGCTGGTATGATCGAACCATCCCCAGAAGGGAGCGTATTCCTCCGCCCCCGCGGCCATACCCAGCGTAATCATAAGGCAGAGGATGCCCAGGAATGCTGTCAATCGTTTCATGTGCAATCTCCAAAGGTATTTGATCGAAGGTCTTGTACCGTTCCCAGACATGAACGGGGCAGGAATGCGACCGTTATTTGCCATTGCCCGGAAGACCGCCCGAAAGCATGCCACCGGGATCAACGGAACGGGTTTACGCGGACAAAACCGGAAAGGGCGGTCATTGAGACGCGCTGATTTGACTTCAGGCAATCATTATATCACCGGCCGCCCGCACGGGCAAGAAAAAAGGAGCTGTTTTACAAACGCGCTCCTCATGTACCTGTTCTTATACTTCCGCTTCGCTCAGCTCCTGGTCAGCTCGCTGCCATCGAGGGAATGATATCCGTGCGCGGCCAAAAACTCCTCCACCTCCATCAGGTCCGGAGCGGACAGGATGGCCACCGGCAGCTTGCTCAGCGCGCTGTAGGTCACGTACAGATAATCGATATTGATATTGCCGTCCCGCACGGTCTTGAGCAGGCGGTTCAGGCTGCCGCAATCATCGGAGATCTCCGCCGCGATCACGTAATCGAGATGGCACAGATAACCCGCGGCCTTCAGCGCCTCCCCGGCCTTTTCGGCGTCCGACACCAGCATCCGGATGATCCCGAATTCAGCGCTGTCGTTGGTGATCAGCGTGTTCATATTGATCCCCGCGTCGGCCAGCACCTGGGTCACGGTATTCATGGTTCCCTTTTTATTTTCCGCAAAAATCGATACCTGACGGATCATGCACAGCTCCATCCTTTCAAAAACATTTCTCGATTAGGATAATCGCCGCCCGCGCCTTTGTCAATCGAAAACCGCAAAAAAACAGCTAATCCACAGCGGGGTTGACGTGCACCATGCAATGCTTGACATCCGGGAACAGCGTCTCGACCTGGGTATGCACCTCCTCGGCGATGCGATGCGCCTCGGTCAGGCGCAAATGGCCGTCCGCAGCGATTTCCACGTCCACATACAGATGGCTGCCAAACAGGCGCGTTTTCAGGTCATCGATGCGGATCACGCCGTTTACGGCAAGAACGGCCTGGCGAATGGCCGCCTCCGTTTCAGGCGCCGCGCGATGGTCCACCAGGCGATCCAGGCTGTCCTTATAAATGTCCCAGGCCGCCTTGAGGATCATCAGGCTGATGATCAGCCCGGCCACGCTGTCCATCACCGGGAAACCGAGGCGGGCGAACAAAATGCCCAGAAAGGACCCGATGGAGGACAGCGCGTCGGAGCGGTGATGCCAGGCGTCCGCGCGCAGCGCGCCGGAGCCGATTTGATCGGCCACACGGCGGGTATAGCGGTACATGCCCTCCTTGACGGCGATGGATAAAAGCGCGGCGATCAGCGCCAAAACGCCGGGAAGCTCGGCGGAGCGGTATGAGCCGGTTACAATCCTTTCCGCCGCGCCCAGGCCGATTTCAAAGCCCACCACGGCCAAAAGCACCGCCAGCAGGAAGGAAGCGATACATTCCATCCGTTCATGGCCATAAGGGTGCTCCCTGTCCGGCTGCTTGGCGGCCATATGGATGCCCAGCATGACCACAAGCGTGCTGAACACGTCGGAAGCAGAATGGATCGCGTCGGCCACCATCGCGCCGGATGAGGCCAGGATGCCGGCCGCCAGCTTGACCAGCACCAGCAGGCCGTTGATCAGGATGCTGACCGTCGATACGCGCATCGCCGCTTTTTCATTGGATTCGACCGAATGACCGAACATACGAGCTTCCTCCTCCCTTTGCCCTTCAAAAACAAAACGCCGCGGGGCATTCCTGTCCCGCGGTGAACCGCTGTTACAAAGCGTAACCCGGCTTCATATCCTCATGGATACAGCCTGTTCAGCAATTTATACGCCTGATGATACTCATCCGACCGGCGGTTTGTCAACGATAACCGTTTTCAGCGACTTGGCATAGGGTTTCTCCGATATCGCCGTTGATGCAAATCGATTTTTCCATGATCTCATCTGGCACGTAGGCCTCCCCGTAATTGAGGCAGGCATAGACGGCGTCGGGGCGGGCGTTGACCATCTGCCAGAAGGAAAATTTGACAATGCCGGGGGTGTTCCAGCCGACGCCCGCCTCCAGGAACAGCGTCCTTTTGTCCTGACAGGCCGTCAGGAAAGCGGTATAACGCTCCGCCGCGGCGTTCCAGCCGTCGTCCTCCACAAAGGTATCGTCCGAGCGCAGATTCATGGTCATGGGCCTGCCGCAGCGGGGGCAGCGCGGCAGGAGCTCGCCGGGCACCTGCATGGCCGGGGCTGCGCCCTCCGGCGGAATCAGCACGCCCTCCTCGTCGATCGCAAAGCCCTGGGCCAGCACCATCTTCCGGATCATGTCCTCGTTGTCATACGTTCCCCGGTGGCAGGGCTTGCTGCACTGCAAGAGGCCGTAATCGCCCTGCGTATAAAACATGCGCCGTTTGTCAAAGCCCGCCTTCTGGAAGCAATGATCCACATTCGTGGTCAGCACAAAATAGTCCTTGTCCCCAACCAGCGCCAACAGCCGCTCATATACGGGCTTGGGCGGGTTCATATAGCGGTTGATGTAGATATACCGGCTCCAGTAGGCCCAGAATTCCTCTGGCGTCGCGTAAGGATAAAACCCGCCGGAATACATGTCGCCGAACCGGTACTTGGCCGCAAAATCACCGAAGTAGGTCTGAAACCGCTCGCCTGTATAGACAAAACCAGCGGAGGTCGAAAGCCCCGCGCCCGCGCCGATGATCACGGCGTCGGCCTCAGCCAACGCTACCCACAGCCTGTCGACCCCATTCGGCGTCTCCGTTTTGAGCCTGCTCTGATTTTGCATGAAACATCACCCTTCCCGCCTGTCCGGCGCGAAGCGTATCATAGCATAGAACTCGAGATATGAAAAGTAGGCACCTTCAGGTAACTGACGGGCTTACGCAGCACTATCTGATTCAAGCCCCTTATTCATGAGCCATCGATGAAATGCGGCCCGCGAGCTTTTGCCCGCGGGCCTTGCATCATTGATTCAGCGAAAGCCCTGCTTTCTCCAGCGCGATCACAAGGATCGGGATCAGGACGATTTGCAGGATGATGCCGGGGATCGCCGTGGTAATAGCGCCGGACAGGAACAGCGCCCAGGTGAAGCTGCTGCCGGCGAGTCCCGCCAGGATCACCCGAACGACGCCCCATACAACGCGGCCCAGCACCATCGCGACCAGCAGGGCGATATATACGGAAGCCTTCTTCCGCGGCAGACGCCGATACAGGAAGCCTGATGCGGCGCCGTATACCGCCAGCTCAAAGGCCATCGCGACGGCAGTCGGCACCATGGGGGGCATTCCGAACAGCACAGAGCGCAGCAGCGGCGCCAGAAAGCCCACCGCCAATCCCCAGGGCCAGCCGCACAGGAACCCGCACAGCAAAACAGGGATGTGCATCGGGCACAGCATCGAGCCGATCTCCGGGATCTGGCCGGTCAAAAAAGGCAGAACCAGCGCGATCGCCAGAAAGAGCGCCGAATAGGTCAGCCTGCGCGTCAAGAGGCCGGAAAACGTGCGTTTGGTTTCAGTCATTGTTTCATTACTCCTGTCTGTTTGATGATCCGCCGTGAAAAGGCAAAAAGAAAAACGCCGTCCTGTATCCCCTGATACGTACAGCGCCTTCATGACACCGATTCTTTTTCTGAAAGTACAAGTCTCTCCGCCCGCTTCTGCGAGCGTCCCGCCGGCTTCTGCCGACGCTGGGTATCTTATCAGAAAAAGCCCCCCGCTGTCAAGACAAGCAAAATAAAATCAAAAAACGCATAAAAAGTATAAAAAGACGCTCGACCAAAAATAATGTAACGAATCACAATCCGCCCGCAAAGCCCCTTTCTTTTTTCGTCCCCGTGTGCCATAATAAACCATGACAGGGATCGTTTTGAAACGAGGAGGTCATTATGGCAGCCGGTATTTGGGTAAGACTGGTTCGGCACGGCAGGACGGAGCGGGACGCGACCGCGCCCTGCGAAAAGGACGCGTGGCAGGAGGGGTTGACGGAGGCCTGTCGGATGCTGGATCTGCAGCGGCCCTACATCGTGCCCAAGCACGAGCGGGATTTTGCGCAGTTCGGCCAGACGCGTTTTCTGCCCGAGCATTTTGTAGAAAGCGTCTCCTTCGACCGCATGGAGGTCGAGTATATCGACCCGGATGCCAAGAAGGGCAAGAGGATCAATGAAAAATATCTGTAAGCTGCTTCCGGCCGTTCTGCTGACGCTGTTGATTGCCTCCGCCGCGCGCGCCGATGTGCGGATCACCGAGGCAATGGCCTCCAACGGCACCTATGTGAACGGCCATGCCTACGACTGGGTAGAGCTGTACAACGACGGCGACCGCACCGTGGACCTGAGCGGCTGGCATCTGAGCGACAGCGAAAAAAAGCCCGACAAATGGTCCTTCCCGGAGGGCGCTAAGCTGAAAAAGGACGAATGCTTTCTCGTGTACCTGACCGGGGACCCCACGCTGTCTCCCGGCAAAAACAAGACCTGTTACGCCGGCTTTAAGCTCTCCAGCTCCGGTGAAACAGTGTATCTAACCGACCGGGAGTGCTCCGCCATAGACCAACTGGTTTTGCCCCGACAGTTTGGCAACGTCAGCTACGGCGTTTCCTCAACGGGCGCAATCGGTTACTTTGCTGAAGCTACCCCGGGCAAAAAAAACGGCGCCGCCGTCTGCTCGGGGCGGGCCGCGCGCCCGGCGCTCCGGACACCGGGGGGCTATTACGCGTCCTTTGTCACGGTCGAAGCGTCCGCGCCCTCCCCACTTGTTTTGCGATATACGCTGGACGGCTCCACGCCCACTGAAAAATCCCCGGTCTTCCCCGAGGGCGGGCTGAAGGTGCAGAAAACAGCGCCGGTGCGCGTTCGCGCCTTTGGAGAAGGGTTGGTGCCCTCGGAGACGGTCAGCGCCACCTACCTGATCGACGATCAGCAGCTGACCCCCATCGTATGCCTGACGACGGATGAAAAATACCTGTTTGACAAAAAAACGGGGTCCCTGGTCAAGGGCACAGGCAGCACGCCCAATTATGAAAAGGACTGGGAATATCCCGTCAATATCGAGTATTATAACCTGGACGGCGTCTCCGAGATCAATCAAATGGGCACCTTTACACCGGCCGGCCATTCCGCCCGTCAGAACACGCAAAAATCCATCGCCCTCTACGCCCGAAAGGCCTGGGGGCCGGAGCGCTTCCTGTTCAACCCCTTCCCCCATCGCGATTATACCAGCTATAAATCCCTGCTGCTGCGCTCCACCAATTCGGACGCCTTCTTCTGCCGCCTGCGCGACGTGGTCTACTCCTCGCTGGCCGAAGGCGAAGGGCTTTTGTATCAGGACGCCCTTTGTATCCAGGTATACATCAACGGCCAGTATTGGGGGCATTATAATCTGCGCGAAAAGATCAACAAGCACATGATCGCGCAGTATGAGGGAATCACGGATCAGGAGGACGTCGACGAAATCGATGTGATCTCCCGTACCGGCACCGAGCGCTTCACCCAAAACGGCAGCGGAAAGGATTGGGTGGCCCTGGCCGATTTCTGTAAAACGCACGACCTGAACGACCCTGAAAACTTTGCTTATGTGGATGAGCGCCTGGATATCGACAGCCTGTTCAGCCACGCGGCCTATGAAATCATCCTGGGCAACACCGATTTTACCAACGTCCGCCTGTACCGCGTGCCGGGAGGCAAATGGAAATATCTGCTGTTTGACGTTGAGGCGGGCTTTAAGTCCCTGGACAAGACCCCGCTTGAATATTATATCAAGCCCGTCTCCGGCAAGATCCAGGGCTTTCGGCACGAGCCGCTCAACGCGCTTCTAAGCGTGCCTGAAATGAAGGCCAAATTCCTCGCCCGCGTGGCGGAGCTATTGGAAAAGCATTTTACCTGGCCCTATGTCCGGGAAAAATTCGAGTATTGGGAAAACGCCCTGACCCCTATCCTGCCCCGCCATATTTCCCGTTGGAAAAACCTGACCATGGAAAAATGGAGCAAAAATGTGAGCGCCGCCCGCTATTATGCCCGCCTCCGGCCCACGCGGATCCCCTCCTTGCTCAAGGCCGCTATGAAATTGACGGATGCCGAGGTGGAGACCTACTTCGGCGACGTGCAAAAACTGCTGAACGAAACGAACGGTACCAAATAATGAAAAGGTTTTCTCATGCGCGCGCCCTCATGGCGCTCCTGCTCTGCCTGTGCTCAAGCGGCTTCGCCATCGCCGAAGAGCCGGCGGTCTATACTGCCATTTCGGATATCGATTTTCATATTCGACCTGAAGCAGGAGCCAGCAAGCACCTGAAAAAAGTCCGGGAGGACGTTACGGTCGAGGTGCTGGAGTACGGCGAAAGCTGGTGCCGCGTCCGCTATAAGGATACGGAGGGCTACGCCCAGACCAAGTGGCTGTGGGGCTTCGTATCCCTGGACCCGCTGGGCCATCCGAACCCGTTGTTTACACCCATGAAGGGCCTTGTGCGCCTCAGCCGGGAAACGGAAATCAAAGGCGGCGCCTTTAGCGGCCTGAATGCCCAGGCGGGAATACTGATTGCCGTTTACGGTGAGGAACTGAGCCTGCCCGTCTGGCGGGGCGAAACGGCGCTGTCCGCCGAGGACGGCGTATATACGCCTTTTACCTCCTGGCAGGAGGCGCAGCCGGGAGACGTGATCGGCGGCTTTACCACCTACTATAACGCCCGCACCGGCGCGCCGCTGGCCACGGAACGGCAGCACAATATCGCGCTGGGCTGCGAGCGAATCGACGGCCATGTCGTCGAGGTCGGCGAAAGCTTTTCCTTTAACGAACTGTGCGCGCCGTATAAACAGAGCAACGGCTATCTTGTCGCCAAAAACATCAGCCATGTCGGCAAAGGCCCGGGCGGCGGCGTCTGCCAGGTCAGCACCACGCTGTACAACGCCCTGCTCGGCCTGCCCCTGAAGATCACCCGCTGGGCGGCCCACCGCAAACGGGGCGTACAGTATATCCCCCGCTCCTTTGATGCCGCCGTCGGCACCTATACCGATCTTTGCTTTGAAAACACCCTGCCTTACGCCGTTCGCCTGACCGCCCTGCCGCAGGACGGCGCCGTGACGGTTCTGATCAGCCGGAACTGAGTTCGTGAAGGCTTGTCAAACCCGGCGGATTTGTCTATAATAATAGAGAAGATTAACCGCGATTCTATGCCCGAAAGGATCCCTTTCCCCGATGAAAAAAAAGAACCTGATCATCCTCGGCGTTGTCGGCGCTGTGATCCTCATCCTGGCGCTGCTGAGCGTGCTGCTGCCCCGGACTCGCACCATCGTGGTGGACGATGCGACGCCCACGCTGGACCCGATCGTCACGCCCGCCGTCACTCCGCTGACCGTGACCACGCCGGAAGGCGAGGTGCTGACGCCCTCTCCCCTGCCTGAGGCCGACGCGCCCGCCGAAACGCCTATCCCAACCGTATCGGCAACCGACACGCCGACGGAAACGCCGGAACCGGAGGCGCAGCCGGAAGCGACGAACACGCCCGAGGTCAGGGCTTACCTGGTCGTCACGGTGGACGACCGTACCTATCAGCCCATCGCGCTGACCCAGGAGGGAGATTATACCATCCGCCAGGCAGCCAAGGGCGCGGTCAACGTAGTGCACGTGACCCCGGAAAGCATCACCATGGCCTCCTCCACCTGCGACAACCAGAACTGCGTCGGCGAGGGCGAAGTGACCTTGGACAATATGGACAGCCGGATCCTGGGCCGTTACATCATTTGCCTGCCCAACGGCGTCACGCTGGAGCTCTACTCCCGCGAGGAAATGGAGCAGGCGCTGATCCAGCAGATGCAAAACGCCGCCATGGGGCAGTAAGGAGCCATCGTGAAAAAAGATAATCGTTATCTGGTCAAGCGCACCGCGATCGGCGGCCTCCTGGTGGCCATCATGCTGATCCTCGGCTATATCGAGAGCCTGCTGCCCCTGCCCACGCCTGTGCCCGGCATCAAGCTGGGCCTTAGCAACGGCGTGCTTTTATTTGCCCTGTATCTGCTGGACATTCCCTTCGCCATCCTGCTGATGGTGCTCAAGGTCGTGCTGTCCAGCCTGATGTTCAGCGGCATCAACACCCTGTTCTATGCCTTGGGCGGCGGCGTGCTCAGCCTGGCGCTGATGATCCCCTTAAGCCGGATGAAGGATGTCAGCATCATTGTGGTCTCCATGGTCGGCGCCGTCGCGCACAACGCTGGCCAGATCATCATGGCCATCCTGATCATGCACATGAACGCCGCGGCCGCCTTTCGCACCCTGTCCCTGCTGATGGTCATCGGCCTGTTAACCGGCGCCGTCACCGGAGTCGTTGCCAAAACAGTCATCGGCCGCATGAATAATATCATGAAATAGGTTCATACTGTTTGAGTTCTAAAAGATCAAAAGATTTGGAAAGGATTTTTTGTTCTGGCGAAGCTGAATGTAAGGAGGCGTAGCAGAGCTACGGCGACTGAAAAGAAGCAATGCCAGAGCAAAAAAGACGACCAAAGATTTGTCCTTTTAGAAGGAGAACAGTATCAATCAAAAACGCTACCTCAATTTCAAACTACGTTTTCGGGCCCGTATTCCAATAAATATGGGCCTGTTAATTATATTGGAAACAAGAAAATGACCGCTTTGAAAACTTATCCCTTCATCAAGACAGCAGCTTTGCCAAGCAGTTCTCCAGCGCAAGGTTGGCAGTGCCGACAATCCCCGCGTTTTTATCGACGCTGGGGACGATGCTGATCTGGAGCGGGATCATGTCGATACGACGCAACTCGCTCAAATACTGTTCAAAGGTATCGAAGATCACGGGATACAGGAAATCAGTCACGGTGCCCGCCAGCACATAGTGGCTGATATCGAAAATATAATTCATATTATAAAGGACGGGCAGGAGACGGCGGATGATATACTCGCTGATCTCCTTTTTCGTGTTTGCCGAGCAGATTGCCCCGCGCTGGATATCCACGCCGAACTTTTCAGTGAGCGCGGCGGCATTGATTTGAGAATTGAGCCGCAGGGAGGACAGGTCCTCCGGAAGGGTGTCCAGATCCAACCGGGTCAGCGCCACGCCGATATCCCCGGCAAAATAAGCGTCGCCGTGCCATATTCGGCTGTTCACGATGAGCCCTGCGCCGATGCCGGTACCCAGAGACAGATAGCAGAGATTGCCGTATGCAGAATCGTCCCGCAGCAGCATTTCGCCCAAAGAGGCGGCGTTCATATCGTTCTCAATATAGATCGGAGTGTCCCGAAGGTTGGAAAAGGTTTTGTAGGAGTCATAAAAGCCGTGCAGCTTGCCCCAGCGGCGAAAAGTCATATTTTCGGTATCGACAACGCCGGGGAGCCCCACGCCCACGCCCAGCACACGGGTTTCCGGATGGGCGCGGCGCAGCATGTCCACCGCGTCCGTCATTTTCATGGAAATACGCTCATATTCATCCGGGGAAGCGGGGTCGCCCTGCAAGGGGTAAATGATTTGATCGATCACCCGGTAGGACAGGTCCACCAGCCCCACATGCAGCAGATTGCCCTCAAAAAATATGCCCGCCGCGGCGAACGCGCTTTCATTGAGCCGAATCAGCTGGCTCTTGCGCCCCAGTCCGCTCTGGGAGGTGGCGATGGATTCCGCCTCCGATACCAAGCCGAGCGCCAGAAAATCGTCCACAACCTTGATCACCGTCGGAAAGCTGATCTTGGAATACTTTGCGATATCCGCCCGGGAAAGCGCCTTATGCTCGCGCAGAAGGTGCAGCACCACGCCACGATTTTTGCTGCGCAGATAAGCCGGAATGTATGAATGCATGCGCGCTTCCTCCTTGACGGCGAACCAGAACAGCTGATTCGTAAAGGTTGTTTCATTATCATAGCACACGCAGAAAGGAAAAGCAACGGGGTTGACTAAATATTAAATAAAGTTTATTTATTAAATATATCTATTATATTCTTCTTTAAGAATAATTTGCAGAACTGCCGTCCGTTCTTCGCTTATGCAACACGAAATCAGCCTGAACAGCATCGCAAGGCACATCGGCCGTTGAAAAATTGAGAAATAATTTTCCGCTATTGACAAGCGCTCGGGGCTGTGCTATGATGTTTATACTAAATAAACTTTAGTAAGTAATCTGAACGTAAGAAAGGAAGGAATGGGTAAGTATGAAGAGTTCGGAAAAGAGCAGATATCCGTTTGCACTGCTCGTTCCTTATCTCTTCTTCTATGCGGCTCAGGCGGTATACACCACCTATTTTAACCTCTATCTCGACGAAAAAGGCTTTACCAGCACACAGATGGGCCTGATCGCGTCCATCTCCACCCTGCCCGTATTCCTTGTGCAGCCGCTGATGGGCCTGGCCAGCGACCGCGCGAAAAAGAAGAATCATGTCGTGAGTCTGCTGCTGGCCGGGAGCCTCGCCGTGGCGCTGTGCTTCCGAGCGCAAATCTCCTTCCCCTTCGTGCTGCTGATGGCCTGCCTGTTTGCCAGTCTCAATACCCCAGCAACCCCCCTGATCGACAACATCACGCTCGAATCCCTGGAACGCCGGCAGGGAAAAGCCGTCAGCTTCGGGCATATCCGCATCGGCGGCACGCTGGGCTACTGCGCTGCGGTGCTGACCGCAGGGTTGCTGTTTCACGAGCAGTATGAGCGCATGTTCCCGGCGCTGTCCGGGCTTCTGCTCTGCACGCTGCTTGCTTTTCAGCTGATCCCCGCCATACCGGGTGGCGGAAGGAAAAGTGAGCCGAAGCGCGAGGCGCTCCGCGCCGTCCTGCAGGATCGGGGAATCCTCCGCCTCACCGCGCTATATGCCCTATTTTCCCTGACCTCCTACAACTTTCACGCGTTCTATCCCATCTATTATAAGAGCATCGGAGCGACCAGCTCGATGGTCGGGCTGATGATGTTCGTCGCCGCCCTGTCCGAAATCCCGCTGTGGTTTGCGGCCCAGCCGCTGTTTTCCAGGTTCGGCGTTTCAGCCGTCGCGGGAGCCGCCAGCCTGATCACTGCTTTTCGTTGGCTGCTGCTTTATCTGTATCCCAGCGTCGCAGGCGCTGTCGCGATCAACCTGCTCCACGGCATCGGCTTTGTTTTCCTCAGCTACGGCCTGGTCACCACCGTCAACGAACGGCTCCCCGCCGCCTATCGCGCCACCGGGCAGAGCGTCGTCAGCATGTTTGCCACCTTCGTTTCCAGGATCGTCGGGGGTGTGCTGTGCGGCTGGCTGTCCGACCGAATCGGCGGCCGGATGATGATGCTTTTAAACTTCGTCGCTACCCTTCTCCTGCTCGCCGCTTTGACCCTTCGCCTCCGAAGAAAACCTGCGGACGAGGCCTGCTCCCTTCGTATGTAACGCACGACAATTTCGTCGGCGTTAGATAAAAATCTTCTTACATCAAAGAAGGAGGAAGAACATGAAACACCTGATCCGTATCCTGTCCCTTGTGTTGGCGCTGTCCCTTGCGCTGGGCTGTACCTCCGCGCTGGCGAGTGAGGAAGCGAAGGAAGACATCCGCGTGATCACCTACTTCGCCGGCTCCGACGCCTGGGCCCCCACCTGGAAGGAAGTCATCGCCGAGTACATGGAAGCCCATCCCAACATCAACATCATCGACGAATCCGTTCCCACTGCGGGCACCAGCGACGTGTTCCGTCCGAAGATGAACGCTGATATCGCCGCCAAAACCCCGGCGGACTGCGCACTCTATTTCAACGGCTCCGACGCCCAGCCCCTCTTTGACTCCGGCCTGTACGTGATCTGGGACGACGTTTTCGAGCAGGATCCCGAATGGAAGGAAATCTTCTATCCCGCCGCGATCGAGGCCGGCAAGACCGATGGCAAGATCAGCAACCTGCCCTACATCGGCTCCTTCGAGGGCCTGATCTACAACCAGGCGATTTTCGATGAATACAACCTGGAATACCCCACCACCTGGGAAAACATCATCACCGCCTGCAAGGTGCTGTCCGAACAGTCCGACTACATCCCGCTGTCCAACTCCCTGCTGCGCGTGACCGCGCTGTTCGACTGCATCCTGCTTGCGCAGGTCGGTCCCGAAAAGCACCGCACCTTCCTGGATGACTCCTGGGCGGACGCCATCAACGACGTGGCCGAGCTCTACGCCGCCGGCGCGTTCCCCAAGGACGCTGCAACCCTTTCCCTGGCCGACGTCCGCGCGATGTTCGCTGAAGGACGCGCCGCGATGGAATTTGACGGTTCCTGGGTGCTGCCGGGCGTTGAAAACAACCCCAACATGCGTATGATCCAGCCCCCCGTCATCCCCGGCGGCACCGGCGAAGAAGGCGCTATCATCGCGGAATTCGCTTCCGGCTGGTATATGTCCAAGGCAGCCTACGAGCGCTCCAGCGCGACCCTCGATTTCGTCAAGTTCATGTGTTCCCCGGAAAGCATGGTCCGCTTTATCGAAGTAGGCGGCTATCCGGCGATCAAAATCGCGGCCAAGGAGGCCACCCAGCCCGTCCACGTGAGCGCCGCTGAAATGATGGCCGCCGCGACCGTGAACGAGACCCCCCTGAACCAGATGATGAACCGTGAAGTGTATAACAAGCTCTCCGGCGACATCGTGCTGGTCTGCGAAGGCGAGCGCACCGCGGAGGATCTCCTGCAGGAGGCCCGTGAGCTGCTGGCCGAGCTCGAGTAAACCCAAAACGGGAGTCCGCTCCCACAGCGCAGGGGACGCCCAAGCGGCGTCCCCTGCGCATAAAATACCAAAGCATTCCACTCTTTACAGCCCGATTGGGATCGGGTATCATGGACATATCTAAGGAAAATGAAGGAGGGCGTCCGCCATGGCGCTGAAAAGTAAGAAAATTCCGCTGTTGTTTTTGCTTCCGGCGCTGGCCTTTATCGCCGTTTTTTTGCTGTTGCCGCTGGGCAAAACGATTTATTACAGCTTTACCTCCTGGCGCAATTTCGCGCCGGTCAAAAAGTTTATCGGCTTCAAAAACTACATTTCTCTATTCAATAACCCCACCCTGTATATCACGCTGCGCAATACGGGCATCCTGATCGTTTGCGCGCTCATTTTCCAGATCGGCGTTTCCTTCCTGCTGGCGGTGGCTGTGGATTCCGCACGACACGGTTTCAAAATGTTCCGGACGATCTTTTTCTTCCCCGTCATCATTTCCGCCACGGCGATCGGCCTGATGTTTTCCCTGATCTACAAGTATGACGCCGGCCTCCTCAACAGCCTGATGGCCCTGATGGGCAGGGATAAGCAGGTCTGGCTGACCGCGCAAAGCGCAATCTATTGCGTCGCGATCCCGACCGCGTGGCAGCACGTCGGCTTTTACTTCATCGTTTTTCTGACGGGCATCGCCAACGTCTCGGAGGACATCTATGAATCCGCCGTGCTGGACGGCATCACTCCCTTCCAGCGGATGATCTATATCACCATCCCCATGCTCAAATCCCTGTTCATTTCCAACATCGTGCTAGTGGTCAGCCAGAGCTTCCGCGTGTTCGACATGGTTTACATCATCACCGGCGGCGGCCCCAAGCACCAGAGCGAGCTGCTGAGTTCCTTTATGTATACCAAGGCCTTTGCCGATTACAACACCGGTATGGCCAGCGCCATTGCCATCATCATGATCGTGCTGGGCATCACGCTGACGAGCATCCTGCGCTTTTTCGCGGGAAAGATTCAGGGGGACGACTGACATGCGTTACGCTTATATCGATCGTAAGGACCGCGTTCGGTCCGACCTGCGGGGTGTTCTCCTCTATGCGTTCCTGATTTTCTGGGCGTTGATTTCGCTGGTGCCCCTGATCTGGGTGCTGATCAACTCCTTCAAATCCTCCAATGAGATCCTGCTGAATTCGCTGGGATTGCCTCAACAGATCACCTTTACCAATTATGTGACCATGGCGACTTATCCCGATATGAACCTGCTGACCGCGTTCCGCAACAGCATGATCATCTGCGGTGGCGTCGTATCCGGGGTATTGATCGGCGCGGGGTTTGCCGCTTTCGCGCTCGGCCGGTTTGACAACGTCTTCAACCGCTATGTAAACGCTCTGCTCGCCGGATGCATGCTGGTGCCCGCCTTTTCGACCCTGATCCCGAATTTCGTGCTGATCAGCGCATCCCCCTTACGCGGCACATGGCTGGCGGTCATTTTCCCGCTGATCGCAAGCAACATGTCCTTCTCAACCCTGCTTCTGTCCGGCTATGTACGCTCTCTGCCCAAGGAGCTGGACGAAGCGGCGATCATTGACGGTGCGAACACCATGCAGGTGTTTTGGAAAATTATCGTCCCGCTGACCAAGCCCATGTTCGCCACCGTCGGCGTGATGACCTTTATCTGGACATACAACGAGCTGCTGCTGTCCCTGGTTTACCTGCCCACGCGGAATCTGCAGCCCATCAGCGTCATCCTGTCCCTCGTTTCCAATATGTTCGGCACCGACTACGGCGCCATGATGGCGGCGATCTGCCTGACCATCCTGCCCGTCCTCATCCTGTATGTACTGGCGCAGGAGCAGGTTGTCAAAGGACTGACCGCCGGCTCTGTAAAGGGGTAATCATATGCTCAGGATTTTGATCAATCAGCTCGGCTACGATTCGGACGACACTAAGCGCGCCATCCTGCAGGCGACCGAACCGCTCCTCCCTGAAAAGACCTTTTCCATCGTGAAGGAGGAAACGGGCGAGCGCGTTTTTACCGGCGAGGTTCACAAATCCGCCCCGGTCGCCCGCTGGAACAAGGGTGACTTCTATGTGCTGGACTTTTCCGCCTTTGCGCCCGACCGCCAGGAAAACTTCGGCGAGAGCTATCTTCTGGTCGTCGGGACAGACAAGGGGCCCGTCCGCTCGTCCAGCTTTGAGATTTATGGGAATCTACTGGAGTATTCCACACTGTCCTCCGTGATGTATTACTTCAAATCCATGCGGGTGACAGGCGAATATGAAATGATCGACCGGAACATCGCCTTCCGTCCCCCGCGTGAGGGGCGAGTCGACCTGCACGGCGGCTGGAACGACGCGACCGGGGACATCGGCGTACATCTGACTCATCAATCGAAATCCGGCTACTTTAACGTCCAGCAGGGCAATATCATGGTGTTTATTTTCTACCATCTGATGGAGCTGTTCGAGCAAAGCCCCTGGCAGTATCACGCCATCTTCAACCGGCGCGTGCTGGACGAGGCGACCTACGGCGCAAATTGGCTGATGCGCCGCCGGGCCCCCAGCGGCTCCTTCTTCAAGGCCGGGCCGCTGCGGCTGCCCGACGCGTATGAGCTGCCCGAGGTCACCCGCCAATGCGGCTTTGAATACAAGGGCACCATCGGCCCAGGCGGAGAAAAAATCCCGGAATCCGAATGGCGGGTAACGGATGAAAGCTATGAGGCGTCCCTGCGCGGAGGCGGCGGCTACGCGGTCGCCGCGCTGGCCATGGCCGCCCGCTATCCCTACCCTTCGCAGGAATATTCGGGCCTGGAATACCTGAACGCCGCGCGGGAAAGCTTCCTTTATCTGGAACAGAACAACGAAAAGTACACCAAGGACGGCAAGTGGAATCTGATGGACGAATACTCCGCCCTGGAGGCGTGCGTGGAGCTGTACAAGACCTCCCGGGAATTCGGCTTCCTGACGCGGGCGCGCAAGTACGCGGACCGGCTGATCTCCCATTACATCCCCATGAGCGAAACCGACGGCTACCTGAGCCACGACGAGACCGACCGTCCCTTCTTCAGCCCTGCCGAAGAGGGCGCGCCATTGCTGGCGCTTCTCCACTACCGCTCCATCGAAAAGGATGAACGGCGGAGGGCGGAGGCCTTGCGCGTCGCGGAAAGCGTGCTCCGCTTCGCCCTGCGCATCACCGATGAGGTGGACAATCCCTTCGGCTATGCCCGCGAAGATATGCAGGACGCCAAGGGAAACCGACGAGCGCAGTTTTTCTTCCCGCACCATTCCGACGACGCGCCCTGGTGGCAGGGGGAAAACGCGCGCATCCTGTCCCTTTCGACCGCCGCCAGAGAGCTGGCCAGGGAATCGGCCGATTCCGCACTGGCAGAACGCCTGACCCGCTACGCCGACGACCAGATCGCCTGGGTGCTGGGCATGAATCCCTTTGACGCCTGCATGATGGTCGGCCGCGGGCGACACAACGGTGAATATTATTTTCAGAACAAGTACGACTTTATCGGTGTTCCCGGCGGCATCGTCAATGGCATCACCAGCGCTGTCGACGACGACGAGGGAATCGAGTTCGTCCGCACGCCGCGGGACAATCCCGAGATTACCGATAACTGGCGCTGGGGTGAGGAATGGCTCCCCCACGCCGCGTGGTACCTGTACGCGGTCGGATCAAAGCGGAGATAAAAAAGGTAGGAGAAACTTATGTCGTTTACCGTTTGCCGTCCCGAAGCGTTTGGCGTTTCCAGCGCGGGCGTGCTTCGTTTTCTGGACGATCTGGAACGCCGCGGCCTGCAGCAGCACTCCGTCTGCGTGCGCAGGCATGGCGAGATCGTCCTGCAATACACATGGGCGCCCTATCACGAGGAGCAGCCCCACATGCTCTATTCCCTGACCAAGGGGTTTCTCTCTGCCGCCGCAGGGCTGGCGCTTGAAGAGGGTAAGCTTTCGCTGGACACGCCTGTGCTTCCCCTTCTGCGAAACGATGTATCGTCCTCGGCTGCCGGAACGGAACAGATCACCGTCCGCCACCTGCTGACGATGACTGCTGGTTTCGCTCCGGAAACGGACCGCGCGCCTGGCGAAAAAGAAAACTGGGCGGAACGGATGCTGTCCGTCCCGCTCACGCATGAGCCCGGCTCATGCTTCCATTACAACAGCATGAGCTCCTACATCCTGAGTCTGGTCATCCAACGGGCGGTGGGGGAGCCAGTTGTCGACTATCTGCAGCCTCGGTTGTTTGACTCGCTGGGTATCAAAAAGCCCCGCTGGGCGGCCTCTCCGCAGGGAGGCTCGCTGGGCGGTACCGGCCTGTATCTGACTGCGGAGCAGGTGAGCCGCTTTGGGCAGCTTCTTCTGGACAACGGAGTGTACCGCGGACAGCGTGTGCTGCCGGAGGCTTATCTTCGGGAGGCGAGAAAGCCCCAGGCGGACAGCAGCCGGCATGGACACGGGCCTGATTGGACCAACGGTTACGGCTATCAGATGTGGCCGAGCCTGTACGGACGCTTCCGCGCCGACGGGATGAACGGCCAGGTTTGCCTCGCTGCACCCGACAAGGATGCGGTGATCGCCGTGACCGCCGGGCTGCCCAATTTAGCCTCCCACATGGAGGCGCTCCACGCGTTTTTGAACGATGCGTTCGATGACGCGCCCTCGCCGGAGGACATTCGTCGCAGCCTGCGCGAGCGCCTGAAAACGCTTTCGGAGCCGCTACCGGAGGGGCGGGGCTGCCTGCCGGAAGCCCTGGCCGGGGCATACCAAAACGCCGAAGGAGAAACGCTCATCCTCTCCGCCGAAGGAGAAACGCTGACTGTGCAATGGGACGGCCATGCCCTGTGCGCGGGACGCGGCGCGTACCGGGAGGCGGTTTTTGAAAATCCCGCCTTCCTGATCCGCACCCAAGCGCCCCTTTTACAGCCGGAAACCTATGCCGCCGCCTATGGCCTGCATGGGAAAACGCTGGATATGACCACACGCTTTCTGACCTATTCCTATACGCGCTACGACCGCTTCGATTTTGACGACGCCGGTCTGACACATACACAAAGCGGCGTGCGAGTTGATTCCAAGAAAGAGCGTTTTGTAAAAATCTGATGCTCGCATTGCTTATACCGTATGAACAGGAAAACGCCCTGCCCGCCGGACGGATCATCCGAGCGAAGCATGGCGTTTCTTGCGATATAGCTTCCCGTCCCATCCCGGAGCGAACGCTTTGATTTGAACGGGTTTTTCAGTGCGATAAGCGTTATCCCAGTGCCACATCCAGCGCCATCATCAGCGTAAAGCCGGCCGCGAACAGAATGACGCCGATATTGGAGTGCTCACCGGCTGACATTTCGGGGATCAGTTCTTCTACGACGACATAGATCATGGCCCCTGCTGCAAAGCTTAGAAGATAGGGCATCGCCGGGACCACCAGGCCGGCCAGCAGGATCGTAAGCGCCGCGCCGACAGGCTCCACCGCGCCGGACAATACCCCGTCCAGGAAAGCCCTGCCTTTGCTTCGGCCCTGCGCGTGCAGGGGCATCGAGATGATCGCTCCTTCCGGGAAATTCTGGATCGCGATGCCGAGCGCCAGCGCCAGCGCGCCGCCCGCCGTAATCTCCACCGAGCCGGACAGATAACCGGCGTACACCACGCCCACCGCCATCCCCTCCGGAATGTTATGCAGGGTAACAGCCAGCACCATCATCGTCGTTCTGGCCAGCTTGCTTTTAGGGCCTTCCGGCTGATCCGTGTTCATGTGCAGATGCGGAATGACCTGATCGAGAAGCAGCAGGAACAGGATACCACCCCAGAACCCGATCACGGCGGGCAGGAAGGAGAGCGCGCCCATCGGAGCGGCCTGCTCCATGGCCGGGATCAGCAGGCTCCAGATCGAGGCCGCCACCATGACGCCGCTGGCAAAGCCTGTCAGCGCGCGCTGCACCGCGACGGAGAGCTCCTTTCGCATAAAGAATACGCACGCCGCTCCCGCGGACGTCCCGATCAGCGGAATCAGCAACCCCCATATCACATCTCGCATATGCGCACCCCCTTTTTGATTCGTGGTCACAAAGTCCTTCGATTACTGATACCTTCCCTCCGGATTTTTCGTCAATGTCCGGATCCGGTCCACATCGATTTTGGGAAGATGTTCTTCATTCAGCAGTCCATTGGTTTCCTGCTGAACGTCGGTCAGCTGCGTATAAACATAGCCCTGGCAGTATGGAATTGCCCTGGCGGCGTCAGTCAGTGACTGATACCGTCGATAGAACGACTCCGCGTCCGCCACCTTATCGTGATAGCCCCAGGCCTCCTGATTGTGATCCTCAAAGGCGATCCCGCCGTATTCGGTCAGCAGGAAGGCCTCCTGGCCAGTAGATTCATGCTGGTTTGTATAAGCCATTCGATGGGCATAGCGAGAAATCTGTTCCTGGCTCTCAAAATGGCGGGCGAGGATCTCTCCCGTTTCCGCGTAGTCGTGCAGACCAAAGATATCGGACTTTGTATTCTCCCAGCCGTCGTTGGCGGACACGAGCCGCGTCCCGTCCAGCGCTTTTACGGCGTCGTACAGCAGATGGGCGGCAGCCTGCATCCGCGGATGCGCGTAGATCCGATCGACTCCCCAGCTTTCGTTGAGCGGCACCCAGGCGATCACGGACGGATGATTATAATCCCGGTCGATCCCTGAAGCCAGGGTCTCCGTTAATTGCAGGACCGCATCGTCGGAAAATTCATACGCGCTGGGCAGCTCCTCCCAGACGAGCAGGCCCAGCCGATCCGCCCAATAGTAATATCGGGGGTCCTCCAGCTTCTGATGCTTGCGCGCCCCGTTAAAGCCGAGCCGCTTCGTCATTTCGACATCCTGCCGGATCGCCTCGTCACTTGGCGGAGTCAGCAGGGTGTCCTTCCAATAGCCCTGGTCCAGCACCAGCCGCTGATAGATCGGCCGGTTATTCAGCAGTACCATCCCGTCCACGACTTCGATTTTTCGCATGCCAAAGTAGGTGAATACCCGGTCCTCCTGATCCAATTCAATTTCCACGTCGTACAGCTTCGGCGCGTCGGGCGTCCACAATACGACCTGGTGCAGCGTATCACCGTCGATCAGGTCCAGGATCATGCGCTGACGCTTCTGCGACATGGTCATGGTCTGTCGGCGAACGGGCTTGCCCTCCAGGGATACGGACACCGATACGGTTACGGGCAGGCTCGGCGTCTCACTCAGGACCAGGGACAGGGCGGCAGTGCCCTGATCGATATCCGGCGTAATGTGCGCGGTGCGGATATAGATATTTCCCGCCGCCTCCAGATAGACGGTCTGCCAGATCCCGCTGACCGGCGTATACCAGCAGCCGAACCATCGATCCTTCCACAATTGCTTGCCGCGGGGCTGAGAGCAATCGCGGAAATCTTCCACATAAAGGCAAATCGCGTTTTTGCCCGGCCTCGCGTAGGCGGTGATATCAAAATCAAAAGCGTCGTATCCGCCCGTGTGCTCGCCTACCCTTTCGCCGTTCACGTATACGGCGCAGAAAAAATCTACCGCGCCAAAACGAAGGAGCAGACGGTTTTTCAGCAGTTCAGCCGGGATCTCCACCTCTTTATAATACCACATCCGCGGATGGTACGACTGATCCGAAATACCGCTTTCTGCGCATTGATAGCAAAAGGGGACCCGTATCTCCCGGTCAAACGCGGCATCCGTTTTATACCATTGCTCCCGCAAGCCGACGTTTTCATCATCAAACCGGAACTTCCAAATGCCGTTCAGATTCAGCCAATCCGGGCGATAAAAATCAGGGCGGGGATGCTCGGGACGGGGAATGACGGCCATACGCTCAGCTCCTTTTTATATCACTTTTTATTCAAAATGACGTCGTAGATTTCCCAATCGATATCCTGATACACATTGAATATCGTTTTGATTTGACTGCCCGTTTCCCGATAATAGGAAAGCACCGTATCCACAGCAATCTCGGCGGCCCGACGGTTGGGGAACCTGAATACGCCGGTGGAAATGCAGCAGAAGGCGATGCTCCGCAATTGATATTGATCGGCCAGCCGCAGGCAGCTTTGATAGCAGGAAGCCAGGAGCCGCTCATGCTCCTTCGTCAGCGGCCCGTCAACGATCGGGCCGACGGTATGGATGATATATTTGCAGGGCAGATTATAGCCCGGCGTGATCTTAGCCCGGCCGGTGGGCTCCTCATGGCCCTGAGCGCACATGATATCGTTGCAGCGCAGGCGCAGGCGGATGCCGGCCTTGGAGCCAATGATATTGTCCGCGCAGGAATGCAGGGGCAAAAAGCAGCCCAGCATCCCGCTGTTGGCAGGGTTCGTGATCGCGTCCACCTTAAGCGTGGTCATGTCTCCCTGCCAAAGGTAAATGCGCCCGTCCCAAGAAACAGGAGCCAGGTCGGCAAGGTCCGTGACCCCCGCCCGCCGGTTTTCCTCGAGCAGATACTCGTCCTGTACCCGGAGAACATCCTCGCCGATCGGCTCCGGCATCCGGACGTTCATCAGCGCCCGGAGCAGGTCCTTCTGCCCCTGCGCATCTTCCGGGATCCGATATGCCCGATATTCCTCTTTTTCAGCCAGAAGCTGCTGAATCAGCCATACTCGCTGCTCGTCGTGCGTCATGGTCAAACCTCAACTTCAAAGGGCAGATAGGGAAAGATATCTTTTTCGGGATCGATCCCAGGATAAACCTCGAGCAGTCGCAGCCCGCGCGGCGTCAGCCCAAAGACGCAGCGCTCGGTCACGTAAAGGACGCGCTGACGATTCTGGATAGCCCGATGGGCGGAAAAGCTGACGCTTTTCACGTTTTCAACGAATTTGGGCACCGTCCCGTTTTGCGTGATCGAAACGAGCCCGCCTTTTTGGCTCACCTCCAGCCCCTTGGTGTTGAATGTCAGGCAAAATACGACGGTCGGGGTCTTGGCTGTGATATTGGCAAATCCGCCGATACCGGCGAAGGCTCCGGGGCCGCGGTGCGCGTTGACGTTGCCGTACCTGTCCACCTCGAGCGCGCCCATGAAGCAAACGTCCAGGCCGCCGTTATCATACAGATCGAACTGGTTGGACATATCGTAGACCGACGCCGCGCCGATCATCGCGCCGAATACCGGGCCGGATACAGGATAGCCGCCCACGCCGCCCGATTCCACGGTAAGGGTGATGCGATTCAGGATGCCGTTTTTGCGCGCATAGTGAGAAACGGCCTCCGGGATGCCGATCCCGATATTGACGATATCTTCCCGGCGCAATTCCTTGGCGGCGCGCTTGCCGATGATGCGGGCCGCCACGCTGTCCTTGCGCGCGCTCTGCGACTGCGCCTCGATTTTTTCCGACCAGGACACCCAATCGTCATAGGGGATTTCAAAGGAACCGGTCAGCGCCGAATACGCGTCGTCCCTCCCGCCGGGCTCCACCACCACGATCGCGTCCACCAGACAGCCGGGAATGATGGCGTTGCGGGGGCGAGCGGGCATATCCACCAGCCGGTCGACCTGCACCAGCACGATGCCGCCGTTTGCCTTGGTCGCCTGGCAGATGGACAGCGCGTCGCCCGACATATACATATCATCGAAGGAGATATTGCCCTTGGGATCGGCCGCCGTACCCTTGATCAGGGCCACAGTGATCTTGGGCAGCTTATAATACAGGAATTCCTCTCCGTCCACCTCGACCAGCTTGACCAGGCCCTTGTCCTTGGAAATGGCGTTGATGCCCGGACCCTCATGCCGCGGATCCACAAAGATATCCAGCCCCACCTTGGACAGCGCTCCGGGCAGGCCACCCGCCTGGGCGCGGATGGCATGGGATATGCAGCCCAGCGGCAGGTTATAGGCCTCAAAATCATCCTCCAGAATGATCCGCTTGGTGCTGGGCATCGCGCCAAAGTGCCCGCAGATCAGCCGGTCCACGGCGCCCTCGCGAATGTATCCCTCCGCGCAGCGATCCTCCTCCCAGATTCCGAAGCCGGCGCTGGAAATCATGGTCAGATGGCGGGGCGAGCGGATCTCATGAAAACGGCGGTAAATCGCCTCATGAAGCTCCACGGGATTTTCGATCCCCACAAAGGAGTTGACGCAGATGCAGTCGCCGTCGCGGATCAGGCGAACGGCTTCGTCGGCGGTCATCAGCTGAAACATGAATGGGCTCCCTTCCAAATTTATTCAGCGCGGTCCTTCAGCATCGTCAGGGCGATGCGCTTTTTCTTTTCATCGACGCTGACCACCCAGACCTTCACGACGTCGCCCACCTTGACGACCTCGGAGGGGTGGCGGATAAAGCGATCGGCCATCCTGGAAATATGCACCAGGCCGTCCTGGTGAACGCCGATATCGACGAACGCGCCAAAGTCGATCACATTTCGCACGGTGCCGGTCAGCTCCATGCCGGGCTTCAGATCCTTGATATCCAGCACATCGGTACGCAGGACGGGGCGGGGAAGCTCGTCACGGGGATCCCGGCCCGGCTTCTGCAGCTCGGCCAGGATGTCGTTAAGCGTCGGCAGGCCGATATCCAATTCTCCCGCCAGCTTTTCCAGGCCGTACTCCTGGGCCCGCCGCCCGACATCGGGGATGCCGCCCGATTTTAATTCCTTTTCATCACAGCGAAGGGCCGATAAAAGCGCCTTGGCCGCGGCATAGCTTTCCGGGTGTACGGCGGTTGCGTCCAAAGGGTTCCGGCTGTCCATGACGCGCAAAAAACCGGCGCACTGCTCAAAGGCCTTGGGGCCAAGCTTGGGCACCTTTTTGAGCGCGGCGCGGGTGGGCAGGCCGTTTTCCTCCCGATAAGCCACGATCGAGCGGGCCAGCGCCGGCCCGATGCCGGAGACATGGGACAAAAGCTCCGCCGAGGCGGTGGACAGTTCTACGCCGACCAGGTTGACGCATTGCTCCACGACGCCGTTCAGCGCGTCGGTCAGCTCGTTTTGCTTGAGATCATGCTGGTATTGGCCAACGCCGATGGCCTTGGGATCGATCTTGACCAGCTCGGCCAGCGGGTCCTGCATACGCCGGGCAATCGAAACGGCGCTGCGCTGGGTGACGTCGAAGTCCGGAAACTCCTGCGCGGCCAGCTTGCTGGCGGAATAGACGGACGCGCCCGCCTCGCTGACGATCATATAGGCGACGCCGGGCAGCTCCGGCAGGAGGGAAGCGATGAATTGCTCGCTTTCGCTGGACGCGGTGCCGTTGCCGATGGCGATCGCGGTAACGTTGTATCGCCGGACCATGCCTTTGATCAGCTTGGCGGCGGCCGCCTTGGCGCTTTCCTGACCGGGAAGGGTAAAGTAGCCCACGCCGGTGTCCAGCACCTTGCCGTTTTCATCGACCACGGCCAGCTTGCAGCCGGTACGAAAGCCCGGATCAACGCCCAGCGTGACCTTGCCCTTGATGGGCGGCTGCATCAAAAGCTGATGAAGGTTTTGGGAAAAGATGCGGATCGCCTGCTCGTTGGCGCGATCGGTAAGGGCGCTCCGCAACTCCCGTTCCAGGGAGGGAAACAGCAGCCGATCCCAAGCGTCGTCGACCGCCAGCGAGACCTGCTCGGCAGCGGGCGAGCCGGGGCGGACGAAGCGCCGATGAAGCGCCGCCTTCGCCTGATCCTCCGGCGCGGTCAGAGATACCTTGAGGAATTCCTCCCGCTCCCCGCGGTTGATCGCGAGCACCCGGTGCGCGGCGATCCTGGCGACGGGTTCCCGAAAATCGTAGTACATGCCGTATACGCTGTCCTCATCCTTGGCCGCGCGGGTTTCCAGCACGCCCTCGCGGTTCAGCAGGGCGCGGAGCTCCTTTCGGACCTCGACGTCATCGGAAACAGCCTCCGCGATGATATCCCGCGCGCCAGAAAGCGCAGCCTCTACGTCGGGAACGTCCTTTTCGGGATCGATATAGCGGGCAGCCTCCGCCCCTACATCCCCCTTTGGCGCCTGGAGGCGCAGCCAAAGAGCCAAGGGCTCCAGCCCGCGTTCCCGCGCGACGGCGGCGCGGGTGCGGCGCTTGGGCCGGTAAGGCCGATACAGGTCCTCAAGCTCGGCCAGCGTTTTCGCGGCGTTCAGCGCCTGCTGAAGCTCCGGGGTCCATACCGCCAGGTCCCGGAGGCTTTTTTCGATTTCCTCCCGGCGTTTTTCAAGGTTCCGCAGATATTCGAGGCGCTCCGTCAGCTCGCGAAGCACCTGGTCGTCCAACTGGCCGGTCGCCTCCTTACGGTAGCGGGCGATAAAGGGAATGGTATTGCCGGCATCCAGCAGCGCTATGACCGCCTGCACCTGCTCGGGGCGCAGGGAAAATTCCCCGGCCAGGATCGAAACAAAATCCACCTCAGCGTCCTCCTACCTGCAGGCATCCCTGCTCTACCATGTGGGTCAGCGCGCTTTCCAGCGCGATCCGTCCGTGCGCGTAGGTCAGCCCTCCCTGCTGGTACACCGTGAAGGGCGCTCGCATCGGGCCGTCCGCGGACAATTCAATGGAAGCGCCCGCCACAAAGGTACCCGCGGCCATGATCACCTGGTCCTGATAGCCCGGCATATCCCACGGCTCAGGCACGGCGGTAGAATCGACCGGGGAGGCTGCCTGAATGCCCTGGCAATAGGCCACCATACGCTCCGGGCTTTCCATGCGGATCGCCTGGATGATATCGGCCCGCTCGGCAAAGGCGGGCGGCGTGGTGGAGAAACCCAGCAGCTCAAAGACCCGGGCCGACAGGATCGCCGTTTTGAGCGCCTGGGCAACGGTGTGCGGTGCCATGAACAGGCCCTGATAGAAGGGACGATAGGAGGCGGCGTAGCTGCCCACCTCGCGGCCGATGCCGGGGGCCGTCAGGCGCGCCTCTACTCGGGCGATCGCTCGAGAGGAGCCGACCAGATAGGCGCCGGTCGGCGCAAGGCCTCCGCCGATGTTTTTGATCAGGCTGCCCACGGCGATATCCGCGCCGTAGTGGATGGGCTCTTCGTCGCAGACGAACGCGCCGTAGCAATTATCCACCATCACAAAGATGTCGGGGCGCTTTTCATGCACGGCGCGGATCACCTCGGCCATGTCCTTTGGCCGCACCGACGCGCGCCAGGCGTAGCCGCGGCTGCGCTGAATGAGCACCACCCGCGTTTCGGGCCGGATAGCGCCGAGCACCGCCTCGGTATCGATCCTGCCTTCCTCGGTCATTCGGACATCCGAATACAGAACGCCCATTTCCTTCAGAGAGCCCGGCGCGTCGCCGGTCAGGCCGATGACCTCGTCCATGGTGTCGTAGGGCTTTTCCGTCGCGCTCAGCAAATGGCTGCCGGGGGTTAGCAGCCCAAAGAGACATAGGGCCAGCGCATGCGTGCCCGAAGCGATTTGCGGGCGCACGATGGCCGCTTCCGCCCCAAAGAGGCCGGCGAATATCTTTTCCAGCGTATCGCGCCCGATATCGTCGTAGCCGTAGCCGGTCGTGGGAGAAAAATGACGGACTGCAACGTCGTGCTCCTGAAACAGGGCAAGCACGCGCCGGGTATGTTTTTCCTCCCGCTCGTCCAGCTCCCGAAACAGCTCCGCAACATCGCGCTCCGCCTCATTGATCAATTCACGGATCGCCTCTCGCTCATTTTGACGCATCATTCATACTCCTCTGAGACGCCCGTTCAGGGCGCTGAAAATATCCTGAGCCGTATCCCCTTGGTCAGCGGGCAGCCAGACGATCCGAGGATCAGCGCGGAACCAGGTCAGCTGCCGCTTGGCGTAATTCCTGGTGCGCTGCTGGATCAGGGCCTTGGCGGCCGATAAGTCCATGTCGCCCCGGCATACGGGAATCAGCTCCTTATAGCCGATGCCCTGCATGGCCTGCGCCTCCGGAGGCACTCCGGCGTCCAGCAGGCTCTGTACCTCCTTTAGCAGACCCTGCCGCAGCATTTCCTCGACCCGCTGGTCGGCCCGCTCGTATAAAAGCTCACGGGGCCATGAAACGGCGAACAAGCGAAAATCGTAGTCCGCATCTTCGTAGCCGGGCATGGTCTGGCTGGAAAAGGGACGGCCTGTCAGCTCCTGCACCTCCAGGGCGCGGACCACGCGCCGCACGTCATTTTCATGCAGCCGCTCCGCGCTGATGGGATCCCGCTCGCGCAGCAGCCGATGCAGGGCCGCCTTTCCCTCCACCTCGGCGATACGCTCATATCGCCTGCGGACCTCCGCGGCCCCCTCGACAAAACCAAAGTCCATCGGCAGCGAGAGTCCCCGCAGATAAAAGCCGGTGCCGCCCACCAAAATGGGCACCGGCACGCGCTCGATGACCTTGCGGGCCCTTTCCACGTACTGCGTCACCGTAAAGGGCTCGGTTGGCTCCACGATATCCAACAGATGATGGGGCGCGACCTGGCGTTCGGCTTCGGTAGGCTTGGCGGTGCCGATATCCATGCCGCGATAGATCTGCATGGAATCCATGCAGAGGAGCTCTCCGCCCAAGGCCTGCGCCAACAGCAGCGAAACAGCGGTTTTCCCGCTGGCCGTTGGGCCGACGACGCCGTATACCGTCTTTTTGCTCATAGGCTCACCGCTGTTGGATCCGGCGGAAACGCTTGTCCAGGTCCGTGCGCGTCACGGTCACCATCAGCGGACGGCCGTGCGGGCAGGTCGGAGGCAGATCGCCGTTCAGGATCTGTTCGATCAGCCACTGAAGCTCCTCCTCGGGCACGCGTTCTCCTCCCTTAACGGCATGCTTGCAGGCAGTCTGGGCAATGCGCAGGACCTTATCGTAAGGATCCAGCTTGCCGTATTGCGCAAGCTCGTCCAGCGTGTCGATCAGGCAGCCCGCCGCCTCCGGCTGGCCCAGGATCACGGGAAGCCCCCGCAATTGCAGCGTATCCTCGCCGAAAGCGTCCACGTCAAAGCCGATCTGGACGAGCACATCCCGGTTGTCCAGGTAGGCGGCGTACTGGGTCCGGGTAATGGGGACCGCTTCGGGGATCAACAGGGTCTGGCTGGCGGGCCCTGCCTTCGTTTCGCGCATCAGGCGCTCGTACAAAAGCCGCTCGTGCGCCGCGTGCTGGTCGCAAAGCACCAGCTGATCCCCGTATTCAAACAGGATGTAAGTCAAAAACGCTACGCCGATCAGCCGCGGCTTGATATGGGTCTGAACGGGAGGCAGCACCGTCTGTTCCGGTTCGGGCCGACGCAGATCAGTTTCAGGCAAAGGAGCTGAGTTGGCGGGCGCAGGTTCCTCCGTCGGCTCCTCAACCATAAAAACGGCCCTGGGCTCATGGAAAGAAGGGACGGGCGTCCTTTCATAGGTCACGTTAGGAGCTGCCTTCGGAAAAATCGTCTGCCGAGTCTCCGGCTCCGCGGGACGCACCTCGACGCTCGTCACATTGGGCTCGGGCTGACAGCGCGCCCTGATCCGCTCATCATCATCCAGCCGGGGCGTAAGCAGCGCCTCCTGCTGGCGCTCGGTCAGGGTATCGCGCACCAGGGTCTCCACGGCGTCCCGCACCGCCGCCTCGTTCTGGAAACGCACCTCCCATTTATTGGGATGAACGTTTACGTCGGCGTTTTCAAAGGGCATGGTCAGATGCAGCACGCACATGGGAAATCGCCCGATCATGACGCGCTGGCGGCAGCCGGTTTCCACGGCGGCGGAAAGCAGCTGGCTTTTCATCACGCGGTTGTTCAGAAAGAAGTATTCCTGGCTGCGGTTGCTGCGGGATACGTCCCCAACGCCCACATAACCGTTCAGCGCTACGCCGTTCATCGTGCCGCTGATCGGCGTCATTAGGCGAAGCACATCCAGGCCGTATACGCTGAGCACAGAGCTCTCCAGCTTTCCATCCCCGGCGCTGAAATACACATTCTTCCCATCCGCCGTATAACGGAAGGAGATATCGGGCCGGCTCAGGATCAATCGCGCCATCAGCTCGGTAACGCTGGCCGTTTCATGGGCGGTCTTTTTCAGAAACTTTTTTCGGACGGGGGCGTTATAAAACAGGTCCTTCACGGTGATCGAGGTGCCGACAGGGCAGGCCGCCTCCCTGATCTCGGTGATCTGACCACCCTCGTTGAGCAGCTGCATCCCGCTTTCGGCATCCGCGGTTCGGGTGGCGCAGCGCACGCGGGACACCGCCGCGATGGAGGCCAGCGCTTCGCCGCGGAACCCCAGCGTCTGTACGCCGTACAGATCCTGCTGACTGCGGATCTTGCTGGTGGCGTGACGCTCAAAGGCCATTTTAAGGTCGCTCGCCTGGATACCGCTGCCGTTGTCCGTCACACGGAAGTAGGTGATGCCGCCGTCCCGTATTTCGACGGTCACGGCGGTCGCCCCGGCGTCCAGGGAATTTTCCACCAGCTCCTTGATGGCGGCGGAGGGCCGCTCCACGACCTCTCCGGCGGCGATTTGCCCGACGACCTCGGGCGGCAGGGGGATGATACGATTCATGACGACTCCTTTGGCTGATCCTACGGATGGCAGTTCCCGCAGGGGGAATACCCCATTTTGATGACCTCTTCCCGGGTCCCCGTAAAGTCCATCCTGTTGTTTGCGCTCATGGCGCTGACGCTGTTGCAGGAGGGCTCGTGGCATTTCTTGCTCCTGGTGTTCAGTACGTAGGTTACCTCGCCGTCCGTCGGCAAAAGCGCGGCCGTCATCCTGCGCAGGCCGGGATCGTCGGCTCCGCTTTGCCGAAGCCACGTTTCAAAGCCGCGCAGGGTATCCAGCGCTTCCCGGGCCTCCCCGGCCGACACATTCCCCCGTCCGGCAAGGTAATTCTCCAGCACCGCCAGCCGGTCGGAATAAACGCTCATCCACCCCTCCAGCGAATCGGGCGCGGAGGCGTCGCCAAGGGCCGGGACGGTTGCCCAGAAAAGCAGGCTGACGGCGGCAAGAAGGCATAAAACGCTCGTTTTGATATGACGGCTGCTCATGCGTAATCTCCGTGGGCTGGGCTCTGGTTTCGATCGGCACCGAAACCGCGCGCAAATGAGGCAACGAGATTGTGTAGAGACAAGGCGGCCCTCCTTCCGGACGAAAGGCGCTATAGCTTCAACGCCTTTTCCTTGAGCAGGTACAGCTGGTTCAGCGCCTCCATGGGCGTCATGGCCAGCACGTCAAGCTTCTGGACTTCCTCCACGAATTCGGTTTTGGAAAAGCCCATCAGCGTCTCCTGCTCATTTTTCCGGCGGCGCTTGGGGTTCAGGATGCTCTGGCCAATGCTGTTCTGCGTCATGTCGTTCACGGATAGACGGGCCTCGATCTCCTGCGCCCGGGCCACGACCGCCTTGGGGACCCCGGCCAGGCGGGCCACGTAAATGCCGAAGGATTTATCCGCCCCGCCGGGGGTGATTTTGCGCAGGAAAATGACCTCCTCGCCGTGCTCCTTGACCGCCACGCAAAAATTGGATACGCCCTCCAAATGCCCTTCCAGCTCGGAAAGCTCATGGTAATGGGTGGCAAACAGCGTCAGCGCGCCAGAGCGCTTGGGGTCGCACAGATATTCGACCGCCGACCAGGCGATGGAAAGTCCGTCAAACGTGCTGGTGCCCCGGCCGATCTCATCCAGGATCACCAGGGAACGGGCGGTCGCGTTGCGCAGGATATAGGCCATCTCGCTCATTTCCACCATGAAGGTGGATTGGCCGGCCGCCAGGTCGTCCGACGCGCCGACGCGGGTGTAAACGCAGTCCACCAGCGGCACGTTGGCCGAACGGGCGGGCACGAAGGAGCCCATGTGCGCCATCAGCACGATCAGCGCCACCTGACGCATATAGGTGCTCTTGCCCGCCATGTTGGGGCCGGTGATGATCTGCATCCGCCGCTCCGGGTCCATATGCGTATCGTTGGGCACGAAGGCCTCGTCGCCGATCATGCGCTCCACCACCGGATGGCGGCCGTCGATGATGTAGAGCTTCATTTCGTCGTTCAGCTCGGGCCGGACGTAGTGATACTCGCGGGCCACACGGGCCAA
>JAFUHB010000030.1 GCA_017469085.1 Clostridia bacterium
CCTTCCGGGTGATCAAGCTGATGGAAACGATTCGGGACACGCTGCCCGGCGTCCTGGTCAGCGCCAGCTGCGACCTGACCAAGCTGCACGAGCTGACCCTGCGGGGAACGGCGGATGAGGTGCTGGAGCGGCTTTATGCCAATGACAAGGCCGAGAAGGGGGAGTACTGCATCGTCCTCGATCTGCGGGGTGTTTCCAAAGAAACACAGGCCGCGCCCCCGGCAGAGCTGAGCCCTGAATTGCGGCTTTTACAGCTGCTGCTGACACGGGAGGCGAGCGACCTTCGGGACGCCAGGGAGAAGCTGATTTCCGCCGGAACAAGAAAAAACGAGGCGTATGCCGCCTCGTTGAAGGTCAAGGAATTCTTGGAAGCCTATCAGGTCAATCAGTAAACGCGATCATGGAAACCATCTGACGGATCGCGCCGGTTTTGATGGTTTTGGACTTATTGAGCATTTCGCCGTCGAATACCATCATGGCGGAGTTGCCTCCGTCCAGATTGATCGCTTCAACGGCGCCGATCTGGTGAAGCTTGCCTGCCAGCCATTGGATGGTACAGCCGTCGCTGTCCGTTCTGCGGCCCAGCACGGTAACGAAGATATAGTCGTTCGGCGCCAGCATGCCCATGCCCTGCCGCGGCTGGCGGGGATTGGAGGTCTCAATGGGGATGTTTTCCGAAATCTCCCCGTTTTTGACCAGGATAGGCCCGAAGGCCCAGGTGTTGAGCACGCCCATATCCAGGTATTCCTGGGCGGTATGCTCGTCGGGCAGATGGGTCATCAGGCTGCCGTCGGGCAGCGCGGCCATGACGTCAAGCGGTGGGAATTTGCCGGTGGTGCGGGTGACGTCGGAATATACGCGGCCCTCCCGGACGATGATGCCTTCGATATCCTTGGCATCCCTTCGCCAACCGAAGAAATCATCGCTGAACGCGAGGATCGCGCCATGCTTTTTCGTGATTTCCAGGGGCAGGTCGAAACGCCTGCCGCTCGCGGCGTTGTCGCTGAAAATGCTGCGGATACGGTTGCCGCCGGACAGGCGGACCCGCGTCTCAAACCATTTTAGATTGTCCGCCCGGTCGTAATAGCGCCGGATCTCCACGGAGAGGGTGCCGCTGATATAATACCAGAGGCCATCCTCTTCGTTTTTGTACACAAATGCTTCCGCGGTTTTGTCAGTCAACGTGCCGTCCGCGTCGAGCGGAGGAAGGTCCGGCTGGCCCGTCGGCCCCTCGATGGCCGCGCCGCCCTGGGCAACATATGTTTCGGGCCGCGCGTCCTCCGAAAAGAGCATTTCCTGTACCTCGGCGGTGGCTTCCGTGCCGACCAGGCCGTATTTGCTCAGGAACAGCCGGATCTTTTCGGCGGTATTCTTTGTGAATTCGTCGCCGAAGGAGGCCGTCTTAAAATAGCCCAGCTCATACAGCCTGGTTTTGAGCCGGATCACATCCTCGCCCCGATCGCCGATCGTTAGATCCCGATATTCGGCCAGTGATGGGGAGGCAAGGCAAAGGATCATAAGCAGCGCCGCCAGAAGGAGCGCGGCGCGCAGATATATGCTTTGCATCAGTCGAGGCCCTCCGCGTTATAGATCGCCAGCTTGGCAAGCACGTCGGCAAAATAAGTTTCCTGCTCCTCAGGCGTCACGTTCAGCGCTTCCACAACCAGCTGGATGGTGCGCTTGGGGATCATGCGGATGCCCTTGCGGAAGGCGCGGACGTTCTGCTTCCATTCATTCATGTTGTTGTTGCTGTAAACGGTGAAATGTCGGGGCAATAGCTGCCGGAGCAGCGCTTCGTTCTGGTCGATCAGGGGCTTGACGAATTGGGTGTACAGGAAGCTGTGATCGATCACCTCGGCCAGCCGCGCTAGGAACTTGGCCCGCATCTCCGGCACCTTGATCAGGTTCTTGATCAGGCTGTACTGAGAGGAAAGCGTGTCGGCCGCCTTGGAGGAATCCAGGAGCATATACACCGCGTTGTCGCGCACGTCGCCGCCGCTCTCCACGTCGTAGAGGATGTATTTCCACTTGCCGCCCGGCACGCGGTACACGCGGACGTTCTCCAGGTCCTGGTTCATGATGGCCAGCTCGAAGCAGGTCCAGGTGAACAGGCTGTCCACATCGAGCCGGTCGGTCACATACTGGAGGTTTTCGGGTACGGTCAGGTCGTTGGCCTTCACAAAGGCGCGAAGCTCCAGCCAGTCCTTGTTGTCGCCGTTTTGAATCTGGTGGTCCTTGGCTTCGCCCTGCAGGATGTCGATCTGATCAATCACGGCCTGATCCGTGATGCCCTCCCACTGGGCGATAGAATATTTATTGATCTTTTCCCGGATGTTATATTGGCCAAGATAGCTGCCGTTCATGTATACGACCACCGTTTTGCCTGCCAGGTGCATGATATCCAGCCCGTCGGCCAGGGTGGTGAGCACCAGGTCCTTCATGCGGCAGTATGGCGCGTCAGAGCCAGTGGAGCGGATGGTGAAGGTGCGGTAGGATTCGTAGGAGCGGTTGTCAAAGGGATTGTAGTAGAAACGGTTCGCGTCGCCGTAAGCGGTCCGGGCGTATACGGCGAAGGACTTTTGCTTCTGCGCCCGGGTGGAGGTGCCGACGATGTGGAAGGAGGTCGTCTGGTTGATCTGGCGGACGCCCGCTTCATCAAAGTATTCCATGTGCAGCGGGTATTCCCAATCGGTGTTGAAATTGGGCGTCGCGTTATTGCCTTTGACAAACAGGCCCTTGCTGTTGGAATACAGGTAATCCTTGTCGGTGCTGAAGGAGATGACGGGCGTGATCGCGGGATCGTTGATGATGTAGGAGGAAGATGCGATATAAGAGCTTACCTTATCCGTCGGGAAGGCCTTGGCGCGGACGACCGCTGTTTTTTTGACTGTGATGGGAGCGGTATACAGGGCGGATTTGGCGGTGGGCTCGCTGCCGTCCAGCGTATAGCGAACGGGGGCATCCGAGGCGATGGTCACAGTCACCGCGCTGTCATAAAACCCGGCCTCGGGCGAAATCACGGGGCGCTCCGCCTGCGTTTCATAGACGGCGGCATCGTTTTTCTTCTGAGGCGTGGAGGTGTTCAGGAAGCCGTAGGTATCGGTGCCCTGGGCGAGGCCGTAGGTATAGCCGCCCAACTGCGCGGGATATTTGAGCGTCTGCACCTCGTTGCCTTCCTTGTCGGTCAGGCGGATCGTTTCGCCGGACTTGGAAAGCTTAAAGTGCGCGTAATAGACGTTCTTGTTGGGACGATCCTTGTTTTCATCCTCGCCGCAGCAGTAAACCAGCAGATATTCCCCGCCCTTCAGCGTCGTGCCTTCGGGAAAGGTGAAGGCGTAAAGATCCTTCTTGGTATCGGAAAGCCCCCAGCCGGCCAGGTTGACGGCCTTTTTATCGGTGTTATACAGCTCGATCCAATCATAGGCGTTGCCGTTGACGTCAAATACCCCGCTGTCGGTCATGATCTCATTGATCACGATATCGGCGCTGGCTGCCTGAGCGGCAAGCAGCGTAAGCAGGGTCAGCAGGACGAAAAGTGAAAGTCGTTTGTACATAAAGGCTCCTCCGATCGATGGAATCATGCAGGGATTAGGATAAGCCAAAATCCCCCTCCTGGTCAATCTGTTTTGGCAAAAAAAGGTGATTCCCCTAAAATATGAAGTAAAATGCTACAAAAATTTCATAATTTCCGTTTTCACCCTTGCAAAATCGTAATAAAAAGGTTACAATAAATTGATTTGCTGGATAAGTATGCTTTTTCAGGCAACGCAAGCGCAAACCGAACCTGTGGAGATGATGGCTTATGAAGACGACGGTAGCGGCGATGGATTTCGGCACCAGTAAGCTGGTGGCCCTGATCGCGGAAACTTCCGGCCAGAAAAGTTGCGATATTGTTGGCGCCGGCACGGCTCTGTACGACGGCTTTATGGACCGCCAATGGAATGCGCCTACCAAGCTGAACAATGCCATCGCGGAAGCGATCCATGAGGCGGAGGTGCAGGCCCGCACCCGCATCAAAGAGATCAACATCGGCGTGCCCGGCGATTTCTGCACGGTGCGCGCCGTTGAAGCCAAGGTGGATCTGCAGGGCGCTGATCCCCATGTGACGATCAAGGATATCGACGAGTTGTTTAATCGCGCCACCGAAGCGCTCGGCGAGGTCAACGGGCAAATCATTCACCGCAGTCCCGCCTGGTTTATGGTGGACGACGGCTCCAAGACGCTGGAGCCCATGAATGCCCGCGGATATGTGCTGCGCGCGATGGTGTCCTTTGTGATCGCGGATCAGTTTTTTATCGACGATGTACGCGCGCGCTTCAAAAAATTGGACATCAATGTGACCGGCTGCTTTTCGACGCCGACCGGCCAGGCGATGCTGTTTATCCCGGATACCGAGCGTGACCGCACGGCGGTGCTGATCGACATCGGTTATCTGACGACCGAAGTGATGACGGTCGAGGGCGACGCGATCACCTACCTTAAGAATATTCCGATGGGCGGCGGCAATATGACCGCCGATCTGGCCTATGGGCTGGATGTTTCCTTGGACGCGGCGGAAAAGATCAAGCGGGCCTATGTATTCGGCCTTTCCGCCGGCCAAACCTCCTTTGACGCGCCCGATCAGACCGGGGTCACCAAGACCTTCGAGCGGGAAGAGGTCGAAAACATCCTCGAAGCCCGCAGCGAGGAAATCTGCGAGGCGATCGGCGACGCCATCAAGGAGAGCGGCGTCAAGCTGGGCAATTGGTCTTCGATTTATTTGACGGGCGGCGGCCTTGCGATCAACCGCGGCGGGCGCGATTATTTGTCCGCCAAGCTGGGCAAATCCGTCCGCGAGCTGCCGCGCAAAGCGGTCAAGCTGTCCAGCCCCGCTTATTCAAGCGCGCTGGGCCTGCTGGACCTGGTGGTCAATACATTGGCCGGCAGCAGATCGGCTACCGGCGGTATTTCCGGCTTCTTCAGGAATCTGTTCGGCGGTTGAGCGTCCGGCTTGACCGCGGTTCATGGGCGAATCTCTCACTTTAACACAGGGGGTACTACGAATGCCATTTGAAGTCAAGGTGGATCAGTCTTCCTTCGCGACGATCAAGGTCGTCGGTTGCGGCGGCGGCGGCACGAATGCCGTGAACCGCATGGTGGACGCGAATCTGCGCGGCGTGGAATTCATTGCCGTCAATACGGATCGTCAGGCGCTGAACCTTTCCAAGGCCGGCACCAAGATCCAGATCGGTGAAAAGCTGACTAAGGGCCTTGGCGCAGGCGCTGTGCCCGATGTGGGCCGCCGGGCTGCCGAAGAGAGCCGGGAGGAGATCGCGCAGGCGATCCGCGGCTCCGATCTGGTGTTCGTGACCGCCGGTATGGGCGGCGGCACCGGCACGGGCGCCGCTCCCGTGGTCGCTGAGATCGCGCGGGAGCTGAACTGCCTGACTATCGCCGTAGTGACCAAGCCCTTTACCTTTGAAGGCAAGCAGCGCGCCAAGAACGCCGAGCTGGGCATCAACGAGCTCAAGCAGTCGGTGGACACGCTGGTCGTGATCCCGAACGACCGCCTGCTGCAGGTGGTCAGCAAGGGCACTACGATGCTGGATGCCTTTAAGATTGCAGACGACGTGCTCCGTCAGGGCATTCAGGGCATTTCCGACCTGATTGCCGTTCCGGCGCTGATCAATCTGGATTTCGCCGACGTCAAGACCATCATGGAGTCCGGCGGCATGGCGCACATGGGCATCGGCGTCGGCTCGGGCGAGACCCGCATGATGGACGCGGCCCGCAACGCGATCTCCAGCCCGCTGCTGGAGACCAAGATCGACGGCGCGCGTTCCGTGCTGATCAACATCACCGGCGGCGAGGATATGTCCATCATGGATATCAACGAAGCGGCGAACCTGGTGATGGAATCGGCGGACAGCGACGCGAACATCATTTTC
>JAFUHB010000004.1 GCA_017469085.1 Clostridia bacterium
GATCGTCATTCCGATCTTCCTGCCGGTGATGAAGCAGATCGGTGTCGATCCCATCCATCTGGGCATCATGGTCTGCGTCAACCTCGCCGTGGGCGCCAACACGCCACCTCTCGGCGTCGACCTGATGACGGCGTGCAAAGTTGCGGGCGTTCCTTATGAAGATTCGTTCCGCTACGTCGGCTTGTTCCTTCTGGCCATGACGACCGTCCTTGTGCTGCTCATCGCCTTCCCCGCGCTGTCGACGTGGCTTCCGTCGCTCATCGTGTCCGGGGCGTGAGTCCTGGCTGTACAGTAAAAATAGACAGGCCCATCGGCATTACCGGTGGGCCTGTTTGGTTAGCATGAATTTTATGATTTGGGGGCAGCTTGGGACCTCGTCCGGGCGATAAAAAGTATCAGGCCTCTTCTGGAGGTGACGGCGGTTCTGCCATTGACACGACCGAGACAATCGGTTATGCTCATAGTTGATAAGGGAAAATCTTGAATATCTTCGTGAAAAAGCGGTGTCTTGCCGTCTCAGGCGTATTTCGGCGCCTGATGGCGGAAGGAGCTGCCAGGGCGCGGGGCGGAAAGCTGGGCTCGGCCAAAAAAGCTGGAGCCGGAGGATATTGAACGGATCTATGCCGCAGCACGGGGCTGATCCGGCAGAAAAGGAGACAGTTTTATGATTGAAAGACCGATACTTGGCATCTCGATGGGGGACCCCTTCGGCAACGGACCGGAGATCACGGTGAAGGCCCTGAACTCGCGCGCCGTCTACGAGCGCTGCAAGCCGCTGATCGTCGGCGACCGGGCGGCGATGGAATACGCCCTTGCCGTGTCTGCAAAGGTGAACGGCATTCATTTAAAGCTTCATGTCGTCGCGTCGCCCGAAGAGGGGCTCTACGAGTACGGAACGATCGATCTCATCGATCTGGGATACCTGAAGGACTCGGACATCCCGAATACGCTCGCGAAGGATAAGCCGGAGCCCTTCCGTCTGGGACCGACGAAGCTCGGCGGCGAGGCTTCCTTCCAGTACGTCGTGAAGGTGATCGAGCTTGCCATGGCGAACAAAGTCGACGCTACCGTGACCAACGCGTTTTCCAAAGAGGCCATCAACATGGCCGGCCATCATTACAGCGGACATACCGAGGTGTACGCTGATTACACGCACACGAAGCGGTACGCCATGATGCTCGCGCACGAGGACCTGCGCGTGGTCCACGTTTCAACGCACGTCTCGCTCAGGCAGGCCTGCGATCGCGTCAAAAAAGCGCGCGTGCTCGACTGCATCCACATGGCGAACGACGCCATGAAGGCGATCGGGATCGCAAATCCAAAGATTGGCGTTGCCGGGCTGAACCCCCATTGCGGCGAGAACGGCATGTTCGGCACGGAAGAAGTCGAGGAGATCCAGCCGGCGATCGACGCCGCGCTGGCTGAGGGGATCAACATCCCTGAAAAGAAGCCGACGCCGCCGGACACCGTTTTCTCCAAAGCGCTGGGCGGCTGGTATGACATCGTCGTGGTCATGTACCACGACCAGGGGCATATCCCGCTGAAGGTGAAGGGCTTTGTGTACAACAAGGCTGAACAGCACTGGGACGCCGTTGCGGGCATCAACGCCACGCTGGGCCTGCCGATCGTGCGCGTCTCCGTCGACCACGGTACCGGCTACGGCCACGCGGGCGACGGCCATGCCAATGAGCTGAGCCTGATCAACGCTATGGAGCTGGCGATCCTCTACGGGAAAAACCGCCGCTGAGCAGATTGACAGAGCGGCTGCAAAAAACAAGTCAAAAAAGGGGGCTCCCGGCAGGATTACCCTGTCGGAAGCTCCCTTTTGCAAAGATTGGGCGTGCGCACAAGTGTGCTTTGGCAAAACGCGCGTCGCCGCTGTTTTCGGATAAAACCGCAATGGCACGTTTGCGGAAGTGCAGCTTGGTCATTGTGACGCGGCCGCACTCCTTTGAATTTAAATATATCCTTTTTTATAAAAGTGTTTCAGCTCGACAAAACGGAATATGTTGATCCAAAACTTCTCTTATCGAATCATCAAAGTTTTCTGTGATCAGAGTGATCTTTTCTCCATTCGATTGGTAACCGTCTATGATCTGGTGATTATCTTGCTTCAGCTGTTCAACTGTGCAATAAGAATCATCAAGCCTTGTTTCGATATCAGAACCATGTGATTTTATTTCTTCAAAATGCGAATCGATATATTCATCCGACATCGCAAGACAAATGAATCTTATCGACTGAAGATACCGTTCATCAAAACTATTTCTCCAGTCAAAAGGTATATAGCCGCCCTCAACAATAAGGTTCTGCTCATTCTCAACAGCAGTCTTTATTATCTCTCGCACTATTGGACAAAGATGATCTGTAAGTTCATCATCTTCTTCTGGGGTGAGATCAGTCATGCCGCTGCGAATAAGCCCCATCTTCAAATGGTCAATGGAAAGATACGGGTATTTATATTTCTCAAGCATCCGTTGTGCCAGAATCGTTTTACCGCCATGGGATGCACCCGCAATCAGTATGATCATAGTCTTGCCTCGATTTCTTCCCTGACCTTCTCCAAATCACTGCAGGTCAGGATCGGGATCAGACTGTTTATTTCTTCAACGCTTTTATCCCACCACCTGAATTTGAGCAGCGATCCGATAAGTTCATCATCAAAGCGCTTCCGCAAGACTTTTGCAGGATTTCCGATCACGATGGTATAGGGGGCGACATCGCTGCCCACAACGCTGTTTGCACCGATAACGGCACCGTCGCCGACGTGAACACCAGGCAGAATAACGGCATTCTGGCCGATCCACACGTCATTGCCAATCACAGTATTCCCCTTGAACGGCATTTCAGACGGATCGGGAGTGTTCATTTCCCATCCTGCAAGCGTATAAAACGGGAATGTCGTTACAGCATTCATCTGGTGATTGGCATCATTCATCACAAACTCGACACCTGCTGCAATCTGACAGAACTTGCCGATAATGAGGGTGTCCCTGCTCCAAGGATAAAAGTGTGTTACATGGCTTTCAAAATCGGAATCTGCGATATAAGTAAAGTCTCCTACCAGGATGTTGGGGTTCTTGATTGTTGGTTTTACATATATTTCCTTATCATAGCCTTCAATCGGATGAATCACATTTGGGTCAGGTCTCTTTTCACTTTTCATATCGTTCACCTCTGTAAACTCCGATTTGTTGTACGATTCTATCATAGGCCTGTAAATGTAAAAATGATATAAACATCAGCTTTCCGCCGGCTGCTCAGGAAGCCAGTCTGACCGCAAAGGTTTCCGATGTGCCGTTGACGTGTTTTCTGTTTTTATCGATGCCGTAC
>JAFUHB010000031.1 GCA_017469085.1 Clostridia bacterium
CGAGGCCCGGGCCAATGTTCGCCAGTTCGCCCGTCAGAGCCGGATCAACCAGGTGGATTTGATCGACCTGGCCGAAAGGATCGGCACCGCCGAATCCAAGACCCTCGCCAATGCGCTCAGGGGCTGCGTGGTAAATAACAACACCACCATCTCCCGGGCCTACGGCGTGTCCATCTATTTCCCCTATGAGTCCCTCTCCGGCATGAAGAGCGCCGTGTCCACCTACAACAGCCTGGGCATCGACTCCGAGTACACCAAGTGCATCCAGAGCTTTGCCAGTTTGGAGCAGGGCGGCCAGTTCGCCTCCTCCGCCAGCCAGTATGGCTATGGCTCCTATTCCTCCGGCGGCGACCTCTTGAGCCAGCTGCTGGGCGGCTTTATGGACAGCTCCACCGGCGCCTCCGGCAGCTCGCCCTATGACGCCTCCTCGCCCCTTGGCTCGCTGCTGGGCAGCTACACCAATGATTCCGGCTCTTACTCCGCCGGCAACACCGTGGACGCCTCCACCATCTACGACCTGCTGTCCGCCTTCTCCGGCCGGTCCATGCCCGCCTCCCTCGACTGGGTGGACACCGGCCTGGTGGCCAGCAAGGCCCTGGAGGTGGCCCAGAACCGGCTGGATCCCAGCCGCATCACCGTCACCGAGAAGAACGGCCAGCGGGCGCTGGTCCTCTCCGATGCGGAGTGGGCGCTTATCGACACCGCCGCCCTCAACCTCTTTGTGGACGATGGCCAGGGCTTCATCGACCTGGGCTATGACAACTACCTGGTCTTTGACAACGACGACGATCTGCTGCTGGGCTTTGAAGGCACCTGGCTGTGCCTGGATGGCAACCCGGCGGCCTTCTACATGACCTCCGCCGAGGAGGAGGGCACCTATGGCCGGGTGACGGACCGGCTGCGGCTGCTGCAGGCGCATCGGGTGGATACCAACCTGCTCTGCGTGGTCAACGGGCGCACGGCCAAGAGCCCTGCCCGCGTATACCGCGCCTTGAAGGGGCTGGGGACAGGGTACATCCAGTTTATTCCCTGCCTGGACCCCCTGGGCGTCCCGCGCGGGAGCATGAAATGGTCGCTGACGCCAGAGGCCTACGGGCAGTTTTTGTGCGGCGTGTTCGACGAATGGTACCGTGATTGGGCGGCGGGCCGCTACGTCAGCGTGCGGCTGTTCGACGACTTTGTATACAGCGCCATGGGCCTGGAGCCGGGGACCTGCTCCTCCTGCGGACGGTGCGGCTATTATCTGGTGGCCGAGGCGGACGGCAGCCTGTACCCCTGCGATTTTTATGTGCTGGACGAATGGAAGCTGGGCATGCCCGAGGAGGGGCTGGAGGCGCTTTCGCAGAGCGAAACCATGAGGGCCTTCCGGGCGCGCGGCGAGCGCAAGCCCGCGCGGTGCCTGACCTGCCCCGATTATCCCATCTGCCGGGGCGGCTGCCCCCGCGACTGGACGCAGGAGGACGGCCGGATCGAGAATTATTATTGCCCGGCCTTCCGACACTTTTTTGCCTATGCCCGGGAACGCATCTACCGGATCGCGCAGGCCGAACGCCGGCTGCGACAGAGATGAAGATTTTGGCGGGGGAATGCTTGTCCTCAGTTTGCAATAGCGTTCTAAGGCGCTGACGCGCCTGATAACGCTTTGCTCACTGGGACTTCATCCGCCTGTATCGCCCACAGGGCGCGGCGGATTACGTCCCCCCATCAATACCAAGGAGGAAATCATGGTCGCGATTGTTTTTCTGATTTGTCTGGCCGCCAGCACGGTGGGCGGCATCTGCGGGATCGGCGGCGGCGTCGTCATCAAGCCCCTGCTGGACGCGATGGGGATCATGAGCGTATCGACCGTCTCCTTCCTGTCCGGCCTCACGGTGCTGGCGATGGCGCTGATCTCGGTCTACAAGAACCGCAAGGGCAGCGAGCTGGATCCCGGCCGCAGCGTCCCGCTGGGCATCGGCGCGGCGGCGGGCGGCGTCGCGGGCAAGCAGCTGTTTGAAGCGGTCAAGCGGGCCGTGGCGAATGATTCGCTGGTGGGCGCGGTGCAGGCGGTCGTGCTGGGCCTGCTGGTGCTGGGCACGCTGCTTTACGTGCGCAACAAGGAGAGGATCGCCGCCAAGGATTTGAAGAACCCCGCCGCCGGCGTGGGCATCGGCCTGGCGCTGGGCGTTTTTTCCTCCTTCCTCGGCATTGGCGGGGGGCCCATGAACCTGGCCGTGCTCTATTATTTCTTTTCGATGGATACCAAGAAGGCCGCCGTCAATTCGATCCTGATCATCCTGCTGTCCCAGACGGCTTCCTTGCTGGTGACCTTGATCACGGGCAGCGTTCCCGCGTTTGACCCGATGGTCCTGGTCGCCATGGTGGGCGCCGGGGCGATCGGCGGCTTTGTGTCCGCCAGGCTGCACAAGCGCCTGAGTGCCCACGCCACCGACGTGCTGTTCAGCGGCCTGCTGATCGTGATCCTCGGGATCTGTGTTTATAACGTGATCCGCCTGTCCGCTTGACAACGTCCCTGATTGGCTGTCCAGGCCTTGTGTATTTTATCGGTGCCTTTTTGCGGGCTGCTTGCATTTTATGAGGCCAGCGAATATAATTTTTCATGGAGCCTAAGGCGGATCCGAAACGGAGGGAAATAAGGATGCTGATTTTTCCGGCCATTGATCTATATGAAGGCAAGGCGGTGCGCCTGTTCAAGGGCGACTATCACCAGATGACGGTATACAGCGAGCGGCCCGCGGAGGTGGCGGAGGATTTCCGCGACCAGGGGGCAAGGTATATGCACCTGGTCGACCTGGAGGGCGCCAGGGACGGGCAGACGCCCAACCTCAGGACCATTCAGGCCCTCAAGGAAAAAAGCGGGCTGTTTACCGAGGTGGGCGGCGGCGTGCGCAGCATGGAGATCGTGGCGCGCTACCTGGAGGATGCCGGGGTGGACCGCGTGATCCTGGGCACGGCGGCGGTGACCGATCCTGATTTTGTGGAGCGGGCCGTGCGCCGCTTCGGCGACCGGATCGCCGTGGGCGTGGACGTGCGGGACGGCTTTGTCGCCATCCGGGGCTGGGTGGAGCAATCCGGCCTGGAGGCGTTCGCCTTCTGCCGCCGCATGGAGGAGCTGGGCGTCAAAACCATCGTCAGCACCGATATCTCCCGGGACGGCGCGCTGGAGGGCGTCAGCCGGGATATGTACCAGCGCATGAGCGAGGAGCTGAGCGTCAACATCATTGCTTCCGGCGGCGTTTCCTCTGTGGAGGACATCCTGGCGCTCAAGAAGCTGGGCCTTTACGGCGCGATCATCGGCAAGGCCTACTATACCGGCGCGGTTTCTCTGCGGGACGCGATCGGAGCGGCGGTATGATCACCAAGCGGATCATTCCCTGCCTGGACGTGCGGGACGGACGGGTGGTCAAGGGAGTCAATTTTGAAGGCCTCCGGGACGTCTCCTCGCCCGTGGAGCTGGGCGCGTACTATTCGGACGCCGGGGCCGACGAGCTGGTGTTTTACGATATTACCGCCTCCGCCGAGGGCCGCAGGCTGTTTACCGATATCCTGCGGGAGGTCGCGCGGACGGTGTTCATCCCGCTGACCGTGGGCGGCGGCATCAACACCCTCGAGGATTTCGACCGCGTGCTCAAGTGCGGGGCGGACAAGGTGTCCGTCAATTCCGGCGCGATCCGCCGTCCCGAGCTCATCGAGGAGGCCGCCAAGCGCTACGGCAGCCAGTGCGTGGTGCTGTCCGCCGACGTCAAGCGCGTGGGCGGGGAGTATCACGTGTTTGCCCGCGGCGGGCGGGAGGACACGGGCCTGGAGGCCCTCGCCTGGATCAAACGCGGGGTGGAAAGCGGCGCGGGCGAGATCGTGCTCAATTCCATCGATACCGACGGCGTCAAGGGCGGCTTTGACCTGCCCATGCTGCGCGCGGTGTCCGACCTGGTATCGGTGCCGGTGATCGCCTCGGGCGGCGCGGGCTCGATCCAGGATTTTGTTACACTGTTCAAGACCCTGCCCAAGGTGGACGCCGGCCTGGCCGCCTCCATCTTCCATTTCGGCGAAGTCCGCATTGCGGACCTGAAGCGCGCGCTGAAGGAGCAGGGAATACCCGTTCGGGAGGTATAAGGCATGCTGAGCATCGACGAGTTGAAGTTTGACGAAAAGGGTTTGATCCCGGCGATCGTGGTGGACGCCGTCAGCAAGAAAACGCTGATGATGGCCTACATGAATCGGGAGAGCCTGGAAAGGACGATGGAAAAGGGGCTGACCTGCTTCTGGAGCCGGTCCCGTCAGGAATAGTGGCTCAAGGGGGAAACCAGCGGGAATTACCAGCACGTGGTGTCCATCACGGCGGACTGCGACCGGGACACCCTGCTGATCGCGGTGGAAAAGGACGGCCCCGCCTGCCATCTGGGCACCGAGACCTGCTTTAACGACCGCCTGTATGAGAATGGCGAGCTTCAGGAATTTTCGCTGGAGGGGCTGATGGCCCTGCTCAAGGGCCGCAAGGAGACCTTGCCGGAGGGCTCCTATACCACCTACCTGTTCCAGAAGGGATTGGACAAGATCCTCAAGAAGGTGGGAGAGGAATGTACCGAGGTCATCATTGCCGCCAAGGCGGAGGACAAGCGGGAGACCGTCTATGAGATCGCTGACCTGGCCTACCATGTGATGGTGCTGATGACGGAAATGGGGATCACGCTGGAGGACGTGCACCGGGAGCTGGCTTCCCGGCATGTGATCGATCACAAGGTAAAGCAGGAGAAGATGACCTGAATGATCAGCGAGGATTTTCACGTCCATTCCGTTTTTTCGGACGGGCAGGACACGCTGCGGGCCATCGCGTCGGCTGCTTATGCCCGCGGCATGACGGCCCTGGGCTTTTCGGACCACGGCTACGCCCCCTATGACACAGACTGCTGCATCCGGCGGGACCGGATCGCCGCGTATCGCGAGGCCGTCTCGGCGCTTCGGGAGGAATACCGGGGCCGCATGGCGATCTATTGCGGGATCGAGCAGGAATACGGCTCGGACGAGCCGACGGCGGGCTTTGATTATGTGATCGGCTCGGCGCATTACCTGTTCCTGGACGGGGAATGCCTGAACGTGGACTGGAAGCGGGAAACCCTGCTGCGGGCCAGGGAGCTGATGGGCGGGGATATCTACGCCGTCTGCGAGGCCTATTACTGCATGGCGTCGGATGTCGTGGAGAAAACGAAGTGCGACGTGATCGGGCACTTTGACCTGATCGCCAAGCTGAACGGGGACGGCTCCCTGTTTGACGAAAACCATCCGCGCTATGTGGCCGCCTGGCAAGAGGCGGCGGAGCGGCTGTTGGCGTATCATATCCCCTTTGAGGTCAACACCGGCGCGATCGCCCGGGGGCATAGGACGGAGGCCTACCCGGCTCCTCCCATCCTGCGCTGGCTGATCGAGCGGGACGCCAAGCTGATCCTGTCCAGCGACGCGCATAAAAAGGAAAACCTGATGTTCGATTTTTCCCGCCAGGAGGACATGGTGCGTGCCCTTGGCGGGCGGCTCCTGACCCATACGGAATGGCTGAAGCATTAACGGGAGGATGATTTATGAAATACGGTGAATCCACATTCGATATCCTGTACCTGCTGATCGCGATCGTGGGCGGCTGCCTGCTGCTGAAGAAGGCGCGCAATCAGAATGAGAAGCGCATGGGCATGGCCGTGCTGATCCTGGGCTGCGGCGACGCCTTCCATCTGGTGCCCCGCGTGCTTCATTATTTTGTGAACGCGGATTTTACGGCGGCGCTGGGCATCGGCAAGCTGATCACCTCGCTGACGATGACGGTATTTTACGTCTTTATGTACAAGATCTGGCTGGCCTACTACCATGAAAAGGAAAATAAAAGGGTCGCCTGGGCGGTCTGCGCGCTGGCGGTGCTGCGGGCGCTCTTGTGCCTGTTCCCGCAAAACGGCTGGCTGCAAAACGAGAGCGGCGTGCTCTGGGGCGTGATCCGCAACGTGCCCTTTGTGGCGCTGGGCGCGCTGATCGTTGCGCTCTACTGGAAAAATAGGGATCAGGCGAAGCGCTTTTCCCGCGTATGGCTGTATGTGACGCTGTCCTTCCTGTTTTACATCCCGGTGGCGGTCGCGGCGGGTGTCGTGCCCATCCTGGGGATGCTGATGCTGCCCAAAACCGTCTGCTATATCCTCCTGATCGCGGTGTTCTGGAAGGCCGTCACGCGGGACGAGGCGCGGTGATGGACGCGCCGTTCGTGCGCCGGGGCCCAAAAACCCTCGCGATCTGCCGGGAAAGCGATATGTCCCGAAACCGCCGTCTGCTTATCTTGCTGCCGGCGGTTTTGCTGTGCCTGTGGCTGGGCGCGGCCCGCGCGGAGGGGGAGCCTGCCGACACGCTGATCGATATTTACCTGGTTCGGGACCTTGCGGTCAACGAGCCCTACGAGGCCGACGACCGGACGTACAGCCGGGAGATCGCCGTGCCGGAGTTTGCCGAATCCCAAGCCTTCTTTTACCGCTCCACCAAGGATGTGTTCACCTATCTGGTGCCGGTGGACGCCACCTCGGGACGCACGGCCCTGCACCTGTCGTTTGCGCTGCTGGATGAGGCGACCACCGCCTCCGTCAACGGCGAAGCGCTATCGGCGGAGCGGCCCGTCACGGTGTCGCTGCTTTCGGTGGCGGAGCTTCGCATCGCGACGCCCAAGAAGCGCGGGCTGATCCGCCTGAAATTTACCAACCTGCCCATCGTCAGCATGAGCCCGGACGGCGGGCTGTACAAAAATCGGGACACGCCGGGCACGATTATCATCGTCGATCCCCAATACCGGCAGCACGGCTGGACGGAGCCCGCGCTTTCCGCGGAGGCGGCGTTTTCCCGCCGGGGCAAGAGCTCGGCACAGTATGCGGCCAAGCATCCCTATAATTTTTCCCTGATGAAGGACGGCGAAAAATGGGATAAGAGCCTGCTGGGCCTTCGGGTGGACAGCGATTGGCTGCTGGACAGCGCTTATAACGACGCCTCCCGGATGCGCAACCGCGCCCTGATGGACGTTTGGAACGAGGTGTACCGCCTGCCCTGGGACCGGACGCTGTCCGGCGCGACCAAGGGCGTGTTTGTGGAGCTGTTTATCGAGGGCACCTATCGGGGGCTCTACGTCCTGGGGGAAAAGCAGGACCGCCAGCAGCTGGGCCTGGCCAAGGCGGGCAGCGGACGGACCAGCCTGCTGCTGCGCACCGGGCAGGCGAACAACGACCAGCGCAGCCCGGCGGGCTTCGTGTCCCTGGGCAAGGAAACGCCGGCGGAGGGCGAGCCGGAGCAATGGTACAACGTCCACATCCGCTACCCGCAGGAGAGCGACGATTATGAAGCCCTCTGGCAGGACTATTATGATTTTACTTACCTGGTGGTCAAGGGCAGTCAGGAGGAGTTCGCCGCCCGCATCGGCCAGTATGTGGACCTGGACAACCTGGCGCGGTACTACCTGTTTGCCAACGCGGTCGACCTGACCGACAACATGCGCAAGAACATGACCTTCGCCCGCCTGGACGATCAGGACGAGCGCTTCAACAAATTCATCCTCGTGCCCTGGGACATGGATTCCTCCCTGGGCCGCTACTATTCCTCCCGCAAGAGCCGCCAAACCGAGACGGTGAGCAACCGCCTGTTCGACCGGCTGATCCGGGAAAATCCGGGGGATTTCCGCCGGATCCTATATGAGGATTGGCAGGCTCTTAAGACGGGCGCGCTGAGCCTGAACGGCATCATGAGCCACTTTGACCGCTATTACGCGCTGATCCATATGACCGGCGCCGACGAGCGGGAGATCGCCAAAACGCCCAAGTTCACCAGCTACCTGAAGGCGGCCTATTCCTTTACCCTGAATTTCGAGCGCGAGCTGGCCTATATCCGTTCCTTTACCGAGGGAAGGCTCCAATGGCTGGACGGGGAGATCGAGGGGCTGCTGGACGAAGGAGATTGATTTTCGGGCGTAGCGCAGACCTATTTCTTGATGTATGTCTGATTCCGGCTGGTGGGCTTGTCTGGGATGCCCATGATGATGAGCCCCTGCTTCAGCGCAGGCAGCAGATATAGCTTTCTGAAGTTGTCCCTGGATTTCAGGGACAGCTTTTCCATCAACTGCGTCCCCGTATAGGGGACGTCATATTCCATCATGTCGATCAGCCTTTGGACCTCGGCGGACAGATAAGCGTCTTTTTCATCGGCCTGCTTCATGGCCCAGTCCAGCGACAGATTGATTTTGTCCAGCAGGAAAACGATCAGCGCGTTGGAGCTTCCCGCCGAGTGGCAGGCCGCGATAGCGCTGTAATAGTCGTCCTGAAATTCGTGGATGCGGCTTTCGAGCGGAAGATATTGGAACAGGGGGTCCCATTCCGAAAGCAGGGCGGTTTGCCACAGGCGGGCCATCCGACCGTTTCCGTCCGAAAACGGGTGAATAAAAACGAATTCGTAGTGAAAAACCGACGACAGGATGAGGGGATGTATTTCCCGCCTGGAAATATTCATCCAGTCAAACAGAGACTCCATCTGGCTGGGGACGAGATGCGGGGGCGGCGCCATAAAAATGCAGCGATCCCCGTTAAAAACGCCTTCATTGCGGCTCCGGAACACGCCGGATTCCTGCACGGTCAAATAGGTCATGACCCCGTGCAGCTTTTTCAGGGCATCCAAGGAATAGGGATCAAACTTCCCCAACAGATCGTATGCCTGATAAGCGTTTTTGACCTCTTGAATCTCCTTTTGCGGGCCAAGGACGGTTTTGCCGCCCAGGACGCTTTTCACTTCGTCCAGCGATAAGGAATTGGCCTCAATGGCCAGTGAGGAGTGAATGGAGCGGATGCGGTTGTTGCGGCGCAGATAAGGCCTTGCCTCGAAAGATCGATAATGGCTGATCTTCCCGGTTTTTTCAGCGATCTGAGCGACCAGGGTC
>JAFUHB010000032.1 GCA_017469085.1 Clostridia bacterium
AAACACACCCTAGAAACCATGAGGAACGCTTCGAAGGAGGGCAATCATGAGCTTTGGAAAGAACCTTCAATATCTTCGCCAGCTCAGCGCGGGCATGACGCAGGAGGCGCTGGCGGAAAAGCTGAACGTCAGCCGCCAGACGATTTCAAAATGGGAGATGGACACGGCGAATCCCGAGATGGATAAAGCGCTTGAGCTCTGCAAGTTGTTCAACTGCTCCCTGGACGATCTGTTCAGGGAGGAGATGGACCAGCGCAACAGCGCCTACACGAATCTCCGCGTCGAAGTGGTCCCGGGGTTCCGGTATGTGGAGCATACCGTCATCAGCACGGAGCCGGAGAGCGACGCAATGGACAGAGTATACAAATATGCAAGGGATCACGGAATTGAGAACCCAAAGGTGATCGGATGGGATTTCCCCAGGCTGTCCGTCGAGCAGATCAATGTGTTCAGGATGCATGGATATACAGCCGCGTGGATACTGCCGGAGGGACTGACCCCGGAGGGGCTGGAAGTCAAGGAGCAGGCCGCACACCGATATGCGGCGATCCACATCGAACGGCCCTTCGACAAGCCCTTTTCCACGATTCCGGGAGCCTATCATACCCTGGGAGATTACATGAGGACGAACGGCCTGGTGCATGTAGAGAATGAGGTCATACCCTGCTTTGAAACCGACGGGGAAAGCATGGATGTCTATATGGCCTGCAAGTGAAAGAAAAAAGTGGACGGGACTTATGCATCCGTCCACTTTTTCTCCGGTCGGTATCCTTTTCACACAATTTCTGTTGACTTATTGTTATGCTTTACGTAAAATGTAACAGGATATTGTTGCAAAAGAGGGGAAAAGATGGATTTCGGCATTCTGTTGGCGCTGCAGGAATTCAGAAACGGGGCAGGGGCTTTTTTGGCGGATTTTCTGTCAAAGATGACCTTTCTTGGAGAACTGAACACGGCCATCGTCATCATGGCGATCATCTATTGGGCGGTCAGCAAGGATTTCGGCAGCTATCTTCTCATGGGCTGGAGCGGCAACCGGCTGGCGAACGGCGTATTGAAGGTGACGGGCTGCGCCTATCGGCCCTGGATACGCGACGCGCGCATCGTGCCCTATGGCAATTCGATCACCACGGCCACGGGCTATTCCTTTCCCAGTGGGCACACCATGAACGCCGCGACGGTCTTCGGCGGCGGGGCCGTGCGCAAGGACCTTTCCCGGGCGCTGCGGATCACGTTGGGCATCATCGTCGTGCTGGTCGCGTTCAGCCGCAATTATCTGGGCGTGCATACCCCGCAGGACACCCTGGCAGGGCTCCTGGTCGGCATGCTTGTGATGGCGCTGACGGTCAGGCTGATGAAGTGGGTCGCGGCGCACCCTGAAAAGGATATCCTCATGGCGGGGATCGGCGTCGCGCTGGCCGTCGCGGTGGCGGTGTACGCCGCCGTAAAGTCCTATCCCGAGGACTATGACGCGGAGGGCAAGCTGCTGGTGGACGGCGCAAAGATGGCCAACGATACGTTCAAGGGCGTCGGCTGGTGCGGCGCCTTCCTGGTCGGGTGGGTCCTCGAGCGGCGCTTTGTCGGGTTTTCCACCGACATTTCCATGCTTCAGAGGGTGACCAGGGTGACGACGGGCCTGCTGAGCTATTACGCGGTCAGCCTGATCCTCGTGCCCTTCGTCAAGGGCCTGCTGCCCGGGGCGGCGGGGACGATGGGCTCCTGCTTCGTTCAGATCCTGTATGTTACCTTCCTCTTCCCGCTGTGCGCGAAGCGCCTGGAAAAAAACACCGCGCGGGGATATAAGGGCTTGAGCGTTTATCCCGCGGCGCCTCCTTCCCGGTCGTGCGCGGAGACAGCCTTGCCGAGCGTATCCTGGACGAGGCCCGCACCCAGCCCTGCGAAGGCGGCAACCAGCTGGACGCACTGACGCTGTATGTGAAGTGATTTCCCGGGCCGCGCGAGCGGCCCTTGTTTGAAGAAAAACACGGAAAAGCGACCCAACGCGAGAAGGGAGTGATCGCAATGCTGCCCAGCCAGGAGATAAGGCGAATTGCGCCGGAGCTGGATCCCCTGCGGATCGGCACGGGCTGGAACAAGGAGGACCTGGACAAGGTACAGGTGTTCATAGAGAGCACCTATGGCGACAGCCATCCCGGCTCGGGCCACCTGGATCGGCTGGTCGAACAGGCGAGGCGGGGAATCCGGGAGGCGGGCGGCCATGGCGCGCGGTACTTCTGCACCGATATCTGCGACGGCGAGAGCCAGGGGCACGACGGCATCAATTATTCCCTGGCCAGTCGGGAGATGATCGCCAATATGATCGAGATCCAGGGCAGGGCCACGCCCTTTGACGCCGGCGTGTTCATCGCCAGCTGCGACAAGGGGCTCCCCGGAAACCTGATGGGCCTTGCCCGGCTGAACATTCC
>JAFUHB010000033.1 GCA_017469085.1 Clostridia bacterium
ACGCTGCCCATGCCGCCGTGGATGGCGTCGGATTCCACGCGGTATGTCTCAAGGATCGGATCGCCCTTGTGGATCTGCTCGTTGGAGATGGCTTCAGGGCGCGCGCCGTCCGCCAGGCGGCTGGCCGCGTCGTCCTGATAGGCCTTCAATATGGAATCGCTCTCGTATACGCTGCCCTTGGACAGGCTGTTGCTCAGGCTGAGGTCTTCCACCGAATCACTCCTTATGTAAAGCATCGAGCTGTTGGCGGCTCATGAATCTGTTAAGTGCCTTCTTACATCGGTAATGGTTCATTCTTCGACTTTTTCCAGGCCGCACCGCGTGCATCTCCAGGTCGTGATCGTCTTGCCCTCCCGGCCGGGATAGTAAGCGTCGCAGGGCGTGCCGCAATCCGGGCCGATGCAGTCATCGTTGGACGACCAGCAACAGGGGCCGGGTTCCTGAACCACCGCTTCCTTTGCGATTCTGAAATCGTGACGCTCCAGGTCGCAGTTCCGGCAGACGCAACCGTCCCAGTCGTGCTGTCCCTTCCTGCATCCGCTCTTCTTTCCAAAGATGAGCCGGCTCAGAAAGCCCCCCAGGCCGCTGCCGCGGGCCTTGCTTTCGTTGGAATCGCCGTTCCTCTGTTCGGCAGGCTGTGGCGTCTTCGAAGGTGCCGGGCCTCCTGCCCCGGGCCCGGGAGCCGCCTGAGCCGCGTCGGAGGCGGTCTTCTTCGATTCGCCGGCGGAAGCCGGCTTTATTCTCTCCAGCTCCCTGACCACCACCGAGCCGTCGTTGACCTTCCACTTCAGGCAGCACCGAAGCAGCGTGACCATGCCCTCCGGCAGCGGCACGCGGCACGCGGGCAGATACCCGTCAAAGTTCTCCTTCGCCTCTGCCCCGGAGCGCCAGGGCCTTTCGCCCAGGTACATCTCCAGCACCGTCAGCGCCCAGGCGTATACGTCCATCCACGGCTTTGCCGGCTTGCCTTCAGCCTGTTCCGCCGGGCAATAGGCTGGAGTGTACCCCGGCGCATGTTCATCGCGCTCAGCCTCGCCCTGCTTCGTGCAGCGCATCGCCAGGCCGAAATCATACAGTCTGACGACGCAGCCCCGGGATATCAGCAGATTCCCCGGCTTCACGTCGCAGTGTATCAGGCCCTGCCCGTGGACGTGGCGCAGGGCCAATGCCGCTTGCAGGGCGATGTCGAACAGGCGCGATTCGACCTGCTCCGTCGTCCCTTCATAGAGCGATCCGTCCCGGATGGACTCGCCCAGGCTTTTTCCATCGACCCACTCGCAGAAGGCGGTCGGGACGCCCTGCAGCGTCCGGACATTGTGGCAAACCGCGACATTGGGATGCGCGGCGATCCCCTGCCAGAGCGCATGGGCGTCGATAAAGCGCTGCACCGCCGGGCTGTCCGCTTCATCCGAGCAGGGCCGCAACGGCTGAACCATCGCCAGCTCCGCGCCGGTATCCGTGTGGCGAACGTGCCACACGCGATTCATGCCGCCACAGATGGCGTCGTCGAGCACCTCATACCCACCCTCCAGCAGATCGCCCCTGTGAATGGCGGGGGCAGCGGCTTCCCCTGTTTCAGTACGCGGTGTTGCCGAGGCGCCCTCCGGGAACGGCACGGAAGCGTCCGCGGAAACACTCTCATCTTCAGGCGGTGCCTTGGCTGCCCCGCCGCCCGGCATCTCAACAGCCGCGGCGGGCGTTTTTGCATCGGAATCCGAAGGCATCGCGGACAGGTCGTACTCGTAGATCAGCCTGTAATTGTGGTTCCGGCAGGGGATGATCTCGGCGTCGAACAGCGGGCGGTAATCGGCAAAGCGGTCCGAGTACAGCACCCCGCCGATCTCCACGCCCTCCGATGTGTTTCTCAATTCACAGCCTCCGGGCAGGGCGATGCTGACCCCGGCGCCCGGCATGTCGAGAATATCGCATTCCCTCGGTTCCTCGTACTGGCTCCACAGAATCAGCCTTCCGGGCGTCTCCATCCTGATCTGATAGCGGGAAAAGGGCCCGGTGTCATCGTCCTCGAAGCGGGAAAAGAAGGGATCGATCCGAAAGACGGACTGTCCTGTGGCCACGTCGGTCGCCGTGACGCAATAGGTGAATTCCGCGTCCGTGTTGTTGTTCAGGTTCTCCCGCGCCACCAGCCTGCTGCAGCCCAGCTTCAGCTCGGTGATCCCGTCACATGAGACGCAGGCCCAGCCCTGATTGAACACATCTCCCTCCAGCTGGCAGACCCTCGCCGGATCGGGGGACACCGGCGGGAGCGGCGAAGCCGAAGCCTGCGTCTCAACCGCGGCCGCCAGGGCCTTCTTCGGAAAGTGCCTGCCGAGTGCCGTCCACAGCTCCATGGAGGGCTCATGGAGCACCAGTGTTCCCCGCTTCAGACTGCCCTCCAGGATCCGCGCCGATTCGGCCACTCGGCCGTCCTTCCACGCGTCCATCGCCCTGGCATGGTCCCGCGCCGCCTGTTCCTCGGCAAGGCGCCTCTGCCTATAGTTCTCCACCACGGCCGGCTCATAGGAAAACGCAATATCAGGGTCCGGCAGGGCGATACACCGGCGGAAATGATAATCCGCGTGCAATAGCGCGCCGCCCTCCGGCATGTAGCCCTGCAGCCATTCCTCGGCCTCATCCCCGGTATTGAACGCCGTCCGGACATCCATCTGCCGCATAATCCGCCCGGTACCCGCCTCCAGGATCTGCAGCGGAACCCCCTTTTTCGCAACCAGGCCGGGAAACGCTTCTGAAAAGCTTTCAGCCGGCAGGAACATGGCTTCCGCCTGTTTGGATGCTTCTGAAAACAGGTCTGCGGGAAGCTGCGGCAGGGCCTGAAGGATGCGCTGCCATGCTGCCAGGGAACGGTTCAGGCCCTCCCTGATGTCGGGGGCAACGGACCGGCGCTGCCCGAGCGCCTCCAGGCAGCGCTCGGCTTCACGGATATCCTCCCTCCGGCAGAGGCTGATCCTGGCCCTCGCCAGCGCTGCCGCGTCACAGGTCACGCCCAGGCGGAAGATGGCATCGTGAAAGGCGATATCGCTGATTTCACCCTGCTTCCAGCGCCAGAGCTCGTAGTTGTAGCGGGCGTAGAAGCCCGTCGCGTCCGCCCGAAGCGCCCGCTGCCACAGCCGGCGGGCCTCGTCTGGCTTTCCCAGATCCAGGTAACTCAGGGCACGGTTGTTCAAGGAGTCAGACGTGTCCGCCGAGGCCGTCGGCGCGGGGCGACCGTTGGCAGTCCCGCAGACCTTGCCGTAGACCTGTTCCAGCCGCTCCAGAAGGCGCCCAAAGCCGGAATAAGCGCGATGGATCGCGTCATCGAGCAGATTGCGCACCCCAGCGGGCACCTGAACCCGGCCGATCTCCAGGATTTCACCCAGTCGACCGCGGACTTCATTTCCCTGCGCCCAGGTTCGCTTCCCCGAGTACATCTCGATGACCGTCAGCGCCCAGGCGTACACGTCCATCCACTTCTCGGCAGCCGCACCCTCGGCCTGCTCCCTCGGGCAGTAGGCCAGGGTGTAGCCGCTGGAAAGGGGTTTTTCGCCGTCAGACAGCTGGCTCTGGGCTTTCGCCAGGCCGAAGTCCGCAACCTTGGCATCCCAGTCCTCTGTCAGCAGTATGTTCCCCGGCTTCACGTCCTGGTGGATCAGATTATTCTCATGGGAATACTGAAGCCCACGCGCCACCTGGATCGCGATGTCCAGTATGCGCTCCTGGACCTCTTCCTCCGTGCCCTCGTACAGCCTACCCGATTGTATAGTGTCCTTCAGGCTGCCGCCGTCCATCCACTCGGAGAAGATGCTCGGCACCCCGCCGATGTCGCGCACGTAGTAGCAGCTGACGATGTTCGGGTGCAGGCCCAGGTTGATCCAGTGTTCGCATTCGGCGATGAAATCGGCCTTGCGCTGCTCACTGCCCTCGGCAAAGAACCTCGGCTGGGGGCGCTTCATGGCCAGGTCGACATTCCACCCGCTGTGATGCACCCGCCACACGCTGCCCATGCCGCCGTGGATGGCGTCGTCCTCCACGCGGTAAGTCTGAAGAATCTCATCGCCCCTGCGGATCTGTTCGTTGGAGATGGAGACCCGTTCCATGCCTCCGATGATCTGGCTGGAGGCATCGATCCGATAGGCATTGAACAGGGAATCGCTCTCATAGACGCTGCCCTTGGTCAGGGTGTTGTCGATGCTGAGGCTGCTCGATGCCATGTTTCTTCTCTCTTCGATTTCACCGCCATCCAAAGCCCGCCCGGTTACCGGCAACGCAGCCTTCGGTGTGGGGGTGGAAGCGTTCTCCCGGGGCTCGCCTGCCGACCTGAGCCCATTGTATCGATAGATCAGACGGTATGCGTGCCTTGCGCATCGGATAATCTGTTCGTCCGAGAGGAGATTCAGCCCTTCATAGGTGTCCTCAAATTCGTACTCCCCAATGCGCACGTGACCGTCCTTGTTTTGCAACTCATAACCCCCTGGCAACGCCATGCAAAGTGACATGCGCTGCTGAACGCCGATGTCCGCCAGATCAATCCGGGTTGGCCGGGTATCCTCGGGGTTCTTTAGCCAGAGATACTGCCCGCAGAGCTTGAACCACTGGCTGTAAGAAAACACATGGTCGTCGGATTCGCTGTTCTTGAAGGAGAGGGTATAGAATGGCCTGCCGGACGCGGCATCACTGGCGCTGACGCTGTAGAAGATATCGACATCCATGCCGTTGTTGTGGTTTTCATAAGTGTAATAGGTATAGGTGGAGGTCAGTACAGTGCGCGCGTCCGAGGCATCGTTCTCTGTATAGGGCCCCGCAGGCTCCTCCCGGTTCCCCTCTCCGGCGTGCCACCTTCCATCCCGCTGAGAGCAGGGGGCTGTCGGGAGCACCGTCATCAGCCTGCCAGGCTCATAGAAGGGAAACAGCTTCTCCCACAGCGCCAGAGCCGGATCGCAGAGAAGCAGCGTGCCATCCTCGCAGGAGGGCGCCAACGCCTCATGCGCCGCTTCATAATCGCCGCGGGCGAAGGCGGCCTCAGCCTCCGGCAGGACGTGGAGCAGCCTTTTCATGGCGTCACTGCGCTGGGAAAAGCTGGCGATCCGGGAGAGGGAAACCGTAAGCTGTGGGTCTGCCGGCGGCAGCTTCAGCCACCAGCCGGGCCTTGAAAACTCGGCGATGTAGACGTATCCATTCTCCGTATAGCGCTGTGCTGTTTCGAGAATTTCATCTCCCTCGCTGTCCTTCTTCAGGGGATAACTCAACAGAGAACGGCCCGTCCTGGCGTTAAAGAATTCCACCGCGTAAGCGGAGTGATTGTCCACCACGATTTCGCCGTGGGGATCGACAAACCGCTTGGCGTTGAGATTGTTTCGATCCGCCATGTACTCGCGATCCTGAAGATAGGTACGGTAGAAGGACTTGCTCCGCTGCCCATCCTCCAGGAAATAGCGTTTCCCCGCCGAGTCGACGCCAATTCTGCGCTCCCCGTCAAGACTCTCGTCCATGTACAGGTCGCCCCGGCTCAGAGGGCACTCATACGGGTCCGTGAAATAACCCGGGCGCTTCTCCCCCTGCCGGAGCCTGTTCACATCGTGGAAGGGTTCCTGCGGCAGCGGTTCTTCAATCCCGAAAGTCTGAATGTCGTGACGGACATCAGAAGCGCTCCTGCACCGGGCAAAGCGGGTATCCGCCTCTGCCTGGTTATAGAGCGGGGAATCCTCCCTGTGGCTCTCAATGCGCTGCCTGAGCTCGCTGGCGCTGATGCGGTTTGCCTTCCACAGTGTCACTGCCAGGTTGTAGTGACATCGAAAACTGCTGTTGTCCGTGTGAATCGCCGCCTCCCACAGGCGAACCGCATCCTCTGTCTTTCCCAGATCCAGATAGCTCAGGGCTCGATTGTTCATCGAATCCGCCGTATCCGGCGCTGCCTGCAGCAGAGGACGATCGAAGGGTCTTCCTGTCACCTGGACGAAAACCTGCTCCATCTGTTCCAGAATGCGCGCAAAACCGGAATACGCTCTGCTCGCAGCCCCGCTGAGCAGGGAACACATGTCGGCCGAAACCGGAACGCGGCATAGCCCGAGAAGCGATTCAAGGCGTTCTGCAGCTTCCGTTCCCGTGGACCAGTTTCTCTGCCCGGCGTACATCTCCAGCACCGTCAGCGCCCAGGCGTACACATCCATCCAGGCCTCCGCCCTCGCGCCCTCGGCCTGCTCCTTCGGGCAGTAGGCCAGCGTGTAGCCGGACGAGGCGGGCTTCTCGCCGTCAGACAGTTGACTCTGGGCCTTCGCAAGCCCGAAGTCCGCCACCTTGGCATCCCAGTCCTTAGTCAGCAGTATGTTTCCCGGTTTCACATCCTGGTGGATCAGATTATTCTCGTGGGAATACTGAAGCCCACGCGCCACCTGGATGGCGATGTCCATTATGCGTGCCTGGACCTCGGCCTCCGCGCCCTCGTACAGCCTGCCCGACTGTATGGCGTCCTTCAGGCTTCCGCCATCCATCCACTCCGAAAAGATGGTCGGCACGCCGCCGATATCGCGCACGTAGTAGCAGGACACGATGTTCGGGTGCAGCCCCAGGTCGATCCAGTGCTCGCACTCCGCCACAAACTCCGCCTTGCGCGCCTCGTTGCCCTCAGCAAAAAACCTCGGCTGGGGGCGCTTCATGGCCAGGTCGACGTTCCAGCTCTGATGGTGC
>JAFUHB010000034.1 GCA_017469085.1 Clostridia bacterium
AAGAGCACAGGGGCTGACGTCCTCGTGATCGGCGGCGGGCCCGCCGGCATGCTCGCGGCGCTGGACAGCGCGCGGGCCGGGGCGGACACCCTGCTGCTGGCAAAAAACGAAAAGCTTGGCAAAAAGCTGTATATCACCGGCAAGGGGCGCTGCAACCTGACCAACGCCTGCGGAACGGACGAATTTCTGCGCAACGTGCCGACCAACCCGCGCTTTCTGTACAGCGGCCTGAGCCTGCTGGATCCGGGCGGGATGATGGCCCTCGTTGAGGAATTGGGCTGCCCGCTCAAAACCGAGCGGGGCCGTCGGGTATTCCCCGTCAGCGATAAAGCGTCGGACGTGACCAGGGCTTTGGCCCGGGGGCTGTCCGAGGCGGGCTGCCGGGTGCGGCTGAACGCCACCGTGCGGGAACTGGATTTATCGGACGGGCAGGTGCGCGGCGCGCGGCTGCTTAACGGCCAGCTGATTTCCTGCAAGGCCCTGATCCTGGCGACGGGCGGGCTTTCCTACCCTTCGACCGGCTCCACGGGGGACGGCTATCGCCTGGCTCAGGCGGCGGGCCATCACGTCACGGAAACGGCCCCCTCCCTGATCCCCCTCGTCTCTCCCGAGGGCTGGGTGCGCTCGCTCCAGGGCCTGAGCCTGCGCAATGTGACGCTTACCACCCAGCACCGGGGAAAGACGGTATACAGCGAGCTGGGCGAAATGCTGTTCACGCATTTCGGCATTTCCGGCCCCCTGGCCATCGAATTGAGCAGCCACATCCAGGGCATCCCCTTTCATGAGCTGCAAGTCCAGATCGACCTGAAGCCGGGGCTCACGCCGGAGCAGCTGCATCAGCGCCTGCTCCGCGAGTTTGTATCGAGCGGAAGGCGGCAGCTCAAAAACGTGCTCGAAACGCTTTTGCCCGAGCGCCTGGCCGCCCAGATCCCCGCCCTGTGCGGGCTGGACCCTGCCAAGCCCTCCGCCCAGATCACCGCAGCCGACCGGACGGCGCTCGTGCAAACGCTCAAAGCGCTGCCCATCCGTCTGAGCGGCGCGCGCCCGATCGCCGAGGCGATCGTCACGCACGGCGGCGTCCGCGTGGACGAGATCAGGCCGGGCGCCATGGCCTCCAAGCTGATCCCCAACCTCTTTTTCGCCGGGGAATTGCTGGATGTGGACGCCCATACCGGCGGCTACAATCTGCAGATCGCTTTTTCCACCGGCGCGCTGGCCGGGCGCTCCGCCGCCGAGCTTGCTTTATCCTGATCTTATACAAAGGAGTGTATCCGACCCATGCAATACATTGTCCTCGACCTGGAATGGAATCAGCCGATCACCTTCCAGGGGGGCGCTTACCGCAGCTCCGGCGGGAAGCTGATTTTTGAAATGATCCAAATCGGCGCGGTCAAGCTGGATGAAAACCGGGAGATCTGCGGCACCTTCAACCAGCTGATCCAGCCCTCCTGCTATCTGAGGCTGCATCCCCACATCCGCAAGATGACCCACATCACCGAGGAGGATCTGATGGACGCTCCCCAGTTTGGGGAGGCCTACGCCCGCTTTACCGAATGGTGCGGCGACGACTGCGTGCTGCTGACCTGGGGGTGCGACGATATCTCCGTATTCGAGCAGAACCTCCATTATTTCGCCTGTGAGACCCCCTTGAAGCCCGTCTGCGACATGCAGCGGCTGTTCGGCGACGTGATCGGCAACAGCAAGGAGCGCAAATCCCTCAAGAGCGCGATGGAATATTACGGGATCGATCCAAACGAAAACAAGGCCTTTCACAACGCTCTGAACGACGCTTATTATACGGCCCTCGTTTTCGCCCGCCTCCCGGAGCCGGACAAGGTGCTGAATTATCAGCTCAAGGCCCGGAACCTCATCCATCAGGACCGCCGCAAAAAGACCTCCGTCGCCATCAGCCGCGTTGCCCGCGGGCAGGCGATCGCCCTGCGGGGCCAATTCGCCCAGAAAACGCCCTGTCCGGTCTGCGGCAAGCCGCAGAAGCCCAAGGTGGATTACGTTCGCCAGCAGGCCGATTTATTTCAGGCGCTGGCCGTCTGTCCCGACCACGGGCTCTATTTTTCCAAGCTCCGCTTCTTTGTCAACAACGATAAAAAGAAGGTCATGGAGCGCACCACGGCCTTGAGCGAGGAACAGAACAAGGCCTACGTCAGCACCAAGCTGATTCAGTGGCAGAACAAGCTGAGCGCCCAGCAGAAGGCGCAAGAGGAAGCACAGACATGATCCGAATCACCATCGACGGGCACGTAGCCGACCTGAACGAAGGGACGACCGTCCTGGAGGCGATCCGCGCGCTCGCGCCCGAACAGGCCGAAAAAGCCCTCGGCGCGCTGTGCGGGGGCCGCTCGCTGGAATTGAATTTCCGCCTCAAGCACAGCGGCGCGCTCAAGCCGCTTTACTATGAGGACGACGAGGGGCGGCGCATCTATGAGCGCACGCTGCGCTTTGTGCTGCTGCTGGCCGCCCGCCGGGTGCTGCCCGATCAGCGGGTGCGGATGGAGCATTCCCTGGGGCACGGCGTCTATGTGACGACGCCCGGCCATGAAATCACCCAAGAGGAGCTTGCGCTGCTGGAAAACGCCATGCGCGACGTCGTGCGAGAGGACCTGCCCTTCGTCAAGGAACGCTGGAGCCGCAAAAAGGCCGCCCAGTATTTCACCCAGACCGGGCAGACCGACACCGTGCGCCTGCTTTCCTATCGTCCCTACGACCATTACTATATGTATCACTGCGGCGGGATGACAGAATACTATTACGGCAATATGCTGCCCTCGACGGGCTATGTGCCGGTGTTCGCGCTTTCCCAGGCGAGCCCCGGCTTTGTGCTGCAGCTGCCCCGGCCCGACCGGCCCGACACGCCGTCCGCCCAGGTGATCTGGCCCAAGCATATGGCGGCCTTCCAGCAGTCCAACGAATGGTGCCGCATCCTTTCCTGCACGAACGCGCCGGACGTCAACGACCTGATCGTATCCGGCCGCTACCGGCATTTTATCCGCGTCAACGAGGCCCTGCAGGACAAGTCGATCGCCGCGCTGGCCGACGGCATCCAGGCGCGGGATTCCCGCGCGGTCTTTATCGCCGGACCCTCGTCCAGCGGCAAAACCACCTTCGCCAACCGCCTGGCCATCCACCTGTCGGTGTTGGGGCTGTCCCCCTTCCTGATCTCGCTGGACAATTTCTATCGTTGCCGTCAGGAGATCCCCGTCAAGGCGGACGGCTCCTATGACTTTGAGGACCTGAACGCCCTGGACATTCCCCTGTTCCACGACTGCATGAAGCGGCTGATCGGGGGCGAGGAGGTCCGGCTGCCGGAATATGATTTCACCACCGGCCAGAGCCGGCGAAAAAAGACCCCGATGAAGCTTTCCGAGGGGCAATTGATCCTGATCGAGGGCATCCACGGCCTGAATCCCGCCCTGCACAGCGCGTTTGCCCCCGGCGACATCAGCCGCGTTTACATCAGCGAGCTGACCTGCATCAATCTGGACGATCACAACCGCATCCGCACCACGGACGCCCGGCTGCTGCGCCGGATCGTGCGGGACTATCAGTTCCGCGGCACGCCCCCCAACGAGACCATGACCATGTGGGCCAACGTGCGGGAGGGAGAGGAAACCTGGATCTTCCCCTATCAGGAGCAGGCCGATTTCGTGTTCAATTCGGTGCTGCACTACGAGCTGCCCGTGCTGCGGAGCATCGCCTATGACCTGCTCACCGCCATCGAGCCGGACAATCCCAATTATCTGCTTTCCAAGCGCCTGATCAAGCTGCTCAATTACTTTATTCCCGCCGGCGCCGAGCTGTGGGACGAGATTCCCCCGCTTTCCATCCTTCGGGAGTTCATCGGAGGGAATACGCTGTATAAATAAACTGATCTTTGGCCAAGCTTCGTGTCGTCAAGCACATAATCAGCACGAATATCAAATTTAGGATGAAATATAGGTTGATTTCATCCTTTGATTTATGTATACTAAGATAGGAGGTGATCATGATGATGGTAGATACAAATTTGATGGTCAGTATTACCGAAGCGAATCAAAATTTTTCCAGAGTCGCGCGGATGGTAGATGAGAGAGGCACCGTAGTGATCATGAAAAACAATGCGCCGCGTTATCTGTTGATCGACTTCAGTCAGGCAGACTCCATGCAGGCCGTGTCGGACGAGGATGTGATGAACATCTCCGCGCGGCTGATTAACAAAAATAGGCAAGCCTATGAGGAGCTTGCCAAATGAAAGTATTAAACAAATCGCAGATTTTGATGCTTCATGAGCACTTGATCGAAGAAACGGGAGGCAGTCCCGGACTTCGGGATGAGGGATTATTGGAATCCGCGCTGTCCGCTCCCCTTCAGGAATTCGCTTCTTTTTCTCCCTATCCCACCATTCAGCAAAAGGCGGCGCGCCTGGGATACGGCCTTGTGATGAACCATCCGTTTATCGACGGAAACAAGCGTATCGGCGCGCACGCCATGCTGACGCTTCTGGCGATGAACGGTATTGAGATTATCTGTACGCAAAAGGAATTGTCCGGCATCATACTGGACGTAGCGGCAGGCAGGACCGGATACGACGGCCTGCTTCATTGGCTGCTTGCTCACCAAGAATAGAAAAAAGAACAAGCTTGCCGGTACAAGATCGGATCAGCGATTTCTTTACACCTTAGCGACCACGCGGTCGATCAGCCCGCGGAAGGCGGCCTGCACCTGGCGACCGGCCTCCAGCACCTCCTCATGGGTGATGGGCTGGTCCAGCACGCCGGCGGCCATGTTGGTGATGCAGGAGATGCCCAGCACCTCCATCCCGGCATGGCGGGCCACCATCGTGTCCGGAACGGTGGACATGCCTACCGCGTCCGCGCCCAGCAGCCGGATCATGCGGATCTCGGCGGGAGATTCGTAGCAGGGGCCGGGCATCCAGCAGTAAACGCCGTGCCGCAGCGCAAGCCCCGTTTCCCGCGCCGCGTCCTGGGCGACGGCGCGGAGCTCGCGCGAAAAGGCCTGGCTCATGTCCGGGAAGCGGGGGCCGAACTCATCCATATTGGGCCCGGTCAGGGGCGATTTTCCGGTCAGGTTGATGTAATCGTCGATCAGCATCAGGTCGCCGGGCCGATAATCCAGGTTGACGCCGCCCGCCGCGTTGGTCAATATCAGCGTGCGGACGCCCAGCAGCTTCAGCACCCGAATGGGCAGGGCGATCAGTTCCAGCGGGATGCCCTCGTACATGTGAAAGCGCCCGCTCATCATGATCACGCGCTTGCCTTCCTTGGCGCCGGAGATCAGCCTTCCGGCGTGGCCGGGGGCGGTGCTGACGGGAAAATGCGGGATATCTCGATAATCGACCTGCCTTACGTCCGTCAGGGTCGCGGCATAGTCCCCCAGCCCGCTGCCCAGCACGATGGCGATCGGCGCCTCGCCCACCGCCTGCCGCGCAAAGGAGGCGGCTTCCTCGATTTCACGATAGGTGATCACTTGCTTTCCCCTTTCAATTCGGCCAGGAAGGACCGGGCGCCAAAGCGCTCCGGCAGTCCAAAGTAATCGGCGATGGTGGCCGCCATATCGGCATAGGTGTCCCGAAGCCCCAGGTCAACGCCCAGATTGAGGGAGCGCGACCAGGCGATCACCGGCACATACTCGCGGGTATGGTCGGTGCCGTGGAAGGTCGGGTCGCAGCCGTGGTCGGCGGTGATGATCAGCAGATCGTCGTCCGCCATCAGCGCCATCAGTTCAGGGAGCTTACGGTCGAAATACTCGAGCGCGTCCGCGTAGCCCTGCACGTCCCGGCGATGGCCGTAGGTCGAGTCAAAGTCGACCAGGTTCACATAGCACAGGCCGTCGAAATCCCGTTTCATGTAATCGAGCGCCGTCTCGATGCAGGCCACGTTGCCCGCCGAATGGACCGAATCGGTCAGGCCGCGGTGGGCGAAGATATCCTCGATCTTGCCGACCCCCAGCACGTCCTTTCCCGCCGCCTTCAGGACGTCCAGCACCGTTTGCCCGGTGGGCTCCAGCGAAAAATCCCTCCGGCCGGGCGTGCGGGTAAAGGCGCCCTTTTTCTCCCCGATGAAGGGGCGGGCGATAACGCGGCCCACGCCGTGCTCCCCGACCAGCTGGGCGCGCGCGATCTCGCAGAGCTCATAGAGCCGCTCCAGCGGGATCACCGCCTCGTTGGCCGCGATCTGGAACACGCTGTCCGCCGAGGTATAGACGATCGGATAGCCCGTTTTCAGGTGCTCCTCCCCCAATTCGTCCAGGATCACCGTGCCCGAGGCCGGCTTGTTGCCCAGCGTCCGGGTGCCGATCGCCCGTTCAAAGCGCTCGATCACCTCCGGAGGAAAGCCGTCCGGATAGGTCGGGAAGGGCTGGTCCAGCGTGACGCCGGCCATTTCCCAATGCCCGGTCGTCGTATCCTTGCCCTTGGAGCGCTCGGCGGCGCGGCCAAACGCCCCGATGGGGCGGGCCAGGGAGGCAAGCCCCGTGGTCGACAGATTGCCAAGGCCCAGCAGCCGCATCATCGGCATATGAAGGCCCACCTTCTCCTGGATATGGCCCAGCGTATTGGCGCCCACATCCCCATACAGCGCGGCGTCCGGCAGCTCGCCAGCGCCGACGCTGTCCAGCACAATCCAAAGCACTCGTTTGCCCATGTAAAAGCACCTCTCTTTCCTGTCCCCTATTCTACCGCAAAACCGGGGGTTTGAAAAGCCCCGCGACCTTAAAGGAGTCTTCATGCAATACGATTGGATCGCCACCACCGCCTTCGGCCTCGAAGGCCTTGTCCGCAGGGAATTGAACGGCCTCGGCCTGGACGCCAGGGCCGATAACGGCTTCGTGCGCTTTCACGCCTCCGCCGAGGAGGCCTTTGACGCCAACCTCTGGCTGCGCACGGCGGACCGCGTCATGCTGCTGGCCGCCGAGGATCGGGCGGAGACCTTTGACGAATTGTTTCGCCTGACCCGCTCGGTGCCCTGGCATGAGATCCTGCCGCGCAACGCCTCCTTCCCCGTCTCCGGCAAATGCGCCCGCAGCCGGCTCATGAGCGTCAGCGACTGCCAGGCCATCGTCAAGAAGGCCGTCGCCGAGGAGCTGATGGCCTGGTATCATATGTCCTGGTGCGACGAGAGCGGGGAAAAATATCCCATCCAGGTTTCCCTGCACGGCGACGTCGCCCGCCTGAGCGTGGACGCCAGCGGCGAGGCGCTGAACCGCCGCGGCTACCGCACCTGGAACGGCGAGGCCCCCATCCGGGAGACGCTGGCCGCCGCCATGGTGAGCCTGTCCCCCTGGCGGGAGGGCCAGCCTCTGCACGATCCCTGCTGCGGCACGGGCACGCTGCTGATCGAGGCGGCCTTCCGCGCCAGCGACCGAGCGCCCGGCCTTTATCGCGATTTTCTGCTGGAAAAATGGCGGCTGACCGATCAAAACGAAACCGCCAAGCGCCGCAACCTGGCCAAGGCCCGCTTTACGCCTGCCAAGCTGCCGCCGATCTCCGGCTCGGACCTGGACGGCGCGGCGCTGGAGCTTGCCGCCCGGCATATCAGGCAGGCCCGCCTGGACGGGCTGATCACCCTCTCGCAGCAGGATCTTCGGCAGCTCCGCCTCGACAAGAACGCGCCCCTCTTTTTGACCAACCCACCCTACGGCGAGCGGCTGAGCGACCGAAAGACCTGCGAAAAGCTGTACCGCTCCCTGCACGAGCTGCAAGCGCGGCACGAAGGCAGCGCGCTGTGCGCCATCTCGGCCCACCCCGGCTTTGAACGGGCTTACGGCGCACGGGCCAAGAAAAAGCGCCGTCTTTACAACGGACGCCTTGAATGTGAATTTATGGTGTTTTGATCGGATGGTCACGCCCGAACGGTCTCCGCTTCCTCAAAGTCCGCCTGGGGCTCGGGCAGACGGTCGCATACCATGATGTACCCGTCCTCCCCGTTGTCCTCATAATATTTTTTGCGAACCCCCACCTTGATAAAGCCCAGGCTCCGGTACAGCCGCAGCGCGGCCTCGTTGGACACGCGGACCTCCAGCGTCAAATAGCGCGCCCCAAGATTGGCGGCGTATTGCAGCAGCGCCGCCGTGATCGCCTTGCCGATCCCCCGGCCGCGCTCCGCCTGATCCACCGCGATGTTGGTGATGTGGCCCTCGTCCAGGATGATCCAGACCCCGGCGTAGGCAATGATCTCCCCCGCCCTTTCAGCCACCAGGTAACGCGCGCAGGGATTCTCCATGAGGTCCTTGCGCAGGGATTCCCGGCTCCAGGGCAGGGCGAAGGTGCGCTCCTCGATCGCGGCCACCGCGTCCAGGTCCTTTTCCGTCATCCGGCGGATCGTTGCGTCAGCGTTCATGCGCCTTCTCCACGAGGTTCTTCTGCCGCACCGCCTGCGGCGGCCGCAGGTAATAGGGCTTGAGCGCCCGATAGTCTGTCGCCTGCTCCAAATGCTCTGCGGCCAGCGCAACGGCGCAGGCCGGCCGCAGATACAGCGCCTCCGGCGGCGCGAAGCGCGCCTGTTCCCCAAGGAACGCCGCGATGCGCTCCCGATGAGGGGGCACGCCGTCGCCGACAAACAGGATCCCCCGGCCGGCGGCCCGTTCCCGAACGACAGTCAAAAAATCCTCCAGCTTTTCCGGCGCGTCGGGCAGCAGGCGCTCCCCGTTTGCGAAGGCGGCGCGATAGACCTGGCCTGCCCGCGCATCCTGGATGGGCGCGACCGCGCCGTCAAAGGCCCGCTGCCCCCGCGCGAGCGCCTCGAGCGCGTTGACCGCGAGGCAGGGCTTTCCCGCGGCGTGGGCCATCGCCTTCACCGCCGTCACGCCGATCCTAACCCCCGTAAAGGAGCCCGGACCCACCACCGCGGCAAAATAATCGATATCCCCCGCCGTCCTCCCGGCGCGCAGCAAGGCCTCCTCCGTCATCGGCATGATCGATTCGGAGTGGGTCCTTTTATTTTGTACCACGGCCTCGTAGACGATTTTGCCGTCCTCCATGAGGGCGACGCCCGCCGAGGGGCCCGAGGTATCAATCAAATAAATCAGCATTGTCCTTCTTCCGTTCCGTCCATCCGCAGCGTAAAGCCGCCGAGCGGTTTGAGCGCGATCTCCCGCTCCGTATCTCCCCGAGGGATCAGCGTGACCTCCAGACGCCGCGCAGGCAGGTATTCCTCCGCCCGCTCGGCCCATTCCACCAGCGTCACCCCGTCGCCGGGCAGGTAGTCGCTCACACCGAGCTCCTCCAATTCCTCCGCGTCCTCCACCCGATACCAATCGAAATGGTAAAGCGGAAGCCTGCCCTCGTCGTAGACGTTCAGGATCGTAAAGGTAGGGCTGGGCACCGGGCCCTTGATATCCAGGCCTCGGGCAAGTCCCCGGGCAAACTCGCTTTTGCCCGCGCCAAGATCCCCCCGGAGCACGAGGACCGCCCCCGCGGTCAGCCCAAGGGCTAGCCGCGCGGCGAGCGCCCGCGTATCCTCCGGCGAGGAGGTGAGCCATCTGTTTTCCGCCTGTCTGACCGCCATCCTGCCCCCAACTTTTGATCGATCCAAGGATGCGCATCGTCCGATGCTTCCGTATCTTAGCATGACCCGTTTGCGCTGTCAATGTTTTTGCCCTTGGCCGCAAAATAGTCATTGACAAAATGGGAGGACTCTCCTATAATACGAGTATAGTTTAGCGCTAAACCACGCTGTGGATGGCGCTCCTGGACACCTGAAGGAGGTCTTGAAATGAACAAGCTCATCCGAACGCTCGCACTGACCCTGGCGCTCTGCTGCCTGACTGCCGCCTCGCCGCTGGCGCTGGCCGGCGAGGTGATCGACGCCGACCTGACCTGCTCGATCACGCTGGGCAACTGGCCTGCCGACACCGCGCCCGAGGCCGAAAAGGCGCTGTTTGAGGGCTACAAGGCCACGATGGCCAAGCAGTACCCGAACGTCACCCTGATCCCCGATTACTATTCCTACACGCTCAGCAATTATGTGCCCATGGCGAAGGGCGGCACCGCGCCGAGCATTTTCCAGCCCCCCTTCACCGACCCGCAGCTGCTGATCAGCCAGAACCTGGTGGGCGATGTGACCGACGCGCTGGAGGCCTTCGGCGTGCTGGACAAGTTCAGTCCCTCCTACGTGGAAATGCTGGCTGATGAAAACGGCCGCATCTACGGCCTGCCCCGGGACGGCTACGTGCTGGGCATGCACATCAACATCGAGCTGTTCCGCGAAGCCGGCCTGATGACCGAGGACGGCCTGCCCAAGTACCCGACCACCCTGCAGGAACTGGCGGAATACGGCCAGATCATCAAGGAGAAAACCGGCAAGGCCGGCCTCGTGTTCCCCGCCAGCGAGACCTACGGCGGCTGGCTGTTCACCAACATCGCCTGGAACTTCGGCTGCGTGGGCGAAAGCGCCCTCGAATACCAGGATGAGGACGGCCGCTGGGTGTGCAACTTCACCTCGCCCGAGTGCGTCGCCGCCATGGAATACATGCGCGACCTGCGCTGGAAATACGACATCCTGAACGCCGACGCCACCACCACCGACTGGGCCAGCGCCCATTCCCTGCTGGGCACGGGCGAAGCGGCCATGAACTTCGCGGCGGACGACTCCGTGGACCAGCCTACCGCCTACAAAGGCCTGCCGGTGGAGGATTTCGCCCTGATCCCCTTCCCCGCCGGAGACGCGGGCCGCTACGCGCTGGCCGGCGGCACCTGCTACATGTTCGCCCCCAACATCACCAAGGACCAGGGCATCGCCCTGATGGCCTACCTCAAGATCCTCGGCAAGCTGCCCTTCCTGGATGACGATATCATCGCCGGCATGCGCTCCGATTACGCCGCCAAGCGCGACCGCGGCGCGTCCGTGATCCCCGCCATCAGCGCCTGGAACGACGATGAATACAACGCCGCCAAGCAGGCCATCATCGACGAATTCAGCAACGTGGACATGCGGCTGTACAACGACTTCTTCGATTCCATTTCCGAGGGCACGATCACGCTCAAATCCGAAGAGCCCGTGTTCGCCCAGCAGCTATACCGCGAGCTGACCGCCGTCATCCAGCGCATGATCACCCGCGAGGGCGCGGATGTGCTCAAGGCCCTGAAGAAGGCCGAGGAATCCTTCCAGGAGTACCTGGACGACGAAATCAACGACATCTAATTTAATCTGAGATTCCCCTATTATACAGCCTGTCCCCGCGTCACGGCGGGGACAGGCGAAGCCCTGGGAGGTAGCTTTATGAGCGGACAAAACGCCCGGACGCGCTCGCGCGCCAGGCTGGCGGAGGATCTGAAATCCTGGATGATCATGCTGCCGGGCCTGATTCTGATGACGTTCTTCATCTGGGAACCCCTGCTGGAAAGCGTCCGGATGAGCCTTTATAAGACCCGGAACATCGAGCTGGTCCGTTTCATAGGGCTGGACAACTTTATCAGCGTGGTCGGCAAGGATGATTTCCTGCAGGCGCTGGCCAACACCTTTTCCTATACCTTCTGGTCGCTGATCATCGGCTTCGCGCTGCCGGTGCTGCTGGCGCTGCTGATCGGCGAAACGGTGCGGGGCAAAAGCTTCTTCCGCACGGCCGCCTACCTGCCCAACATGCTGCCGGGCCTGGCGGTGATCATCCTCTGGTCGAGCTTTTTTTCCGGCGAGAAATCCGGCGTGCTCAATATCCTGCTGGGACGCCTGGGCATCCCGCAGCAATCCTACCTGACCAGGTACGAATGGGTCATCCCAATCATCATCATCATCTCCACCTGGAAGGGCGCTGGCGCGACGGCGCTCATCTATATGGCGGGCATGGCCGGCGTCAACCCGGAGCTTTACGAGGCGGCGGCTATCGACGGCGCGACCGTGTGGCAGCGCGTCTTTCACATCCTGCTCCCCTCGATCCGCAAGCTGGCCGGCACGCTGCTGATCCTGCAGATCATCTCCGTGTTCCAGATCATGTACGAGCCCATGGTGCTGACCAAGGGCGGGCCGGACAACGCCTCCCTATCCCTCATGCAGCTGATGTGGCAGTATGCCTTCGGCGGCTCCATGAATTACGGCAAGGCCTCCGCCGTAGCCGTGATCGTCACCCTGATCCTGCTGGTGATGACGGCGATCTACTCTTACTTCAACCGCAAGGAATCCGACTGGGATTAAGGAAAGGAGCGTGAACGCATATGAAGCAGCCGCAAAGGACCGGCGTCATCCGTGATTATGATATGCATTCCGCCTCCGTCCGAGTCGGATATGCCGTGGTAATCCTGCTGTGCATCCTGATGGTGATCCTGGCCGTGTTCCCGATCCTGTGGGTGATTTTAGCCGGCTTTAAGGACCTCAAGGAGCTCATTGCCAGCACCTCGATCTTCCCCCAATCCTACGATCTGAGCCGCTTCGCCACGACCTGGGCGCAGCTGGGGATCGCCAAGAACTACCTGAATTCCCTGATCTCGGTGGTGGGCAGCGTCATCTGCGCGCTGGTGTTCAACGGCCTGCTGGGCTACGGCCTGGGCACCTTAAAGCCCAAGGGCTACGGCATCGTCAAGCGCTTGGTCATGCTGTCCCTCCTGATGCCCACCACCATCAGCATCGTGCCGCTGTTCATGAACATCCAGAAGCTCGGCCTGAGCAACTCCTTTGTGCCGCTTTGGCTGTCCTACGGCGCGAATGCCATGTATGTGATCCTGTTCGTTCAGTTCTTCGAGTCCCTGCCGGCCTCCATCATCGAGGCCAGCCGCATCGACGGCTGCAACCCGCTGCAAATCTTTTTCCACATCGTCCTGCCGCTTTCCAAGCCCATCTGCGCCGTCGTGGCCATCTTCGCCGTCAACGCCGCCTGGTCCGACTTCCTTTTGCCCTACCTGGTGCTGCGCGGCGGCGAATTGCAGACCGTCATGGTGCGCCTGTTCGTGTTCAGCACCGATCAGACCGTCAATGCGGACGCGATGATGCGCTCGGTGGTATTCTCCATGATCCCGCCGATCATCCTGTTCTTCATCTTCCAGAAGCAGCTGACGGAAAATACGGTGTCCGTCGGCATCAAGGGATAATCGGAGGGGAATGCGTATGGCAAAGGCAGCCGATCTTTATTTCCAGGTCGACCCTTGGAAAATCGTGGAGGAGGGCTTCGATCCCGCGTATTCCCGGGTCAGCGAGTCCATTTTTTCCCTGGCCAACGAGACCATGGGCGTCCGCGGCGTAATGGACGAGGGCGGCGATCTGGACTCCCTGCGCGGCGCGTATATCAACGGCGTGTACGACATCGAGCCGATCAGCCGCTCTTATAAGGGGATCATTGATCAAACGCACTTCATGATCCCCGCCGCCGAGTGGCTGAAAACCGCCATCACGCTGGACGATGAGGCGCTGGACCTAGGGCACGCCCAGATCCACGGCTTCCGCCGCGAGCTCAATATGCGCGAGGGCACGCTCACCCGCAGCTTCATTTGGCGCCTTTCCTCCGGCAAGGAGCTGAAGGTCTCCTTCCTGCGCTTCCTGGATATGACGTGCCGCGAGCGGGCCTACCAGCGCGTGACGCTGACGGCGCTCAATTTTTCAGGCCCGGTGCGGTTTTCCTCCGGCCTTTCCTTCCATACGCTGCACGAGGGTTATCAAAAATGCTACTGGCAGCCGACGCGTTCCCTGGCCCAGGCCGGGCGGATGACGCTCTCGGCCCGGACGACCGGCTCCGCGCAGGAGGTATTCGCCGGCGCGCCGATCGACCTGCCCAACGGAGAAATGACGGCCCAGGACGGGGAAGCGAGCGCCTCCGCGACCCTTTTGCTCCGGCAGGGCGAAAGCGTCCGAATCG
>JAFUHB010000035.1 GCA_017469085.1 Clostridia bacterium
CGCGCTGATTTTACGGGCGGGGCGGCCCGTCAAAAGATCTGTCATGAATTCAAAATACCTCATTTCCCCCGCTGCGCACAGCGGGAGTAGTCATTTTATCCCTTTTCCGGAAATTGTCAAGGGCCGCCGATTGACGCTTGGAAGGGATCATGCTATAATTTTCCTGTAAAAAAGCGATTCAACCGAGGTGATATATGTGATCGTGACCGTGACGCTGACGCCGGCTCTGGATAAGACGGTGGTCCTGCCCGATTTTGAGCTGGACCGGGTCAACCGGATCGAGCGTCTCCGTTTGGATCCGGGCGGCAAGGGCATCAACGTATCCAAGGTGCTGAAGTTTCTGGGCGCGGACAGCCTGGCCACCGGCCTTCTGGGCGGGGACACCGGGCGCTATATCGACGCCTGCCTGCAGGACATGGGGATCCGGAGCCGCTTCGTCTGGCAGGAAAGCCCCACGCGCACCAACCTCAAGGTGATCGACCCCGTCCGGCGCACGAACACCGACATTAACGAGCCCGGCGCGCCTGCGGACGAGCGGCAATTGCGCGAGGTGTTTGACATCATCTGCGAGGCCGCGCAGCCGGACGACCTGGTGGTGCTGGCCGGCAAAGCCCCACCCGGCGCGCCCGACACCATCTTCGCGGACTGGATCGAGGCGCTCAATGAAAAAGGGCTGACCGCCTGCCTGGACGCCGACGGGGCGCTGCTCCAGCACGCCGTTCGCGCCAAGCCCGCCCTGATCAAGCCCAATGACCAGGAGCTTGCCCGCCTGACCGGGCGCGCCCTTGGCTCCCTGGAGGAGCTGGCGCGCACCGCCAAAGAGCTCTGCGACGGCGGGATCGGCTTCGTCACGGTCTCGCTGGGCGGAGATGGCGCGCTGTTTGTCCGGAAGGACCAGGCGCTGTACGCCAAGGGCCTGTCCGTGCCCGTGCAAAGCACCGTCGGCGCGGGCGACAGCATGATGGCGGCCCTGGTCTACGGCATCGAAAAGGGACTGCCGATGGAGGATATGTGCGCCCTGTGCGTGGCGGTGAGCGCGGCCAGCGTCATGACACCAGGCACCCAAACCCCCGAGCAGGCGGACGTCGACCGGCTGCTGAAGGAGGTCCGGCTGACGCCGGTCGCCCTGTGATCCTTCCTTCCGCTACTCTTGATTTTAATCTATATAATATAATCTATATAAAAAGGAGCGTGTCCAGCGATGAAAACCCGTGCGGTGCGCCTGCATGGCGCGAATGATCTTCGGCTGTCCGAATTTGAACTGCCCGAAATGAAGGACGATGAGATCCTGGTCAAGGTGATCAGCGACAGCATCTGCATGTCCACTTATAAGTGCGCGATCCTGGGAACCAAGCATAAGCGCGTCCATGAGGACGTGGCCGAGCACCCCGCCATTATGGGGCACGAGTTTGCCGGCGTCATCGAAAAGGTGGGCAAAAAATACGAGGGTCAGTTTGCCCCCGGCATGAAGTTCACCCTGCAGCCCGCGCTGAATTACAAGGGCACCATGTGGAGCCCGGGATACAGCTATCCCTTCTTTGGGGGCGACTGCACGTACTGCATCATCCCGCCGGAGGTCATGGAGCTCGGATGTCTGCTCGAATACAAGGGAGACGCCTTCTTTGAGGCCAGCCTCGCCGAGCCCATGAGCTGCTCCATCGGCGCTTTCCACGCGGCCTTCCATACCCGCATGGGCGTCTATACCCACGACATGGGCATCCGGGAGGGCGGCAAAATGGCCATCCTGGCCGGCGCAGGCCCGATGGGCTTCGGCATGATCGATTACTGCCTGCACGGCGACCGGCAGCCCGGGATGCTGGTGGTCACCGATATCGACGAGTCCCGGCTCGCCCGCGCCCGTCAGCTGTTCACCGAGGAGGACGCCAAAAAGCAGGGCGTCGACCTGCGCTTTATCAACACGCGGGATATTCCCGACGCCGCCGAGTACCTGCGGAATATCGCGGGCGGCGGATATGACGACGTATTCTGCTACGCGCCGGTGCAGAGCGTCGTGGAGCTCTCGTCGGATATCCTGGGTCGCGACGGCTGCCTCAGCTTCTTCGCCGGGCCGACCGACCCCAAATTCAGCGGACGTCTGAATTATTACGACGTGCATTACAATTCGACGCATGTGATCGGCACCACCGGCGGCAATACCGACGACATGATCGAATCCCTGCGCCTGACCGCTGAGGGCCGCATTCATCCCGCGGTGATGGTCACCCACGTCGGCGGCCTGGACAGCGCGGCCGAAACCACCCTGAACCTGCCCAAGATCCCCGGCGGGAAGAAGCTGATCTACACGCACATCAGCATGCCGCTGACCGCCATCGCCGATTTTGAGGAAAAGGGCCGACAGGACGAGCGTTTCGCGGCGCTGCACGAAATCGTCTCCCGCCACAACGGGCTGTGGTGCCTGGAGGCGGAGAATTATCTGCTTGCCCACTTTGACTCGATCGAGGGGTAAATTTCATATATGAAGCAAGCTTACATCCTCACACTTGACGCCGGAACGACCGGCGTCAAGTGTGCCGCTTTTTTACGGGACGGCACCCCGCTGCGTGTGCATACCGAAGCATACCCGACCCGCTACCCCCGGCCCGGCTGGGCCCAGCAGCGCCCATCGGAGCAATTGGAGGCCTCCGTCCGCGCGATTCGTCAAACGCTGTCCGTCCTGCCCGCCAAAGATGCCGAGGCGCTGGTCTTTACCGGCACGATGAACGGCATGATCCCAGTCGACGAAAAAGGCGAGGCGCTGTATGACAATATCATTCACAGCGACATCCGCACGGCGGAACAGGTCGCCCGCATCCGCGCGCTGATGCCCGAGCGCGCGTATTACCTGCTCACCGGCGGCCGCGTCAGCGAGCACAGCGGGCTGCCCAAATACATGTGGCTCAAGGAGCATGAGCCGGATATTTACCGGCGGGCGGCCCACTTCGTCAATATTAAGGACTACCTCTACGGCCAGGCGACCGGCCGCCCCGGCGGAACCGACCTGACCGACGCCTCCCTCTGCGGCTGCGCCGACATGCATACCAAGGACTGGGCCTTCGACCTGCTGCGGGAATGCGACGTGGATCGGGAAAAGATGCCCGAGCTACGCCCCTCCGCAGATGTAAGCGGCAAGGTCAGCGCTGAATTTTCCCGCCTGACAGGCCTGCCCGAGGGCCTGCCGGCGGCCGTTGGCGCGGGCGACGGTGCCTGCGCTGCGCACGGCGCGCGGC
>JAFUHB010000036.1 GCA_017469085.1 Clostridia bacterium
CAGGTGCTTCGCGGCGAGAACATGCGCGACGTGATCCGCGGCATGGAGGATTCCCTGATCGACGAGGCGCTGGCCCGCTATTGCGCCGCCGACGAGCATCAGAGCCAGGATTGGGATCTGGTCGGCCTGCGCGATTACCTGGAGCGGCTCTGCGTCAAGCCCGGCACCGTCGAAGTGATCGCCGACGCCATCCGCGGCAGGCTCAAGGAGGACGCCGACGCCTTCCTCAAAAAGGAAGCCGCCCGCTTTTACGAGGAGCGCGAGCAGCAGATCACCGAGATCGGCATCGAAATGCGCGAATTGGAGCGGTCCGTGCTGCTGCGTTCCGTCGACATCCGCTGGATGGATCATATCGACGCCATGGATCAGCTGCGGGACGGCATCGGCCTCAGGGCCTACGGGCAAAAGGATCCCGTCAACGAATACAAGCTGGAATCCTACGATATGTTTGAGGAAATGGTGCACCTGATCCGCGAGGACACCGTGCGCACGCTTTGCCAGGCCCGGATCGAACGCGCCCAGGAGCGCAGGGCCGTCGCCCGCGCCACGCAGGAGCGGGGAAGCGAGCCCGTACAGGAAGCGCCGCACAACCCGGTCAAGGCCGCCAAGAAAATCGGCCGCAACGACCCCTGCCCCTGCGGCAGCGGCAAAAAATATAAAAACTGCTGCGGAAAAACCGCCTGAACCATACCTGAAACAGATGTAATAACGCGCGACCGCCTGCATCCTCTGCGATGCGGCGGCCGCGCTCTTTGTATTGAGAATATAATCTTACCTGCTTTGCGTCGCGGTGCGCAGGGTCACGTCGTGATACCCGCCTTCCACGATTGAGGTGGAGGATACCAGAGTGATCTTGGCGTCCCGACGAAGGTCCTCCAGGTTCAGTACGCCGACGTTGCACATGGTGGATTTAACCTTGTACAGGCTGATTTCCACGTTGTCATGCAGGGGGCCGGCATACACCACGTAAGAGTCCACGCCCTCCTCGAAGCTCAGCTTGCTGGCGCCGCCCAGGTCATAGCGCTGCCAGTTGCGCGCGCGGTTGGAGCCCTCGCCCCAATACTCCTTCATGTAAACGCCGTTGACCATCACCTTGTTGGAGGGGCTTTCATCAAAGCGAGCGAAATAGCGGCCCATCATCAGGAAATCCGCCCCCATCGCCAACGCCAGCGTCATGTGATAGTCATGCACGATGCCGCCGTCGGAGCAGATGGGGATGTAGATCCCTGTCTCCCGGAAATACTCGTCCCTGGCCTGCGCCACCTCGATCAGCGCGGTCGCCTGCCCGCGGCCACTGCCCTTGGTCTCGCGCGTGATGCAGATCGAGCCGCCGCCGATGCCCACCTTGACGAAATCCGCCCCCGCCTTCGCCAGGAAGAGGAAGCCGTCCCGGTCGACCACGTTGCCCGCGCCGATCTTCACGGAATCGCCGTACTGCTGGCGGACCCAGGCCAGCGTCTTTTCCTGCCAGACGGTATAGCCCTCGGAGGAATCGATGCACAGCACGTCGGCGCCAGCGGCCAGCAGCGCGGGAATACGCTCCTGATAATCCCGGGTGTTGATCCCGGCGCCTACCAGATAGCGCTTCTTGCCGTCCAACAGCTCCAGGGGATTTTCCTTATGGGAAGCGTAATCCTTGCGGAACACGAAGTACATCAGCCGCCCCTGATCGTCCACAATGGGCAATGAATTGAGCTTGTGCTCCCAAATGATATCATTGGCCTCCTTGAGCGTCGTGGCAGCGCCGGCCGTCACCATCTGGGAAAGGGGGGTCATAAATTCCCCCACCTTGGTATCGGTATCCATGCGGGATACGCGATAATCCCGGCTGGTCACAATGCCCAGCAGCCTGCCGTTGGCCGTGCCGTCCTCGGTGACGGCCACGGTGGAAAAGCCGTTCCGCGCCTTGAGCTCCAGCACGTCGGCCAGCGTATGGTTGGGCGTTAGGTTGGAGGCGGATACCACAAACCCCGCCTTATAGCCCTTGACGCGGCCCACCATGGCCGCCTCGTCCTCAATGGACTGCGCACCGTAGATAAAAGAAATTCCGCCCTCCTTGGCCAGCGCGATGGCCAGCTTATCGTCCG
>JAFUHB010000037.1 GCA_017469085.1 Clostridia bacterium
ATGTGGGAGGCGCAGACGCAGGCCGAGGGCTGGTTTCAGATCACGGTCCAGGCCCCGCTGAACGGAGGAGCCGTAGCGCTGCGCTATGTATATACCCCGGGGGAGGACGCGTGGCTGCGGGAGGCAGCCCTGACCGCGCCGGGCGGGACGCTCACCCGCCAGGCGGACGGCGGCTATCGATGGGAGGAAAGCGTGCCTGACGTGGAGCGGGCGCTGATCAGCTACGACGAAAACGGCGTCCTGACCGGCTCCCTGCTGACCGGGGACAGGCGGGCAGGGTTCCCGCTGCCGATGACCGTGGCCTACGACGTCTTTGGCAGGCTCCTTTCGGCCACGGCCTCCGACGCGCGCCGGGTTTATCGTTGGGACGCCGCTTTGGCCGTCTGGACAGACGGGGAGGCGGTCGCCGACCTGCCCGCCTTTACCCTGGCGGAGCATCCTGCGCCTGCCGCCGCGGCGCTGACCGTGCCGCCCGTTTACCGTGAGGAGACCGCCGCCGGGATCGACCGGGAGGCGGTGCTTCTGGCCGCGCCCGCCCGACCGGAGCTCTGGGCCGAGGACGGCGCGCTGTATCTCTCGGTGGGTGCCTTTGACGCGGCTGCCGTCACCGTGGACGGGACGCTCGTTTTTTCCTCCGAGCGGGGCAGCCTGACGCTACAGGACGGTATCTGGACGGCGAGCAGCCTCCTGATCCGCGCGGACAGCGCCCTGGCTGTCACGCTGTTTTGCGGCGCATGCTCCGCCGCCTATGAAAAGGATGCCCTGCTGTGGGTATCGGACGGGCAGGGTGTCACCTGGTATCAGGACGGCACGCTGTGCCTCACGCAGGGCGCGGCAACGGCCTGGTACAGCCGGCGCGGCAAGCTGACGCGCGTATTCGTCGAGCAGATGGATGGCGCGACGGCTGAATATAACGCCTCCGGCCGCCTGGTGGGCCTGGTATCCGGAGCCTATTCCTGGAGCCGGGACGACGGCTGGCGCGGCACGGCAATCAACGAGAACGGCAATGAGATCCACCCCAAGGTCAAAGCCCCCGCCGGGATCGATTTGAGCGGCTATCCGGGCCTGGAAGTACGGTAAACATCGTTTTGAGCAGATGAAAATACTCTGGCTTAACAAACCTGAAATGAATCTTTAGATTTGCCTCAGACCGTCAACAAACCCCTTGATTTCAGAAGGAAACGGGGGTTTTGATATATCAAGGGGAGAAACGGAACAAAAAAGTCTTGACCAGGCGTTTCATATTTTGTATAGCGACGGGCAGGATATCGAAATCACTTCTCCCCCGCGCCCTGTTCCTTCAGCGCCTCCAGGGCCTGTCGCAGGACTTTGGGGATGGGGACGCCGATCTGGGCGGCGTTTTCCAGCACGGACAGGCCCTCGCTGGCGATAAACCACAGGCAGGTGGCCCCGGTCACGGCGTCGAATTGCACCCCGGCGGACAGGGCGACCGCCCGGTCCAGCAGGGCCGCCAGCAGGACGACCAGCAGGATCAGCCCCTTTTTCATCAGGCCCCGGAGGGCGGCTCGGCTGGACAGCCCGCCCTCCGGGGTATTATCGCTTTTGCCCAGGGCGCCGGCGGCCAGGCCGCTGACCAGGTCCAGGCTCATCATGGCGGTCAGCACCCACAGGATCGGCGGGATGCCGCTGACAAAGGAAAGGATCGCCCCGCACAGGGCGGCCATACAATCGGTCAGTTTTTTCATCATGTCTCCTTCTTTCGTTCGGTAGCGGATGTCCGCATCGCGTTGATGATATTCCAGGTCCGGGGGCCGCAGACGCCGTCCGTTTTCAGGCTGCGGTCCCGCTGCAGGACGCGCACGGCGGCCTCCGTTCTTTTCCCAAACAGGCCGTCGGCCTCCAGGGGATAGCCGATCAGCGTCAGGGCGTTTTGCAGGGCGACCACGTCCACCCCGGCGTCTCCCTTGCGTAAGGCGGGATAAAGGGGCGGCAGGATCGGCGCGGCTTCGGTCAGGGGATACTCAACGCCGCTCAGCTCGCCCCATTCGTCCCAGCGCTGCGCGTCGGACAGGCGCACGCCCTCTTTGGTGCTGCGGGCCTCGATGGCCAGCCCGTGCCCGATATACAGGCCGATGTGGCTGCGCTTTTGGCCCCGCTTCAAAAACAGGGCCGTTCCGGGCCGCAGGGTCCTCCCATCGGCGCGCCGGCCCTCCATGAGCTTGCCCCGCTCGGCGCAGTATTTGCGCCAGATCGTATCGGAGCCGTGGTAAATGCCGCCGCCCAGCTCGGCGAAGGCCCAGACGAACAGGCCAGAGCAATCGGCCACCCGCCTGCCGACCCAGCGGCTGCCGTAGCGCACGGTCTGCGCCCTGGACGCCGCCCGCTGGGCCGACGCCGTCCAGGTCTGGCCGCGCTTGCCGTAAATATAGCCCCATCCCTCCTGATAGGCCTTCTGAAACAGGAATACCAAGTCCTCGGATCGCACCGTCATGCCTGACCTCCCGAAAGGGCCGCCAGGGCCTCCTTGAGCCGCGTCAGGCTGAGCCCCACGTCGGCCCGGTAGGCAAGGCTCACCGCGCCCGCGTCCGCCCAGAGCACGTTGTCCCCGGCCAGCGTGGAAAGGGCGGCCTGCGCCTGGGGATAGGTCAGCGGCGTTTCCAGGACGTCGCCATTTTCGTCATGGGTCACGGTCAGGAGGCCGGAAAGCAGGTCCAGCCCGCCGCCTGCAACGGCCAGGGCCCCCTCGCCGTCCGTCAGCGGGATCCGGACGGTTTCGCCCTGGTAGGGGGCGTACCCGCTGAAGGCCTCCCCCACCTCCACCTGGAGGTTATCCAGCGCCTCGTCGATGGTCCAGGGGTTCTGGGCGGCGGATTGGCCGAAGTTATGGATGTAGATCAGCGCTCGGGTAACGGTCGGGTCGGCGGGCACGGTAAAGGTGTCCGAGGCGGCGGTCCCAACAGAGCGGAGCCCCTCATCCAGGAAATACACGGCGCCCTTCCGGAAGCGGTGGACATGGTAGGTTGCGCCCGGCTTGACCGGCATCAGGAGATAGACCTGATTCACCGAATCCCCCTGAGCGAGGCTTCCGTCCTCCATATGGAGGTTGCGAAAGACCATCTGCCCGGCGTCCAGCAGGGAGCGCAGCTGGGCCAGGGAGGTCAGGGAGGCCACGCGCTGGGTATCGTGGGGCGTCAGGATGGTCGCGGTGTCCGCCAGGTTGCGCCCTGTCCGTCGGACGGTCACGGCGGATACCGGCGCGCCGTCCTCCGGGGTCCACTGCACCGTCAGCGCGGAAACCGCCGCCTCCGCCGCGTCGGCCAGGCATACGACATCTCCCTCAGCCCGCTGGACCGCCTGCCCGGCAGCTGCGGAGAGGGCCTGCTGATTGGCGACGACGGCCTCCAGCTGGCGGCTTACCGGGGACAGATCGGCCGCCTCTCCCCTGCACAGGGCGATCTCCGGCGCGTCGGCCAGGAAGCGGGCGGCCAAGGCGCGCGCCCCGGCCTCGGTGGGGTTCATCCCGTCGGCGCTCAAAAAGGGCGCGTACCAATTGCCCTGCCCGTCGGCGCGGACGGCGGCATAGCCGTCCACATAGCGAAGGCCGGAGGCCAGCACCGCCTCGTTGATCGCCGTGTGGCGCTCCACATAGGCGCTCAGGACCGGCACGCGGAGGAGGATCGGCGTGATCCCCTTTTGCGCGCACACGGCGCGTAAGGAGGCCAGGGTCTCCGCATAGGCCTCCGCCGAGCCGCTCAGGCCGAGGGCCCAGATCAGATACCGGGGCGCGCCCAGCGCAAGCGCCCGGTGCAGCTCCGCCCAAGCGTTCTGCGCGTTCTGGCCGGGGAAGGCGTCGATCATCAGCCCCGAAAAATAACCGCGGTTTTTGAGCTGGCCGATCACCCGCCGGTCGTTCACGCCGAAATATCCGTCCCCAAACAGCCACACCGGGGAACGCAGCGCCCCGCAGGCGGCGCCCAGCCGCACGGCGGAGATCCCCTGGGAGGGCCGGGCGAAGAAGCAGCCGCGGCCGTCCTCAAAGCCGTAATTGAACTCGTGGGTCCAATACCCTTGGGCGCAGGTCATTTGCAGGGTGACCAGGCCGCTGTCGTTCATCCGCAGATGGACGCTCAGGCTGCCGTCCACCGTCAGCCCGTGCTCGATGCGGCCGTTGACCGTCTCCGCGCCGCCGGCCCAGGTCTTGACGGTCACGTATTTGTTGCCGATCATGAACCACTTGCCATGATCGGTTTGATAGCCGCGCCCGATATCCATCTGCTGGAAATTGCCGACGCGGCAGGTAAAATCAAGCTCCCAGCCGCGCACCAGGAAGGTGGGAAAATCGGTCAGCGCAAGCGTCTCCCCGGACGGCAGGACATCGCGGCTGACGGAAAGCGCCCCCTGCCCCCGTTCGGCGGCCACCTGGACGGTCAGGACGCCGTAATCCTCGGGGAAGGAGGCAACGACCCGTTCGGCGGCCTCCTGAAGGCGCGAAATCTGGGCGGAGACCGCTTCGGCAAGCCGTCCGGCGGTCTGCTGCGCGTTTTGCGCGGCGGCCAGGGCCGTCTGGCCCGCGGCCAGCACCCGGTCGGTCCAGAGAGGCTGCGCGGCAGGCAGCTCCGTCGAGCCGATCGCCGGGAGGATTCGCGCGCGGAACACGCTGCTTTTGACGACCGTCTGATCGCCGTAAGCGTCCGCCACGCGCCATTGCGCCTCGATCAGGGCCACGCCGGGCCGGGCGGTCTCGGCGGCGGTGAC
>JAFUHB010000001.1 GCA_017469085.1 Clostridia bacterium
CTCGCAGCCAGTTGATGGAATTCTGGGAGAACACCGTCACCCTGGCCCCGCGGCTGAGCGGGAGCGCGCCGCCCTCGTTATACAGCAGCACGCTCCCCTCGTCGGTCACCTGGGACGCGAACAGCTCCTGCTGGCGGCGCAGCACATCGCTGTCCTCATAGCCTGTGGCATAGCCCTTGCTGCCGCCGATCTCGCCGAGGAATAAATCGAGCGCCTGGCTCCAGTAGAAGCACACCATGTTGACCGCCACCACCAGGGCCAACCCCACGGCGATCAGGATATTGTGCAGCACCAACCGGTTCTTTCGCGTCATTTTAGGTCACCTGCCGTCTTTCTTATTCCCGCGGTCCATCAGTCCGCGTCCTCGTCCTCTTCAAAGTAGGAGAAGGTCTTGGCCTCCAGGTCCAGCTCGATCACGTTATCGTCGTTGCCGGTGTTGAAATGATATTCCGCATAAGGGCCGCTGAACATGTTGATGGGCGTGGTGTTATAGCGCTCCATGTCCGGGTCGTTGGCGTACAGCGTATCATCGGGGCCATACATCCATCCCTCATAATCGTATTGGTACTTCAGACTGTCGCCATAGAAGTAGTTAAAGGAGCACTTTTCCGCCGGATGCAGGGTGACGTATTCCCCGTCGTAATCGAAGGTGCCATAGAAGGAAATCCACAGCTCGATGCCGCGATTCGCGCCAAAGGTCATCTTGGTCAGCACATAGCGCCGTCCCGCTTCATACAAATATTGGTCCCGCCACTCATTTTCCACGCGTGCCGGGCGATGCGTGGTGGGCCGACTGCCCTCCTCGAAGGTCTCATTGTTGGTCAGCATCAGGAAGTTATAACCGATCATCGAATCCGCCGATTCGTGGCTGCTGAAGGTAGCCACCGGCCCGTTGATCAGCTCTTCGCCGCTGATCTGCATGGTATACATGCCCAGGATCCCGCTTACGTCCTCAGCGGACGCGGTCAGCGCAAGACCCAGCATCATCAGTACGGCCAACGCGAGCGCAAGCATTTTCGTGAGTTTCATAAAAAGCACCTCCCAAATTTCTTTTCCCTTGTCAGGAAAGGATTGACTGAAATATAACAAACGCAGCCGATAAATACAATCGGCCTTGCGAAATCGACAGATTTTCCTGCGTATTTGACATTTTCCCGGAGCGCCGATTGCTTTTCCGGGCAAAATGATTATAATGATTATAATGGAAGTATCCAGACCGTCAAAAGCATGCCAAAGGAGCAGCCCGTGAACATCGCCATTGTGGAAGACGAACCAAAAAGCGCAGAGACCTTACGCGAATACCTGGATCGCTACGCCGGGGAACACGGCCTGGCCTTTGAAATCAGCGTATTCCCGGACGCCGTCCGCTTCCTGACCGGGTATCACCCCATTTACGCGCTGGTATTCATGGATATCGAGATGCCCATGATGGACGGCATGACGGCCTCCCGTAAGCTGCGCGAGCTCGACCGCTCGGTCGTGCTGCTGTTCGTGACCAACCTGGCCCAATACGCGGTGGACGGCTACCAGGTGGACGCCACCGATTATATCCTGAAGCCCCTTCGCCAATCGGGCTACGGCGCGTTCGCCTTCCGGCTGGAAAGGGCCCTGCGCAAGGTCGCCGGGCGATCGACGGCGGATGTTGTGCTGTCCGTTCGCGGGCAGTCTATCCGGCTGGACAGCGCGGACATCGACTATATCGAAAGCCGGAACCACCAGCTGATCTACCATACCCGCCAGGGCGATTATGAAACCTGGGACGCGCTCAGCAAGGTCGAGCGGCAGCTGAACGGCCCGATGTTCGCCCGCTGCGGCGGCTCCTATCTGGTCAACCTGAGCCGGGTAAGCCGCGTCCGCGGCGACGAGGTGACCGTCGCCGGAGCGGACCTGCGGATCGGTCGCTCCTTCAAAAAGGATTTCATGAACGCCCTGACCCTGTATATGGGGAGCAAATAAAAAATGGCCGTCAGCATTCTGTTCCATATCTTTGCCTTTCTGGGCAATTTCCCCATGCGGCTGCTGATCCCGGCGCTGCTGTTCATGGCGCATGTGCCCCGGCGGAAGGGCTTTATGTTCCGCTGCGCCGCGCTGCTGCCCTACCTGATCGTTCCCCAGCTGATCGATTCCTTTTTCTTCCTGCCCGCCTTCCAAACGGGGCTGATGAACTGGAGCTTCATGCTCTGGTACGCCTACCTGCTGCTGGGCCTGTACCTCTGCTTTGATATTTCGATCGGCCAATTGCTGTACGTCGGCATTGCCTCCTACGTGATCCAGAACGTCGTACAGGACGTAATGAACCCGGTCAGCATGTCCATTTTCCACAACCGCATCGCGGCCTATGAGGTGCAGAACGCGGCCCTGAACCTGCTCGATCTGCGGCGTTCCGGCCTGCTGCAAAACCAATACCGGCTGCTGTACGTGATCCTCTATGACGCCATCATGGCGGTGATCTATCTGATCTTTTCCGCCTCCTTCGTGCTGGACTGGCTGGATAAGCGCACGCTCGAGGTGCGTCGCTGGACGCTGGTCATCCTGCTCGGCGCAATGCTGCTAATCCTGAATCTGATCAGCTACATCCTCTTGCAGGGCAGCTCGAGCATCATCATCACGGCGGAGGATATGATCCATTACACCCTCGAATGTTTTCTGCTGGCGCTTTGCTCCCTGCTGATGCTGACCTTGCAGCGCTCCATCTTCGCGCAGACGCAGGCCGAGAAGGATCAGGAGTTCATCGAAAAGCTGCTGGACGCCGAGCGCCAGCAATCCCAATTCACGCAGGACAGCATCCGCCTGATCAACATGAAGGCGCACGACCTGAAGGGGCAAATGGCAGCCCTCAAAATGCTGTCCGACCGGCAAAAGGATTCGGAGCAGCAAAAGCTGTATCAAAGCCTTGAGGAAGCGGTCAGCCTGTACGACGCGCGTTTTCATACCGGAAACGATATGCTGGATATCCTGTTGACGGAGAAAAGCCTGTATTGCATGCAGCACGATATCAGCCTGACCTGCACGATCGACGGAACGCCCCTGACGGATATGGAGAGCGCCGATCTTTATTCGCTGCTGGGCAACGCCCTCAACAACGCCATTGAAAGCGCCGAAAAAGCCCCCGCCCCGGAGAACCGGAACATCAGCCTCAGCATCCGGCAGCAGGCAGGCTTCTGCCTGATCGAGCTTGATAATTACTGCGACGGCGCCGTCGCCTTCCGGGACGGCCTGCCCCAGACCACCAAGCAGCATGAGGCGGGCTGGCACGGCTTCGGCACGCAGAGCATGCGCTATATCGCGGAAAAATACCAAGGCAACCTGCTGATGCGCCAGGAAGGCAATCACTTTATCACCAACATCCTGGTCGGCTGCTCCCCTGCATCTTCCTCGGACAGATAATCCGCATTCTTCGGATTCATTAAACAGCAGCTCGCATCAAAAAGCATCCCCCGTCGCCGGCCCCGTTGAGAAGCGGGCCGTTGGGGGATGCTATTAAATGATTTGATTAAGCTGGTTCCGGCTCATTGAGCCTCTTCGCCTGGTCGATCACATCGTAACCGATCCAGACGCCGCGCAGCGCGCCGTCAAAGGGAAACTCAAGCTTGGCGCGGCCCTTACGCCGGTCCACGCTGACGATGGTCGCCTCCACGCCGCAAAACAGGCCGTCATTCAGTAAGATACGATCGCCCTCGCGATAGACCTTCTGAATGCCGATCAGGCCCTTTTCACGGTGCAGCATTTCCGCAAATACGCGATCCGAGCCGGCCAGCTCAAATCCGTTCTCCCGCTCGCCCAGCCAGCGGATCACGCCGCCCATGGAAGAAAACTGCCCGAAGTTGACCAGGGGAGCTTCTGTATATAAAAACAGATAGCCCGGCAGGTAATCGTGGATTTCCTCTTTCGCCTTGCCGTTGATCCACTTGCGCTGTACGATCCGGGGGTAAATGACCTCATACTCCCCCATCATCTTCAGCAAGCGCTCCAGCTCCCGGCAGCGCTGCGTTTGGCAGAACAGGCAATAGCTCTTCATAGGCTCCTTATATGATCACGCAACCAAGCATCTCAGCATGCGCAACCAGCAGCTGCTCGACCTCCAGGTCGATTCTTCGCTCGATCGAAACGCCGATCTCCTCAACCAGGATCACGCCGTCCGCCTGCGCGACGCCGCGCACGGTTTCCGCGCTTTGCGTGATGTCCGGCAATACGATCCATTGGGCAGCGTTCGGCACGCGCCCGGCAAGCTCCTCGCTCACCTGATTAAGCTTATCACTTCCGACGCTTCCGGTCAAGACGACCCGCTTCCCTTCGCAGCGCGGCTTCAGCTGCTCGGCGATCCGGGCGTAAGGGTTTTCTGCAGACTGCGCGCCGCGTGCCTTACGCTCCAGCCAACCGTCGAGCCCCCTGCCGGACCTTCTGGCCGGGCTGCTTGACGCGACCTGACCGAGCAGCGGCAGGTCATAGCGCTCGCTGACATCAGCGGCTTCACGCAGCCGCCCGCTGAATATATACCGCAGAGCAAAATACACACAGGTCAGCAGCGCGCCGAGCGCCAGCCCGATCGCCGCGTACCGCGTCTTATGGCTGCCGGGCTGTACGGACGCTTTCTGATCCCGCAGCCGGTTCAGCTCCGCCTGCGCCTCATCCATGGCCTCCTGATAGGCGCGGATGGCGGCCGAAAGGGCATTCTGCTCCTCCAGCAGAGAGGTGTTGATCGCTTCATTGACTTCGCTGCTGATCTCCCGAATAGTATGGGGCAGGATCGCCGCCGCCTCGCCTTGCGCGGTCCCCAGCACCTTTTGAGCCATATAATCCATCAGCTTTTCCACGAAAGCCTGATCCGGCCCAATCACGCTGACGATCAGCTGGCCGCCCTCCGTATCCGCCCCGACGCTGACTACGTCCGCCCAATACCGGGGCGCGGCGCGGTCGATCAGGGCCAGGCGTTCCTCCTCGGGCAGGCTGGTAGACGAAAGCAGGCTGGTGTACATATTCAGCAGCGGCGTCAGCGGATTTTGCAGCTGAGACGCGCTGCCGCCCTCCTCCCCTTCGGACAGCCGGACGACATAGCGCTTCCTTGCCGTCCACTGGTACTGGTAATCGATCTGCGTCCGAAGGGACAGCGCCTGATACTCCTCCCGCTCCGCCTTGCGCTGCCGTGCCAGGTCCAAGGACGATTGCGCCGTCTGGACCTGGCGCTCATATTCGCTGAGCGAAAGCTTATACTGCTCCTGCTCCAGCCAGTTCGCGCCCTGGGACACCCGATAGGCCTGCCAGCCATACAGGAGCACCATCAAAATCAGCGCGCCTGCAAGGATCACCCGCCATCGATACAGTACGGCGAACATCAGACTCCTGAGAGAAATTTCCTATTCATAATCCGGATTCCGCTTCATAAGCACCTCCACCTTGGATCGGCCGACGGGGGCGGAACAACTACATAGCGCCCTTTCGGCGGATCACCGCGCCGACGGTCTTCAGCAGGATCTTGATATCCAGCCAGAGACTCCATTGCGCGATATACTGCACGTCCAGCCGGACCACCTCCTCAAAATCGGTGATCTCACTGCGTCCGCTTACCTGCCACATACCTGTGATCCCTGGCTTGACCGCCAGCCGCGCCCGGTGATGGAGCTCATACCGATCCCACTCATCCACCGTCGGCGGCCGCGTGCCCACCAGGCTCATATCACCCCGCAGCACGTTAAAAAACTGCGGGAATTCATCCAGACTGGTCCGGCGGATGAATTCACCCACGCCCGTCTTTCGCGTGCCGTCGGGCAACACGCGGTTGCCGATGATCCGCGGGTCCCAATCCAGCTTGAACATCATGCCGTCTGTCACCCGGTTTTCCCGCATCAGCTCCTGCTTTCGCGCATCCGCATCCGGATACATGGAGCGCAGCTTGAGCATCTGAAAGCGCTTGCCGTTTCGCCCAATGCGCTCCTGCCGAAAGAGGATGGGGCCCGGGGACTCCTTTTTGATGAACGGCCCGACCACGGCGATCACGAGCAGCGCGAGCACGCTGCCAACGAGTCCACCAATAACGTCCAGGCAGCGCTTCAGGAACAATTGCAGCGGTCCGGCGTAATTGAGCACCGTCGTCAGGACCTGATAGCCGGCCACGCGCTCACTGATGCGCCGATGCCCCTCGCCGCCTAAAAAGGCCAGCACCAGATGGACCGGCACACACATTTCATCGCATTGCCGCATCAACGCGTCGGGAAAGCTGTCCATCCCGTCCGGGTAGATCATCACTTCGTCGATCCAGGCCCGGCAGATGAACCGGGCCGCGCCGTCCAGGTTAGCGACGACCGGCACGCCGTCCACCGTTTCTCCTTCGGCGTCGCGGTCCAGCAGCACCAGACCGGCAATTTTCCAGCCGTCCTGCGGGTATTCACGGAGCCTGTGCAGCAGCTCCTTCGCGCGACATTCCGTGACGGCCAGCAGCACGGAGCGGCTGCTCTCCCTGAGTCCGCGGCGGCGAAGCGCCCGCTTCCAAAGCAAACGCGTCCCATAGCCGATGGCGATATGCAAAAGCAGCGTATAAAACAGCGTCAGCCGGGAATACACATCCCCAATCTGAACGGCGAACAGGCAGACCGTCGTTCCGGCAAACACCAGCACGCAATGCTGGACCGTCTGCCCCAATTCCTCCTGCGGCGTGCGCTTCAGCACGTTGTGCATGGTATTGAAGGCGATCGCCGCCGTCACATCCAGCACCGACATCAGCAGGCCGATCGTCATATAATCCTGCCGGGCATAGGGCCACGACAGCCCAAACCGCAGGCAATACGCGCCCAGGAACGCCAGCTGGAAGGCGATCAGATCCAGCAGGATAAAATCGCCGTGCTTGAGCCACCCCTCGGTTACGCGCTTGTACATTTCATCCCTCCGTGCTCGGTCCCTGAGAGGCCGCCAGCAGCGGCGCAAAGCCAAAGATCAAGTATAATCCGGCGTTTTCCATCAGCCCAAGAATCAGGTACAGAATCGCGACCGACAAAAGCTCCGTATCCCCCGCCTGCGCAAGGCGCGTATTCATGACGCACATAGCGCCCAGGAACAGCGCGGTGGGGACACCGCCCGCCCCCAGCAGCAGGTTGATATACAAATTGTCGAGGATCGGCGTCGCTCCAAGCGTTTGCCCCAACAGGGTCAGCGGATACGTGTGAAAGCCCTCGGCGGCCAGCGTGAACCGCCCGCCAAAGATATTGTCCAGCCAAGGCGCAAGCCGCAGAACGCCTAAGGCCAGCGTCAGCCCCAGCGACACGCACAGCAGCATGAACGGCAGCGCCGCGCACCAACGGAGCGTCTGTCTGGGCCGACGTATCCGTAAGGTCGTCAGTCTCGTCTCAAGCAGCGGAAACAGCAGGGCAAGCAGCGCCGCCGTCCTGCACACGGTCAGATACCAGATCAGCAGGCCCGCCGCCGCGAAAAGGATCGCCGTGACGGCCCGACTCCTTTTGAGCCAGAGATACCAGGCCATCAGCAGCATCGCCAGGATCAGCAGCGCCAGGCTGTTGGGATGCCCCATCCCCAGCGAAACGCCCGGGACGCTGAATGAGCCTAACTTGGGCCAAGCGTAGGTCGACGTGACCGCGCCACTCAGCAGGAGCGCGGCCAGCAGCAGCACATACGCCGCGTGCACGGCCAGCCAGCACCCGGCGATCGCCCGCGTCCGCGCCCGGTCGGCCAGCACGCAGAACAACGCAAGCTCGACCAGCAGGATCGTCTGCCCGCTCTTGGGCAGGAGCACGCGGCACAGCAGCAGCGCCGCCGCTATGGCCGCCCGTCGCCGGTTCAACCCGAATTCAAGCGCCGTCAGCAGGCCCAGCAACCCATAAGAAAACCAAAGCAGCGCCATCCGCGCCCGCCAGGGCCCGATCATCACTTCCTCCTCCACGGCCCAATGCGTAAATCCGTGGAACAGCAGAGAATACAGGAGATAGGCGCCAAGCGCGATCAGATACAGTACCCGGCACAGCCGGATCATGCGCCCATTCTCCGTCAAGGTCCTGCGCAACGCGTCATTCCAACCCTTTCCCGGCATAGCGTTTGTCTGCGTTTCCTTCCGCCGTCAACCGATTGTACCATAATTAGTTGAAATTGTCTACGACAGCACCGTTACAAATTAAAAATATCGGCGTTTTCGAGCCGATTGCCGTCCGATATGCTATGGTAGCTGTCTCAAGAGTATGTGGGTAAAACGCAAATAGCGCGCATGAAATCTCGTTTGAGCAATCGACCGGAATGCCGAAAATCCTTCCCTGCTTTTGGGCTTCATGCTATACCCCGACTTTGCCAGTAAAGAAATGAGTGAACACAGGCCAGCTATGGAGCAGGGACATAAAAAGCCAAAATAATTAGTACGTGCAATCAGAAGAAGTGAAGCGAGGATTTC
>JAFUHB010000038.1 GCA_017469085.1 Clostridia bacterium
CAGGGCCACCACGTCCATATACCCTTCAACCAGGATCACGCGCTGCAAATTGCGTTCCTTTTTCAGGAGATTGGCTGCAAAAACCCCTAACCGTTTGTTGAAAATCGGTGTATCCCCGGTGTTCAGATACTTAGGCTGGTCGTTGCCCAGGGTACGCCCGCCAAAGGCCAGGACGTTCCCAAACTGATCGATAATGGGGAACATGGCCCGTCCCCGAAAAAAATCGAACCGCCTGCCGCCTTCCTTGGTCACAATCAGCCCCGCCGATCGAAGTTCAGCCTCTGAAAAACCCTTCTGCGTCAGGTAAAGCGTCAGGTCGTCCCATTCGTCCAGGCTCGCGCCCAGGCCGAAGCGCCGGATCACCGCGTCCGAAAGCCCTCGCCGATAAAAGTAATCGAGCATCGGCTTTCCCCGCTCGGTCCACAGCTCCCGATAAAAGTATGCCGCGGCTTCCTTGTTGGCGGCAAGCAGGCGTTCCCGCTCGCTCCGCCTTCGCTCATAATCGGGGTCCTCGATCAGCTGAGGCGCCTGCATGTGCAGCTTATCCGCCAGGTACAGTATCGCCTCGTGATAAGAGAGCTTTTCCATCTACATCACAAACTGCACCACGTTGCCGCCCGCCTTGCAGCCAAAGCAGTAATACAGATTGAGCTCCGGAGTCACCGAAAAGGAGGGCGTCTTTTCATGATGAAAGGGACAGAGCCCCCAATACCGCCTGCCGTCCCGTTTCAGCGGCAGGTAGGCGGATACGATCTGCACGATATCGGCCCGGGAGTAAAGCTCATCCAGCCAGCCTGTGGGAAAGCGCTGCGTTGGCATCCGAAGTCACCTGTTCATTGTTCGCCGTTTTTTTGTTTTTTCCTGCCGCCGACAACGCTCATATCACCGGAAAAGCGTCGGGCAGGAACAATTGACTGTATAAACGCACGGCATACCGATCCGTCATACCGGAAATAAAATCGGTCACGGCCCGTTCCGTTCCATCCAGATAAGAAACCTGCACGTATTCCATCGGCATTTCGCCGGGATGATCGATGAAATAATGAAACAGCGCGGTCACCAGGCGGTCGCACTTTTCTTCCTCCTGCCGGCGCCAGCCGTCCCGATACACTTTTTCAAACATGAAGTCGCGCAGCGCGTCCGTCGCAGCCTGAATTTGGGCGCTCATGCGCACGAAGGGCTGCCCCCGGCTTTCCCTTACGATATCGCCGATCATCGTGTTGATGCGCTGGCCGTGCGTCTCTCCCAGGGTTTTCAGGCAATCCTTGGGCAGCTCATAATCCTTGAGCACACCGGCGCGCAGGGCGTCGTCAATGTCGTGATTAATGTACGCGATACGGTCGGCCCGGGCAACGCAGCAGCCCTCCAGCGTCATCGGCTGCAGCTTGCCGGAATGATTGATGATCCCGTCGCGGACCTCCCGGGTCAAGTTCAGGCCCGTTCCATTCTCCAGCACCTCCACCACGCGCAGACTCTGTTCGTTATGCCTGAACCCATCGTGGCAAAGATGGTCCAGCGAACGTTCGCCGATATGGCCAAAGGGCGTATGGCCCAGGTCATGCCCCAAAGCGATCGCCTCGGTCAGGTCCTCGTTCAGGTTTAGCGCGCGGGCGATCGTCCGCGCCACCTGGGACACCTCCAGCGTGTGCGTGAGCCGGGTGCGGTAGTGGTCGCCCTCCGGCGCAATGAACACCTGAGTCTTGAATTTCAGCCGCCGAAAGGATTTGCTGTGCAGGATGCGATCCCGGTCGCGCTGAAACTCCGTTCGCAGGTCGTCAGGAGAAATCGGCCTGTCACGGCCGAGCGTATCGGCGCTCTTGACCGCATACGAGGATAATACCTCCCGCTCCCGCAGTTCAAGCTCCTCACGGATCGTCAAGCGCATCACCTCCGCATTGACAATCTCCAACGTAACAGGCAAAAATCCTTTTTCAACGGCGAAATTTCAAGGGATATTGTCGCTTTCCGGGGGATTTTTGGAGCCTCTTGCGCGCTCGACGCTTCCGGCTGACGCTTCCGCCGGCTTGCTCAATTTTTAAGCAAGCCGCGGCCCATGCCTATGGTTTTTCAATTTTAGGCGCTTTATGCTGATACACGGCACCGGCGGGACGTGGCGCCGCGTTCCGCCCTCACCGAAAG
>JAFUHB010000039.1 GCA_017469085.1 Clostridia bacterium
CAGTCGCGCAGCTTGAAATTCACCTTGCGGGTGCCGACGCCCTTTTCCTCGAGCCAGTCGATGATCGCTTTCTTGGCCTCGGCGACGGAAAGCCCGTCCAGGAAGCCGGAATTGACCATCTTCCCGGTCGCGACGTCCGAATAGCAGGCCTCCTGCACGTTTTCACCGCCGGCCACCACCTCGATGATGGGCAGGCCGAACTTCTTGGCGAAAGCCCAGTCGCGCTCGTCGTGTGCGGGCACGGCCATGATCGCGCCGGTGCCGTAGGTCATCAGCACATAGTCGGATACCCAGATGGGGATCTCCTTGCCGTTGACCGGATCGATCGCCCGGATGCCCTCCAGCTGGACGCCGGTCTTATCCTTGGCGATCTCGGTACGCTCAAAGTCGCTCTTGCGGGCGGCCGCCTCGCGATAGGCGACGACTTCGTCGTAGTTGGTCAACTGGTCCTTGTGCTTTTCGATCAGCGGATGCTCGGGCGAAATGACCATGTAGGTCGCGCCGAACAGCGTATCGGGCCGGGTCGTGTACACGCGCAGCGTTTCATCGACAGGCGTCAGCCGGAAATCGACCTCCGCGCCCTCGCTGCGGCCGATCCAATTGCGCTGCTGCACCTTGACGCGGTCGATAAAATCGACCATATCCAGGCCGTCCAGCAGCGTCTGGGCATAGGCCGTGATGCGCAGCATCCACTGGGACTTGACCTTGCGGACCACCTCGGTGCCGCAGCGCTCGCACTTGCCGTCCACGACCTCCTCGTTGGCCAGGCCGCACTTGCAGGAGGGGCACCAGTTGATGGGCATCTCGCTCTTGTAGGCCAGGCCGCGCTCATACAGCTTCAGGAAAATCCACTGCGTCCAGCGGTAGTAATTGGGGTCGGTGGTATCCACCTCGCGCTCATAATCGAAGGAAAAGCCCAATTTCTTCAGCTGGCTGCGGAAATGGTCGATGTTCTCCTTGGTGACCTTGGCGGGATGCACATGGTTCTTGATGGCGTAATTCTCGGTGGGCAGGCCAAAAGCGTCCCAGCCGATGGGATACAGCACGTTATAGCCCTCCATGCGGCGCTTGCGGGCAATGATGTCCAGCGCCGTGTTGGAGCGTGGATGCCCGACGTGCAGCCCCTGCCCGGAAGGATAGGGGAACTCGATCAAGCAGTAATATTTCCGCTTGTCAGAGTGATTTTCGGCCCGGAAGGCATGCTGCTCCTCCCAGAGGCGCTGCCATTTGGGCTCGATTTCGGACGGGATATAGGGTGCGACGTTCATAATGCCGAAAGCCTCCTTTGACGATTGCCTTAAACATAAGAAAGTATACGGCAAAAAGCCTGTTTGGTCAATGTTTCACGGCCAATTAACAGCGGCGAGCCGCCAGCTCCCTCCGGCAGCCGCTCACGGGCCGCTAACTGCTCAAAAAATGTTTTTTATGGAATAATCAAGATCGATTTCCGCAAAAAACTTCCCTATTATTTCAAAAAAGCGCGAATTACATATTGCAATGATGTCAATTTTGTGTTATTCTTTTCCCAGCATCCCGGTTGGTTTTGGACCGGGGAAAAACATAAGGAGGATCGTTTTATGAAAAAATTCCTGGCTCTCGTAATGGCGCTGGTGCTGGTCGCGGCGCTGGGCGCGAACGCGCTGGCTGTCAATGAGGACGTATCCGGCGAGCTCGTCATTTACTCCTCGATGTACCAGTTCGTTATCGACATGATGGATGAGGCCATCAAGGCCGAATTCCCCAACCTGACCCCCGGCAACGACGGCAGCTTCTTCTTCTACGGCGGCACCTCCTCGCTGATCACCAAGATCTACGGCGAGATGGACACCGGCACCCTGGGCTGCGACATGATGCTGGTGGCCGAGCCCGCGCTCTCCCTGGAGCTCAAGGAAGCCGGATATCTGGAGCCCATCGAGGTGGAAAACGCCGATACGCTGCTGCGCTTCCCCTATGATGAGGAGGGCTACTGGTATCCCGTGCGCGTCTGCAACATGGTGCTGGCCTACAACCCCGAAATGGAAGCCGATTGGGCTGCCAAGGGCGTGACCATCCCCAAGACCTTCAAGGATTTCGCCACTGACCCCGCC